>JBGSWJ010000237.1:0-9904 GCA_041752495.1 Rhodobacterales bacterium
GGGATGCCGCGTTGCAGGCGGTGGCCGCGTTCGATCATCGCCCGCGTCGGGCCGCCGCCGCCGTCGCCATAGCCGTAGCAGAGGGCAAGCTCGTCATGCACGGCTTTGGGTTCATAGCGTTTCCACGAGCCCATGACTTCGGAGACCGAGAGGTCCGAGTTGTAGGTAGTGTAGATCTCTTCGCTTTCGAACTTTTGCGCGGTAATCAGATGGGCCTTCGTCTCGGTCCCGTCGATGCCGCGCCAGAAGAAGGTGTCATAGGGGTGCCGGTCGGTATCGTTCCACGACAGTTTCGAGGTCAAAAAGAAACTCAGCCCCGATTTCTGGATGATTTGCGGCATGTTGGCGGAATAGCCGAAGGTATCGGGCAGCCAGACGCAGGTGGGGGTGATGCCGAAGTTGTCGATGTGGAAACGGCGGCCCCACATGATCTGGCGCACCATCGACTCGCCCGACACGATATTTGCGTCGGGTTCGACCCACATCGCGCCGTCGATGTCGAACTGGCCGCGTTTCACGGCTTCGACCACGCCCGCCCAGATTTCGGGGTAGTCGGTTTTCAGGAAGTCGAAGAGGACCGCCTGATTGTACATGAACACAAAGCCCGGATATTCGGCCATCAGGTTAAGCACCGTGGCGAAGGAGCGCCCCGTTTTGTCGCGGGTGTGCATGACGCGCCAGAGCCAGCCTACGTCAAGGTGGGTGTGGCCCAGAGCCGAGATGGTGGGCTGAACTTCGGTATCGGTCAGGGCATAGATCCGGGCGGCGATGGCCTCGGCATCAGGCAGTGTTTCATCCATGCCGGGGGTCAGGCCCCTGCCCCGCCGGTCGAGTGCACGCAGGGCCGCGTCGACAAGGTTGAAGATCGCATGGCGGCGCGGGTCGGTCTGGTGGAGGCGTTGGGCGACCTCGAACGGGGTCATGAGGTCATGATAAAGCGCCTCGATCCGTTCGTTGCGGATCAGGTATTCGACGCCGAAACCGGCCAGGGGCCTGTCAAAGAAAGTGAAGGCATTGACCCGCAGATCGCGGACCCTGCCCGGCACCGCATCGCGCATGATGACAAGTTCAGTATGGTTACCGTCGATGGCCTGCGCGGCATGGCCATCCAGATAAGCCAGACACTGGGGATCGGTGGAGCCGGGACGATCCTGCCATTGCGAGGAAAAGCGGAGGAGAAAGGTCTTGCCCCGCGCCTCCTCGGGGACGGTGATTTGGGCGCCGAACCAGGTGTGGCCCTGATGTTTCGACCAGACGGTGCGCTGGGTGAATGGGGCCCAACCGGCGATGTCAGCCGACTGCGCGTCAGACTGCGTAATGTCCGACTCGTGATACCGCCAGACGATGTCGCCCGGCACGGGGGACAGGATCTTGGCCCGAAGATCGGCCAGCAGGCGAGCAAGTTTCCCCTCTTCCTTGATATCGTCGATCCCGAGGGCGAGTTTGTTCTTGAGAGGGGTAGTATAGGTCATTTCTTGACTCCGACGCCGGCAAAGCCGGTCTTCCTGTTCCGGCGCAGCATGACGTGAACGCCGACCGCCGGCGCTGCGTCCCTGATCGGGAGGGCGGCCATGAATCAGTAGCCGATCGCGCCGGGTTCGCCAAAGGCGGAATGGAGGCGGATCGAGATTTGGACTTTCGCCTTGGTCGGGACAAGGATCAGGGGGAAGACGGGTTTGTTCCACCAGCCCGGGTGTGGGTTCTGGCCAAGGAGTGGCCGAACATGACGTCACGGCCAATGTGGTCTGCGCCGGCTTTGTGCGCACGCCTCTGGTCGACAAGCAGATCCCCGAACAGGCGGCGGCCGTGGGTATCACCGAGGAGGAGGTGATCCGTGGCGCGAGGCTCAAGGACACAGTCGATGACGAATTCAAGACGACCGATGACGTGGCTGATGCCGTGCAGTTTTTGCCGGCGCCGCGAGCAATGCCCCGACGGGTCAGTCGCTTGTCGTGAGACACGGTTGGTTCATGGAGTCGCCTGGCGGCACCCCTGCCACCGATCCTGACCGAAGACCGCCATCATGACCGCCGCCCATCGCCCACCCCATGATCGCATCGCACTTGCCTTGCTGGTTGGCGGGGCGCTGGGTGCCTGTCAGGGTGGAGTTTATCAGGCCCTGTCCGAGGCGGGGGTCGAACCGGTCTGGGATAAGGAGATTTCGATTGGTGCGATCAATTCCGCGCTGATCGCAGACAACAGGCCGGGAACGCGGGTGCAGGCGCTGCGCAGGGCGATGCATGACCTGCTTGGCAAACGGCCGCCCGAATTGCGCCAGCTTTGCGAGACCGAACTTCTGGCGGGAGAGGCGGACGAGAAATCCTACAGCATCTTGCAGCTGATCTACCGTTCGCGGAATTATGAATTTATCTCAAAAGATTATGAGTTTTCCCGCCAGACGATGGAGGAACATCGGGCGACGGGTTGCAACAACACGCTGTGGAACCTGAAACAGCCCCAAATCCTGCACCCGGCCCCGACGTCGGGCGGGATTCTGATATTCGACGTGGCACGGCAGGGGCGGCATCAGGACAGGCCCAGCCAGCACCTCAGCGCAGCAAGGGTGGCGTCCGGCTGTTCAAGGGGCGGCAGATGGCCTGCATTGGGGACGATGACCAGGTCCGAGCCGGGGATCAGGTCGTGCATCAACTTGTGGCGTTCTGGCGGGCAAAGGCCGTCTTTGGCCCCGCAGAGGATCAGGGTCGGGATCCGGACCCCTTGCAAGGTTTCCTGCCGGTCGGGCCGGCTGCGCAGGGCGCGCGATTGGCGGGCGAAGACCTGAGGGCCAAGGTCAAGCGCCATGGTCATGCAGAGGTCGAGAACACCGGGCCGCCCCGGACCGGGGGCAAGGTAACGTGGCTTCATCTCGTCCCGCATGATCCCGGGCAGGCCCCCGGCAAGGGCGCGGTCGATTTCATCCTGTCGCAACACCTGCCGTTCGGGAGCCTCGGCCCATGGGTTTGTGTCCATCAGGGCCAGATGAGCGACGCGGTGCGGGGCCTGAGCCATCACCTCCATCGCCACGATGCCGCCCATCGACAGGCCGGCAAGGTCAAAGACAGGCGGGGCCTGTGCCAGAACGTCGGCGGCCAGCGCCGCCATCGTGTCATGCCGGGATATCGGCGGAACGATGACGGGCCGGGATCGCGACAGGTCGGCAATCTGATGTGCGAACAGCCGGGCATCGCACATCATGCCAGGCAGCATGACGAGGGGCCGCGTCATGCCACCAGCGCTGCGCCCTCTGCCATGGTTCTGAGCTTGGCCCAGGCGATATCGGGGTCTACGGCACCAAAGCCCGCGAACGTGCCAAATCCGCAGTCGGACCCGGCCATTACCCTTTCGGTGCCAAAGACGCGGGTGAACCGTTCCAGCCTTTGCCGGACCAGCTGCGGATGTTCGACGAAATTCGTGGTGGTATCGACAACGCCGGGTATCAGGATCTTGTCAGAGGGGATGTCACCTGCGCGTTCCTGAAAGATTTCCCATTCGTGACCATGGCGGGGGTTTGCGGTTTCGAACAGGATCTTTTGCGCGTTTACCTTCATCAGGACCGGCAGGACGTGGGCCATGGAAATGTCGCAGACATGCGGCCCTTCGTAATTTCCCCAGCAGATATGGACGCGGACGCGGGACGGATCGATCCCCGCCAGGGCCGCGTTCAGGGCGGCCACGTTTTCCTCGGCGACCCGGACGAATTCCTCGTCCGAGAGGTCAGTGAAGATCATGTGGCGCGACAGAGCCAGATCAGGGCAATCCACCTGCAGATCAAGCCCCGCGTCCACGATGGTGCGGTATTCGGTGGCCATCGCATCGGACAGGGCGGCAAGATAGGCCGCGCGACTGGGATAATGCGCATTCGGGAGGAACAGCGAAATCACCCCCGGCGATGCCGCATTCATGAAGCCATGCGCCACACCATGTTCGGCCATCGCCGCCTTGAGGTTTGCGATATCCTTGAGGTTTTCGCTTTGCCCCTTTGACCGCACGGGGCCGGTGCAGGACGGCCGGGCATAGCTTGGCGTGCCGCCGCCCTTGGATTGCCGTTCAAGGAAGCGGGGGAAAAGTTTCAGGTCTGCCGGGGCGTTCCGCTTTGAGTCACCCGAAAAGCCTTCGTAGCGGTCCTTCACATAGGTCGCATAGCTGATCTTCGACATCTCTCCGTCGCTGACCACATCGACGCCGGCCTCTTTCTGACGGGCGACGATATTTCTGACGGCCTGCGTCATGCAGGCGTCAAAGGCAGCGGGGTCATAGGGTTCGCCCTTTTCGCGGGCAAAGAGGAAATCAACCACTTCCTGGCTGCGGGGCAAGGAGCCGACATGGGTTGTCCTGATGCGTGTCATCGGTCCGGCCCCCCTATCCGCGCCACGTCGGGCCGGCCTTGTCGCCGGTCGAGACGACGCGATACAGCGCCGCTTCACCTGTCATCGACGGTTCGGCCGTATAGGGCGTGTTTTCCGGGACCGACATCGTGTCGCCGGGAGCCAGCGTCGCCTTGCCGCTGTCCCATGTGACGCGCCAGTGGCCGGTGACGGGCATGAGGACGGTTGGAAAGGCGGACCCCGCTGCCGCGACCTGCGCCGACCCGCGCGTGAGGAAATCAACCGCAAACCCTGGTCTGTCGCGCAGTTTGCCGTCGACCCCGATGACCATGGCCGGGGTGCGGTCAGACAGACCATAGAGATCCCAGTAGCGTGCGACATGGCTCGGGATTACGTCGGCTGTGGTGGGTTCGGGATAGGCGCGCAGTTCTTCGTCCGTCAGAAGGGGCATGGGACGAATGCCTTCGGGCAGGTGCTGGCCCTTCTTTGTGTCGTAGAGCTTGCCCTTTTCAGACAGGACAAGACCATGGGTCGCCGCATCCTGGATCACCTGCGGGGCCCAGATGACGCCGCCCCCGGCATCGTCCCCGCCCAGCACGGCCATGATCATCCCATAATCATCACCGATGTTTTCAAAGCCGCGAAAGATGCCCGTGGGAATGTTGAAGATATCGCCCTTTTCGAGCACGACCTCGCCCGCATTGCCCCATCTGCCCCAGAAGAAGCGCCAGCGGCCCGACAGGACGAAGAACACCTCGGCCGTGCGGTGGCTGTGCAGCGAGTTGCGGCATTTCGGCGGCTGACCGGCAGCGCCGATGTTGAAGCCATGCGGGATCGAGATGTGGACATGCTGATCGGGGGATTCCGACACGCCGCCGCCGATGATCGTGAAGTTTTCCTTCTGGTTCGACCCGGGCGTATGCGCGTCGATGAAGGCGGTCTTGCAGGGTTGCAGATCGCCGTAGCGGACGATGCGGGCTTCCATCTCTTGCGCATTCATGGGGTTATTCCTTTGGTGATGCAGGTGTGACGCTGGCCCGGAGGGGAGACAGGGTGAATGGGGTCGGAAGGATCGGGATATCGCGCCATGGCCCCTATTCCGCCGTCCAGCCGCCATCGATCAGAAGATGCGTCCCCGTCATCAGCGCGCTTGCGTCAGACGCAAGAAAGACGACGGGGCCCATCAGGTCCTCGACCTCTCCGACCCGGCCCAGCTTGATCTTGGATTCGACCCAGACGCGGCGTTCCGGATTGCGGAGGGTCTGTTCGGAAAGCGGCGTGCGGATGAAGGTGGGGCACAGCGTGTTCACGCGGATGCGGTGGGGGCCCCATTCGATTGCCATCGCCTTGGTCATCCCTTCCAGCGCGTGTTTGTTCGCGGCATAGACCGCGCGGTCCGGCCCTGCGACATGGCCCATCTGGGACGAAACGTTGATGAGCGATCCGGGGCGACCGGCGGCAATCAGCCCGCGCGCCACTTCGCGCGTCAGGAAATAGGCGGCCCGCAGGTTGAGAGACATGGCCGCGTCATAATCTTGCGGCGTCGTTTCAAGTGCGGGGGAATGGAGCGCGAGGCCTGCGGCATTGACCAGCACGTCATAGGGGCCGGTTTCGGTCACGAAACGCGCGGTGGCGTCAAGGTCGGTGATATCCAGCGCCTTGACGGTGGCGGAGGGGCCGATGGCCCGGGCTACTTCGCGCAATCGCTCCTCCTGCCGGGCGACAAGCACGACATCGGCCCCCGCCTGCGACAAAGCGGCGGCGGCGGCCAGACCGATCCCGGACGACGCCCCTGTCACAAGGGCGCGTTTGCCGTCGAGGCGGAACGAAGGTGTCGCGGGCAGGATCATTCGGCGGCTTCTCCAAAGGGCACATTGCGGCCACCATAGCGCCGGACACGGATGTTGCACTGTTCGGCGTGGCCCACGAACCCTTCGAGCATGCAAAGCCTGCTGCCATAGGCCCCGATCATCGCTGCGGCCTCGTCCGTCGTGACGCGCTGATAGGAATGGGTCTTGAGAAACTTGCCGACCCAGAGGCCCCCGGTATAGCGGCCCGCCTTGCGGGTCGGGAGTGTGTGGTTCGTGCCGATCACCTTGTCGCCGTTGGCGACATTGGTCCGGGGACCAAGGAACAGTGCGCCATAGCTATGCATCCGGTCCAGATACCAGTCGTCGCGGTCGGTCATGACCTGGACATGTTCATAGGCCATCTGGTTGGCAAGGTTCAGCATTTCGTCATGATCGGCGCAGAGGATGACTTCCCCGTAGTCGCGCCATGACACGGCCGCAGTCTCGGCGGTGGGCAGGACTTCAAGCAGTCGGGCAACTTCGCCGAGCGTCGCCACAGCCAGATTTCGTGAGGTGGTCAGAAGGGCCGCGGGAGAATTGTAGCCATGTTCGGCCTGGCCTAAGAGATCGGTCGCGCAAAGTTCGGCATCGACGGTATCATCCGCGATCAGCATCGTCTCGGTCGGACCGGCGAACAGATCAATCCCGACGCGCCCGTAGAGCTGCCGCTTCGCCTCGGCCACATAGGCGTTGCCGGGGCCGACCAGCATATCGACCGGGGAAATCGTTTCGGTGCCCAGCGCCATCGCCCCGACCGCCTGCATTCCGCCCAGGACATAGATCTCGTGCGCACCTGCCAGATGCATGGCGGCCACGATGGCCGGATGCGGCCCGCCCTTGACCGGTGGGGCGCTGGCCACGATGCGCGGGACACCGGCCACTGCCGCCGTGAGAACCGACATGTGGGCCGATGCGACCATCGGAAACTTGCCGCCGGGGACGTAGCAGCCGACAGACTGCACGGGAATGTTGCGGTGTCCCAGGATCACGCCCGGCAGGGTTTCGACCTCGATATCCTGCATGGACGCTTTCTGCGCCTCGGCAAAGCGGCGGATCTGGGTCTGGGCAAAGCGGATATCCTCGAGGTCGCGCGGGGCGACGCGGGACATGGCGGCTTCGATTTCAGATGGGGTCAGCCGGAACGATGGCGGATCATAGCGGTCAAACCTGACCGAAAGGTCGCGCACTGCCGCGTCGCCACGGGCTGCGATATCGGCCAGCACAGCTTCGACCACACCCCGCACGGCAGCGTCATCGGCAGCGCGTTCGGCCTCGGGCTTTGCCGTCTTGAGCCATTCCGGCATCGCAGGCCTCGTGTTTTGGTTACGTTTGCAATATCTTTGCCACCTCGTGGAAGTCACCGCAATGATTTTGTGCAGAGCTTGTTTCAGATAAAAAGGAATGGCGGGTCGCACCATTGACCTGAAACACTTTGCTGTCGTATGCAAAGACAACCCAATGACAGAGACTCTCATGACCGAACTTCTGGAAAGACTAGCTTTCGTCAAAGCCCCACTGCGTGATGCCCAGGGCGATGCCGCCCCGGTGGCCGAAACCGTGGCCGCCGTGCTGGCCGACATCAAGGCGCGCGGTGACGCGGCGGTGCGGGAATATTCGGCCCGGTTCGATGGGGTGGCCCCGGCCGAGCTTGAGATTTCGATGGCCGACCGGCTGGCTGCCGTCGCCGCACTTGACCCGGTGACGCGGGCCGATACCGAATTCGCCATCGCCAACGTAACACGGTTTGCACAGGCGCAGTTGGCGACCATCGGGGCGCTGGATGTCGAGATTCTGCCCGGCGTGCATATGGGGCACCGGATCATCCCGATTCACCGCGTGGGCTGCTATGTTCCAGGCGGGCGTTTTCCCCTGCTGTCGGCCCCGATCATGACCATCGTCCCTGCCGTCGTGGCGGGGGTGCGGGAAATCATCGCCTGCCTGCCGCCCAACGCCCATCCGGCCATGATCGCCGGGTGCCATCTATCGGGCGCACATCGCATATTCCGGATCGGCGGCGCGCAGGCCATCGCTGCGATGGCCTTTGGCACCGAAACCGTGCCCCGCGTGGCCAAGATCATGGGGCCCGGCAATGCCTTTGTGAACGAAGCAAAGCGGCAGGTCTTTGGCCCCGTGGGGATCGACCAACTGGCCGGTCCGTCCGAAATCTTCATTCTGGCCGATGAAACGGGCGACGCTGAAATGATCGCGACCGACCTGCTCGCGCAGGCGGAACATGATGTCAGGACGCGGGTCGGCCTGATCACGACCTCGACCTCGCTGGCCAACAGCGTTCTGGCCGAAGTCGAAAGGCAGCTTGCGACGCTGTCAACTGCCGCGATTGCCGGGGTCGCGTGGCGCGACTATGGGGTAATCGCGGTGGCGCGGGACGAGGCCGATATGATCGCCTATTCCGAAGAAATCGCCGCCGAGCATCTTCAGGTCCATACGCGGGACGCGATGGCTTTTGCGAAGCGGCTGGACAACTACGGATCGCTTTTCATCGGCGAGAATGCCTCGGTCGTCTATTCGGACAAGTGCTCAGGCACGAACCACACCCTGCCGACGATGGGCGCGGGGCAATACACCGGCGGGCTTTGGGTCGGGTCATATGTCAAGGTGGCCACGCACCAGTGGCTGACCGAAGACGGCATCCGCGCCGTGGCCCCACCCGCCGCGCGTCAGGCGCAGTCAGAAGGGCTTGAGGGGCACCGGCGGGCGGCGCAGTTGCGGCTGGACCGGATGCAGGTGCGTTAGGTCCGTCGGGGCGACGGGCGTTGCAGGGCATGGTCTGTCGCCATTTCGAACGCATGTCCGGCGCGGCAAAGGATATCCTCGGCCCCTTTTGCCGCCACCAGTTGCATTCCGATTGGCAACCCGCCTGACAGGCCGCAGGGCACGGACAGGGCGGGATGGCCCGTCACGTTGAACGGCAGCGTCCGCATGGCCGTCCAGACGGCTTTGCCCCCCCGGAAGGCCGCAACTGGCGGGGCCGGGGCGAGCGTGGTGGCCGTCAGGAGCAGATCAGACTGCGCGAAGGTTTCATCCAGACGCGCGTCAAGGATTTGTGCCGCGGCCCAGGCATTGGCGAGATCCCCGGCGTTCAGGCCGATGGCCCGCAACAAGGAACGAAGGGCCGGGGTGCCGTAACTTGCCGAATGGGTCCTGATCCGGTCCCGGTGGGCATCAAGCGCCTCGGCATCGAGGATCAGGGCACTGGCGGTTTCAAACACCGCGTAGTCGGGCAAGGTGACAAGGCGGATAGACGCGCCCGCCAGCGACAGGGCCGAAGCGGCATCGTCAAGCGCCCTGAGGACTGCAGGATCGGTCGCCGGATCATCGGCAATCCAGTGGCGCGGATAGGCGATCCGCAACCCGGCGATGCCTGCGTCGATCCCCTTGGCAACGGGTCGCCAGCCGGGGTTGGAAATGACGTCCAGCAGCAGCGCGGCCTCGGCCACGGTTGCGGCGATGGGGCCGACATGGTCAAGGCTGGGGGACAGCGGAAGAACGCCGGTGTTGGGTACGCGCCCCTTGGTTGGCTTCAGGCCGACGACCCCGCAATAGGCGGAAGGGGACCGGATGGACCCGCCGGTATCTGTGCCCAGACTGGCCCGGACGATCCCGCCCGCAACGGCAGCAGCAGACCCGGATGACGATCCGCCCGTGATGTGATCAGGGTTCCACGGATTGCGGGCCGGGGGGATTGGCAGGCCTTCGTCGGGACCGACG
>JBGSWJ010000238.1:0-7575 GCA_041752495.1 Rhodobacterales bacterium
CCTTCCGCATCGCGGGCGGTATCATCGCCGCCACAACCCGCATGATCCGCGACCGCCCCACCGTCGTCACGGGCTTCGGCGGCTATCCCGCCATCCCCGCCACGACTGCCGCCTGGGTCCTGCGCATCCCCCGCATGATCCACGAACAGAACGGGGTTCTCGGCCGGGTGAACCAGATATTCGCGGCTCATGTCGATCTGGTCGCCTGCGGCACATGGCCCACCACCCTTCCGGCCAAGGTCGAGGGCATCCACACCGGCAACCCTGTCCGGGGCGCGGTCCTAGAAAGGGCAGGGGCCGCCTATATCCCGCCCGGCGACTACCCCATGTCGATTCTCGTGATCGGCGGCAGTCAGGGCGCGCGCATTCTGTCCGACGTGGTCCCTCCCGCCATCGCAGCCCTTCCCACCTCTCTCCGCCGCCATCTCCGCGTCAGTCATCAGGCCCGGGAAGAGGACATGGACCGCGTCGCCCTCTACTATGCCACCGAAGGTATCCCGGCCGAAGTCCTCCCCTTCTTCACAGATATCCCCACCCGCATGTCCGAAGCACAGCTTGTCATCTCCCGCTCTGGGGCAAGCTCGGTCGCCGATCTCTCGGTCATCGGCCGTCCGTCGATCCTTGTCCCTTATGCCGCCGCTGTCCGCGATGAACAGACGGCTAACGCAAGGGCGCTGGTCGATTCCGGCGCGGCCATCCTCGTCCCGGAAAGGCAGTTCGAGGTCGACGCCCTCAGCCAACAGATCGCATTGATCCTTTCCAATCCCGGCGGCGCGTTGCAAATGGCCCGGGCCGCGCTGTCCACCGGCGTCCCCGACGCGACGGACCGGCTTGTAACCCTCGTGGAACGACTGGCAGACGGCAGTAAAGGACAAGAACAATGATGGACGGAAGCCCCCGGATGAACGCAGCAACCAAACTCCCCCTCGACGTCGGCCCGATCCATTTCGTGGGCATTGGCGGCATCGGCATGTCGGGCATCGCCGAAGTGCTCCTCAACCTCGGCTACCGCGTGCAGGGCTCCGACCTCAAAGGCTCCAAGATCACCGAACGTCTCAAATCCCTCGGCGCGTTCGTCTACGAAGGCCACCGCGCCGAAAACCTTGAAGGCGCGGATGTCGTCGTCATCTCCTCCGCCGTCAAACCCGGCAACCCGGAACTGGACGAGGCCCGCCGCCGCGGCCTGCCCATCGTCCGCCGGGCCGAGATGCTGGCCGAACTCATGCGGCTCAAATCCAACGTCGCCATCGCGGGAACGCACGGCAAGACGACGACGACCACGATGGTCGCCACCCTCCTTGACGCGGGCAACTTCGATCCCACCGTCGTGAACGGCGGAATCATCCACCGCTACAACTCCAACGCCCGGATCGGTCAGGGCGAATGGATGGTGGTCGAGGCGGACGAAAGCGACGGCACCTTCAACCGCCTGCCCGCCACCATCGCCATCGTCACCAATATCGACCCCGAACACATGGAACACTGGGGCACGATCGAAAACCTGCGGCGCGGATTCTTTGATTTCGTCTCCAACATCCCCTTCTACGGCCTTGCCGTCTGCTGCACCGACCACCCCGAGGTGCAGGCACTTGTGGGCCGCATCACCGACCGCCGCGTCACCACGTTCGGCTTCAACGCGCAAGCCGACGTCCGCGCCGTGAACCTGACCTACAAGGCTGGCGTCGCCCATTTCGACGTCCAGCTTCAGGCCGAAGGCGGCGTGATCGAAGGCATGACCCTTCCCATGCCCGGCAACCACAACGTGTCAAACGCGCTCGCGGCCATCGCCGTCGCCCGCCACCTTGGCATGAAGAAAGACGAAATCCGCACGGCCCTTGCCGCCTTTGGCGGCGTCAACCGCCGCTTCACCAAAGTGGGCGAGGTGAACGGCGTCACCATCATCGACGACTATGGCCACCACCCGGTTGAAATCGCAGCCGTGCTCAAGGCCGCCCGTCAGGCCATCGCTGACAATGCCGGGGGCCGCATCATCGCCGTCCACCAGCCGCACCGCTACACACGCCTCTCGAATCTGTTCGAGGAATTCTGCACCTGCTTCAACGAAGCCGATGTCGTCGGCATCGCCGATGTTTACGCGGCAGGAGAAGACCCGATCCCCGGTGCCAGCCGCGATGATCTGGTCGCAGGTCTGATCCGCCACGGCCACCGCCACGCCCGCGCCGTGATGGGCGAAGATGACCTTGAACGCCTCGTCCGCGAACAGGCCCGCCCCGGCGATATTGTCGTCTGCCTTGGTGCAGGGTCGATCAGCGCATGGGCCAACGGCCTGCCGGACCGGCTGCGCAAGGACGCAAAGGAATAGGTAACGGGATCAGACTATCACGGGGATGACAGGCCATCTCCCACACCACCCGGGCGGGAATACAGGCCCCTCCGGCACGACCAAGGAAAGGCGGAAACCGCCAGCACGACACGGACCAAGGGCAGCACAACAAAAGGGGAAAATCCCATGAGCTTTGCTTTCATTCTCTTCATTCTCTGGCTCAGCCTGTCCGGGCTGACCAATCTCCTGCGCCCGCAGCGCAGGTCGCTGGCCCGGTTCGGCCTGATCGTCGCAGGCCCGGTCCTGCTTCTGATCACGCTCCTGACCGAAGGCTGGATTCCTGCAAGCCTCGTCATCTGCGCGGCACTCGTCCTCTTCCCGACCGAACTCGCCAACCTCTGGCGCATCGGCCGTCAGGCCGTGACCCAGCGCATGGCCAAGGCCGATTACGGACCGGATCAGGCCGCGTGAGCCTGCCGCTGATCCTTGGCTGCCTCTGGGTGCTGGTGGCGGCTGTGACCGCCATGCTGCCCATGCGTCTGCAACGCTATCCGGGCGTGCCGCTCCTTCTGGCCGCGCCGGTCCTGATCGTCTGGATCGGCGTGGCGCATGGCTGGTGGTGGTCCGCCATCGGCCTTGCGGCCTTTGCCTCGATGTTCCGCCGCCCGCTGATCTATCTTTGGCAGCGCGCCCGCGGCGAACACCCCGAGGTGCCGCAATGAGTCTGCCTCTCGTCCTAGTCTGCGTCTGGCTTCTCATCGCCAATGTCCTGGCCATGATCCCCAGCCGCGACAATCACTGGTCCCGCGCCTATGCCCTGATCGCTGTGGGCGTCCCGCTGGTCGGCTGGGTCACCTGGGTCAACGGCCCTGTCGTGGGCGTGTTGGCCCTTGCCGCGGGGGCATCCATCCTCCGCTGGCCCGTCTACTTCCTCGGCCGCTGGATGCGCCGGCACATGGGCCGGGAATGAGCGCCCTCTTCGATTTCAACGGCGCAATCTTCGCCCCTATCTTTGGCTTCGCGGGGGCCTTTGCCCTGTGCTACCTCCTGCGCCGTTATGGCTGGGTCTGGCCGCCGCGCGTTCTTATGCTGGCCCTTGTCATCGCCGGGATCATCTGGACCATCCAGGGGTTTCAGGCCGAACCGGACGACTGGTCCGGCATCGCCCTCATCATTCTTGTGATGTTCGTGGTCGCCCCCACTTGGCTTGGCGCGCTCGTCGGTGCAGACCTCGGGCGTCGTCACCATGCGAAAGCGAACCCGAACCTTGCCCCTCCCCGCTGATATCCGGACACGCGGCACGCTCACCCCCGACCGCCCCCTCGACGATCTGACATGGATGCGCGTCGGCGGCCCAGCCGAATGGCTGTTCCAGCCTGCGGATGAAGAAGACCTGGCCGCCTTCCTCGCCGCCCTCGACCCGGCAGTCCCGGTCTTTCCGATGGGTGTCGGATCAAACCTCATTGTCCGCGACGGCGGCGTGCCCGGTGTGGTGGTCCGCCTTGGCCGGGGCTTCAACGCCATCACCATCGACGGCGACACCGTCCACGCGGGCGCCGCCGCCCTTGACGCCCATGTCGCCCGCAAGGCGGCCGAAGCCGGGTTTGACCTCACTTTCCTGCGCACCATCCCCGGCACCATCGGCGGAGCCGTCCGCATGAACGCGGGCTGCTATGGCAGCTACACCGCCGACGTCCTGACCTCGGTCCGCGTGGTGCTCCGCGATGGCGCGGTGCAGGACTGGCCCGCCACAGCCCTGCACCTTGCCTATCGTCAAAGCACCCTGCCCGACGGGGCCGTCATCACCCGCGCGACCTTTGCCCCGCCCAAAGGCGATCCCGCCGTGCTCGCCCAACGGATGGAGGATCAGCTTGCCAAACGCGATGCGACCCAGCCCACCAAAGACCGCACCGCAGGCTCGACCTTCCGCAATCCGGCGGGCTTTTCCAGCACCGGACGCGCCGACGACACCCACGAGCTCAAGGCCTGGAAACTGATCGAAGACGCCGGAATGCGCGGCTTCCCGCTGGGCGGGGCGGTCATGAATCCGAAACATGCCAATTTCCTGACCAATGCCGCCAATGCCACCGCCGCCGACCTTGAAAACCTTGGCGAACTCGTTCGGAAAAAGGTTTACGATTCCTCAGGGATCACGCTAGAATGGGAAATCATGCGAGTCGGTAAAACCGCAGACGAATAAGTGCCCCGAACGGGGTGGCCCCGGGCAAGGGCCGAAACAAGAAGACGGACCACCAAAGGGTCCGCGACAAAGGCGGCGGGTATGTCGAGCAGGACAGAACCCAGGGTTGTTGTGTTGATGGGTGGCCCCTCGGCCGAACGCGAGGTGTCTCTCTCATCGGGACGTGAATGCGCAGCGGCCCTGCGGACAGCGGGATTTGATGTGACCGAGGTCGATGCCGGCCTCGACATCGTGGCGCGCCTGCAGGCCGCCCGGCCCGATGTCGTGTTCAACGCCCTGCATGGCCGCTGGGGCGAGGATGGCTGCGTCCAAGGCATCCTCGAATGGCTCCGCATCCCCTATACCCATTCCGGCGTCCTGGCCTCTGCCCTAGCGATGGACAAGGAACGCTCCAAGACCGCCTACCGCAGCGCAGGTCTGCCCTGTGTGGCCAGCGTCCTCGCCCCCCGGGACGAGGTGCGCCAGCGTCACGTGATGGAGCCGCCCTACGTCGTCAAACCCAACAACGAAGGGTCGAGCGTCGGGGTCTACATCGTCAAGGACGGTGCCAACACCCCGCCGCAACTGTCCGACGACATGCCCGAAACGGTCATGGTCGAAACCTATGCCCCAGGTCGGGAACTGACCACCGCCGTCATGGGTGACCGCGCCCTGACCGTGACCGATATCATCACGACGGGCTGGTACGACTACCACGCCAAGTACTCCATCGGCGGATCGCGCCACGAAGTCCCGGCCAACGTTCCGTCGGAAATCTTCGATGCCTGCATGGACTACGCGCTCCGCGCCCACCGCGTCCTTGGCTGCCGGGGCCTGTCGCGCACCGATTTCCGCTGGGACGAATCGCGCGGCCTTGACGGCCTGATCCTGCTGGAAACCAACACCCAGCCGGGCATGACGCCCACCTCACTCGCCCCGGAACAGGCGGCGAACGTCGGCATCTCCTTCCCGGAACTCTGCCGCTGGCTGGTGGAGGACGCATCATGTTCGCGCTGATCCGCCGCCGCGCTCCCGCCCTCTATCCTGTGCCCGAGGTAAGGGTCCGCCGCGATCCCGCGCCGACCCGCTGGAACTATCGTTACCAGCGCATGATGCTGACGCCGACCTACCGGATTCTTGTCCGTGTGGGCCTTCCCATTCTGACGGTCGCACTGATCGGCAGTCTCTGGTTCACCAACGACGCCAACCGCGCGATGGTGACAGACCAGATCGCATCCGTCCGCGCTTCGTTCGAACAGCGCCCTGAATTCATGGTGAACGCGGTCGACATCACAGGCGCCCAGCCCGCGCTGGAACTGGCAATAGCTGACCTTCTCGACGTCCCGCTCCCCACCTCCTCCTGGGTGCTCGACCTTGATGCCATGCGCGCTGCGGTCAGTGAACTGACTGCCGTGAAATCCGCAACCATCCGCGTCCGCCCGGGCGGCACACTGGAAATTGCAGTCATCGAACGCGTACCCGTCGCCGTATGGCGCTACACCGACGGGTTGCGACTGATCGACAGCGAAGGCGTGATGACCGGCATGATCCCAACACGCGGCGACCGCGCCGATCTGCCGCTCATCGCCGGTGACGGAGCCAAAGACAACATCATCGAGGCGCTTGCCCTTTTCAACGCTGCCCAGCCCATCGCCGACCGCGTGCGCGGCCTTGTCCGCATGGGCGAACGCCGTTGGGACATGGTCCTTGACCGAGACCAGCGCATCCTGCTTCCGGGGGAAAACCCCGTCGCCGCCCTCCAGCGCGTCATCGCGCTCGACGAGGCGCAAGACATGCTCGCCCGCGACATTGCCGTCGTGGACATGCGAATCGGAACGCGGCCCACCATCCGGCTGAACCAGCCCGCGATGAACGTGCTGCGCACTACAGAATTAGTCGAACCAGTTGCGGGGGAATGATGCGACAGCTTTACCAAAGCCAGCGTGCAATGCGGAACATGCGCAAGGCGGCCATGCAACGGGGCGTCGTGGCGATCCTTGATGTCGGTACGTCCAAGATTGCCTGCCTTGTCCTTCGGTTCGACGGCCCGGAACGGATCCCCGCCAACGACGGCGTGGGCTCGATGGCAGGCCAGTCCCAGTTCCGCGTCATCGGGGCTGCAACCACCCGGTCCCGGGGCGTGCGCTTTGGCGAAGTCGATGCCATGCAGGAAACCGAACGCGCGATCCGCACGGCTGTTCAGGCCGCACAGAAAATGGCCAACCTCCGCGTCGATCATGTCATCGCCTGCTTCTCGGGTGCGCGGCCCCGATCCTACGGCCTTGACGGCCAGACCACGGTGCAGGGCACCATCGTCACCGATCAGGATATCGGCCGTGTCCTTGCCGCCTGCGAACTGCCCGATTACGGCACCGACCGCGAGGTGCTCCATGCCCAGCCGATCAACTTCGCGCTCGACCATCGCTCTGGCATGTCCGATCCGCGTGGCCAGATCGGCCAGCAGCTCACGACCGATCTGCACCTTCTGACCGTCGATGCCAGCGTCATCGAAAACCTGCTTTACTGCATCAAACGCTGCGATCTCGAACTCGCAGGCCTCGCATCCTCGGCCTATGTCTCGGGCATCGCCTCGCTGGTCGAGGATGAACAGGAACTCGGCGCCGCCTGTATCGACATGGGCGGCGGATCAACCGGGATCTCGGTCTTTATCCGCAAGCACATGATCTATGCCGATTCCGTCCGCATGGGCGGCGATCATGTGACGGGCGACATCTCAATGGGCCTGCAGGTTCCTATGGCCACTGCCGAACGGATCAAGACCTTTTACGGCGGGATCTTTGCCACCGGCATGGACGACCGCGAAATGATCGAAATCGGCGGCGATACCGGCGACTGGGAACGCGACCGCCGCACCGTGTCCCGTGCGGAACTTATCGGCATCATGCGCCCCCGCGTCGAAGAGATTCTGGAAGAGGTGCGCGCCCGCCTTGACGCGGCCGGATTCGAACACCTCCCCGGCCAGTCCATCGTCCTCACCGGCGGCGGCAGCCAAATTCCCGGCCTCGACAGCCTCGCCTCGCGAATCCTTGGCCAGCAGGTCCGCCTCGGCCGTCCGCTCCGCGTTCAGGGCTTGCCGCAGGCGGCCACCGGC
>JBGSWJ010000239.1:0-1572 GCA_041752495.1 Rhodobacterales bacterium
GCCACCGGCCCCGTGCCCGGCGCGATGTTCGACTATGAACCCGCATCGCCAGACATCCTGACCCGCGTGGCCGCCATCGACGCTGTCTGCCAAACCCACCACACCGACCGCATCGCCGCCGCGCTGCAATTCCCGCTGTCCGATCCCGCCGTCGCTTCGGTCCTGATCAGCGCCCCCGAGCCTCAGATGGTCACGAAAAACCTCGCCGCCCTGCGTGCCCCGGTGGCTCCAGCCGTCTTCGCTGAAACACGCAAGCTCGGCCTGTAGGATGGGCCTTCAGGCCCATCACCCTCACAGGCCCCGGAATCATGGTTAATCGAACCTGAACGGAATCTTCGAAATCTTTTGAAATCAGCCGCTTACCCAATGTTGCACGCGTGCAACCTCCCTGGTTTTCACGCCCAATCCCCCAGCAAGACCCGCCGCGTCACCCGCTCCACCACCGCATCCCCGGCAATCAACCCGGCCACCCACTCGCAAGACCCGGCGTTGTAAACCGCCCCCTTGCCGCGAAGGTATTCCGCCATGCAGCCATTCCCCCGGCTCGCCCGGGCCACGTTCGCCTCCGTCACCCCCCCATAGACGATCTGCGCCACTTCCTCGGCATCGTACCGCCCGATGAATCTGTCCGCATCCGCAGGCCCGGTCGCATGGGCCAGCGTCGAGGCCGGCGACAGTCCCACGATCACCAGTTCCCCCTCCAGCCCCGTCCCCTCCACGGCATAGGGCAGCCCCTGATCCATGCCACAGTCGATCCCGTCCACCTCATACCCGAAGATCTTCGCCCCGGCCCCCAGCACATCCCCATACCCCAGCCCGGTCTCGGCCACCGACCAATGCTCGGGCCGATAGATGGTGAACCCGCCCGACCCATGCGCGGCACAGCGGCTCCACCCGGCATAGACCCCCATCACCCCGGTCAGCCCCATCGTCGCCACCGCCGGCCGCCCCACCAAAGGATTGTCCCAATAGCTGGTCAGCCGGCTCACATCCCCCTGCAGCGCCGGGTCCTGATGCGCGAGGTATTTGAAACAGGTCTGCACCGACAGGTCCGCCGACAGCCGCGTCTGCCAGAAAAAGTTCCCCGCAAACCGCGCCACCTGCCCGCCCGCTTCAACCCAGGCATCCAGATGGTCCCGCATCTCCCAGGTCCAGTATTCGTCATGGCCCACGATCACCACGCGGGCGACCCCGTCCAGCAGCCTCGGATCGGCGTGCAGGTCATGCTGGGTCACATAGGTCAGCGAAATCCCCTGCGCCTCGCACCACAAGGCGAAAGGCCGCTCGAACGCCCCCCAGCCGGACGAGGCGTATTTCTTCGAAATCCCCCTCGCCCGGGCAAACTCCATATGCGGATACCGGGGCCGCGACAGCAGCGGCGAGGCATGGGGGATGCGCGGCGCATCCGCCGGCCAGCGCACGAAGCCCTTGGCCCAGGGCCGGTGGATCGAGACATGCGGCGAGAATTCCACCCCATGCGGCCCGCACAGCCCCTGATAGTGGTTCGACCCGCCCCAGTCGTTGTAGGCACACCAGGTGCCGGTCGCCAGAACCATGACCAAGCCCTTCGGG
>JBGSWJ010000240.1:0-12608 GCA_041752495.1 Rhodobacterales bacterium
CTGGCCCATCGGGCACGCGCTCTGCGCCTGCTCGGCAACGGAGTTCACCCTTTGGCAGCAGCACATGCGTGGCGCGCTCTCGCAGTTGCCCACGGCCTCCGGCCCGTGGATCTGGCGGCCAGCGGATGGGCCGGATCGCCCAACGCACATGGACTTCCTTGAAGGGCTACAGCCATGAGCGTTAAAGGGCGGATCGGCCGTACGGGCGGCGAACGCGTGAAACGCGCGCTGGGCGTGCAGGCAGCGCTGGAATGGGCGTTCCGCGTGGAACAAGCGCAGCTGGAACTGCCACCACCGAAGGACGTGACCGAGGAAGGCTTCGGCTTCGGCCTGGAATATGTCCTGCTGCAACGCGCTGCGTTGGGCTGCAAGGTCGACGGCGGACAACACAAGATGGGCACTTATACCCATCCAGATGCCGAGGTGATCGCCGCAACCGTCGCAGGCATGCCCGACAGCCTTGGCGGCATCCGCATGGCCATCCGTTTGGCCGAACTGGCGCGCGCCGGGCTGACCCCCAACTGGATGCCGGGCGCCGTGCCGCGCTGTGTCCCTATGGAAACCAAGAACAATCAGCATGGTGCTCGGGCGACAACCATCGTCGTCGGCACCGAACGGATGAAGACGCGCGGCAAGTGGCGGACCATTGAACTACTGGCTTGTCCGGTCACCTGGCGGCCACATCCGGAGCAGATCGCATCTGCCAGGCGCAGATATAACGATTGGTGGCAGGCGCTGGACTGGGTGCGGGATGGGCTGGTGGCGGGCGGGATGCTTCGGGAAGTCGAGGTGACTGGGGCTATGCCAAAGGTGCAGCCGTGGTTGGTTGTTTCGCGGTCTAGTCTCATCAAGTCACCCCACACACCCCTGCCTTAAAAATTATCTCCTGCTTTTTTAAGTTTGCCATTGATTTCTCTCTGGGGATGTCTCATATATGATCCATCGACAGGAGGCGAACCGATGCACACTACCACACACATTGACGCTCGCATGAACCAACGCGGCATTCGCAAGGAACTGGTTAGCCTTGCCCTCGATCTCGGCCGCATTGAAGGAGATCGGTATGTCCTCGATACCAAGACCATCCGCGCAGAAATGTGCGAGCTACGGCGGAAGCTGAAGTTCCTTGATGACGCCGAACGCAAAGGAGGCGTCGTTGTGGTCGCGGCAGGTGACAGCTTGGTCACGACGTATCGAGCCGACAGCTTTTTTCGGCCCAGCACAAAAACAATTAACTCCTGACTTTGGAATTCACATGACCTTCCTGGAACTCGTGAACAATCTGCGTGGTTCGCCACTTTCCATCGGGCAAATCGCGATGGCAGTCATCGAAGCCGCTGCGAACCTCAAAAAAGGCCATGATGGCAGTGACCGCACATTGGCTTCAAACAGTTTTGAGCCGCCCAGCAGCGATGCACTGATCCAAATTGCCGCAAAGGCTCTGCTCGACGGCCACTTGGATCAGCAACTGTTTGAACTATCGTCCATGCTGGACAGCAACGCAGGCCGTGACTTCGGTGAATTTTGGATCCGGCAGGATGCGGCGCAGGAACTCCTCGGCTTGCTGAGCGAGGCGCAAAGTGCACGTTTTTCTTTTCCTGCCAGCCTTAGACCTGCACTGATGTTTGCAATTGATCGCAAGGCACAAGCCGTGCCTACCCTCACCGAGTACTCGGGGTGGGAGCGGGATGGCAGACTTCTTTCACATCTGGCCGCAATCCTTGACCTCGACATCAGCATCACCTCGTCGAACCCTTGGGGGCGGATGGGCCAAGCTTCGTTTGATGTCGAGCTTGTAATGCCACCATTCGGCTTCGACATGGCACGCGGCGGCGTACTGCAAGAGTCTACTCTCTCTCGCTTGGGTATCTTCGGCACCAAGCACGGCCGCCTATCCGGGGAGAGTGTGGCGATTGCCGATGCTCTTCAAAACATTAAAGGGCGCGCCATCTTGGTTGTCACCGAGGGGGCGTTATTCCGCGCTGTCGGAGTAGAAGCAGTAGCCCGCGAAGAACTTGTGCATTCTGGCCGCCTGCAAGCAGTCATGGGAATTGGGCCGAGCATGATGTTTCAGAATACCTCCATCAACTCCGCTTTGCTAGTTTTGTCACCAAAGGGGTTCAGCCACTCGACGATCCGCTTTGTGAACCTTGCTGACGAAAAACTGGCAGTCAGGCGGGAACGCGGTCGACTGGAGATCCGCAGGGATGCCGATTGGTCTACGCTTCCGACAGCAGAGCTTACGGGGCGGGAGGCATTCGCGCGGGATGTCGATCTGCAAAGCATCAAACAGGAAAGCTTCACCCTGACCATTGATCGTTATCTCGATCGCCAAGCTCGTGACGCTATAGACCAGTTGCTTGCAAAATCTGAAGTCGCTGAGCTTGCTGATCTGGTCGAAATGATCCGCCCTGCCGCGCTCACTCAGCAGGAGGGCGGTGAGTACGTCCTTCTTGAGGCGGCGCCAGCGGACATCGCAGAGGACGATCATGTTTGTGATCCGTCGCGCACGATTTCCATTGATCGGATCCAGTTCCGAAAGGCTGTGAACCAAGTCCTGCGACCGGGCGATGTACTGATAGCCTTCAAGGGCAATGTGGGGAGGGTCGGGATCGTGCCTGACAATGTGCCCGCAGAAGGATCTTCGACCATCTGGACCGCTGGCCAGTCTCTGATGATCCTGCGTCTAAAAGGCAGGCATAAGCTCTCGCCTCGTGTCCTCTGCGAATATCTTTCAGATGAGGTGGTGCAAGAACACCTGAAATCGTTGGCGGGCGGATCCGCGATCCAGACAATCGCCATGAAGGACCTGAAAAGCCTGGCAATTCCGTTGCCCGACAAGGAAACGCAGGCCAAAGTTGAGGCTGCAGTGGCGGAGCGCCAGGCTCTCTTCAGACAGATCGAGCAGCTCAAGGCCCAAATCGCCGAGGAACGAAGGTCGAGCTGGCCCCACGCAGAGCTGAGCTCACCCCCAGATTGAACCACCCTGTCGAGACTTTACCTCTCACCACATACGGTGATTGACAGCATCGAGGGCCAACCGCTTAATTCGATTAACAAAATTGCCGCTCCCCGCCTACCGGCATGACAACAGGACTGCTGAACCCACCCATGAACCAATTTGCCCACAACAAGCTTGTCTCCTTCATATGGTCCATCGCGGATGACTGCCTACGCGACGTTTATGTCCGCGGCAAATACCGCGATGTCATCCTGCCGATGGTTGTCCTTCGACGCCTCGACACCCTGCTTGAACCCACCAAGGCTGCCGTCCTTGAAGAAGTCCGCTTCCAGAAAGAAGAAATGAAGGCGACGGAACTGGACGACGCGCCACTCAAGGCGGCCTCTGGCTACGTGTTCTTCAACACGAGCAAGTGGACGCTGAAACAGCTGCACGCCACCGCCACCAACAACCAACAAATCCTGCTGGCCAACGTGGAAGATTACCTGAACGGCTTCTCCGACAACGTCAAAGAGATCATCTCGCGCTTCAAGCTGCTGGAACAGATGCGGCATATGGCGAACAAGCAGGTTCTGCTGGACGTGCTGGAAAAGTTCATCTCGCCCTACATCAACCTCACACCGCACCCGGTCGAAGACCCGGATGGCAACACTCTCCCGGCCCTCAGCAACCTTGGCATGGGCTATGTCTTCGAAGAGCTGATCCGCAAATTCAACGAAGAAAACAACGAAGAAGCCGGGGAGCATTTTACCCCGCGCGAAGTGATCCACCTGATGACGCACCTGGTCTTTGACCCGATCAAGGATCGCCTGCCCCCAGTCATGACCATCTATGACCCCGCCTGCGGCAGCGGCGGCATGCTGACGGAATCGCAGAACTAAGTCATCGACCCCGGTGGCTCGATCAAGGCCACCGGCGACGTCTACCTTTACGGCAAGGAAATCAACGACGAGACCTATGCCATCTGCAAATCCGACATGATGATCAAGGGCAACAACCCTGAGAACATCAAGGTCGGCTCCACCCTCTCGACCGACGAATTCGCCGCCCAGCGCTTCGACTTCATGCTGTCCAACCCGCCCTACGGCAAAAGCTGGAACAGCGAACTGAAGTACATCAAGGACGGCAACGACGTCATCGACAGCCGCTTCAAGGTACCGCTTGCCAATTACTGGGGCAACGTCGATGTCCAGGACGCCACTCCCCGCTCCAGCGACGGCCAGTTGCTGTTCCTGATGGAAATGGTGGGCAAGATGAAGTCCACCAAGGACAGCGCTGTCGGCGCGCGCATCGCCTCGGTGCACAACGGCTCCAGCCTGTTCACCGGCGACGCCGGCAGCGGCGAGTCCAATATCCGCCGCCACATCATCGAAAACGACCTGCTCGACACCATCATCCAGCTGCCGAACAACCTGTTCTACAACACCGGCATCACCACCTACATCTGGCTGCTGACCAACGCCAAACCCGCCGACAGGAAGGGCCGCGTGCAACTCATCGACGCCAACCTGCTGTACCGGAAGCTGCGCAAGAACCTTGGCGACAAGAACTGCGAATTTGCGCCCGAACATATCGAGGCGATCACCAGCGCCTACCTTGCCTTCCAGCCGGTCGAACGCCAGATCGATGCCAACGGCGATCCCATCGGCATTGCCGTTCAGATCTTCGACAACATCGATTTCGGCTATCACAAGGTCACCATCGAACGCCCCGACCGCCGCCGAGCGCAGTTCAGCGCCGACCGGCTGTCCCCTCTGCGATTCGAAAAATCTCTGCGCGAACAGATGGAGCATCTGTGGGCAACCCATGGCGAGGCGGTCTATGACGCGGGCTTTCTGAAAGAACAGGCCAAGCCGATCATGGTCTGGTGCGAGGAACAGGGCATCGCCCTGAACGCCAGCGCCCGCGCCAAGCTGCTGGATACCGGCAACTGGAAACGCCTGCGCGAACTTCTGGCCCATGGCCATACGCTGATGCAGGCCGTAGGCACCGAGGAAACCGCCGACTACAACGCCTTTGTCGAACGAGTGAACAAGGCGCTGAAGGCCCGCAAGATCAAGCTGTCGGCGACCGAGAAGAACGCCATCCTGAACGCCGTCAGCTGGTACGCCGAGGACGCCGAAAAGGTCATCGACAAGTCCCTGCGCCTGTCGGGCGCCGAGCTTGCTGCGGTGACGGCGCGGCTGGGTTGCGATGTGGCCGATCTGGGCGATTTTGGCCTGTACAAGCAGCCCGATGGCAGCTGGCGGACCTATGCCTCCAACGCCGATCTGCGCGATAGCGAGTCTGTGCCGCTGAAGGACAACATCCACCGCTATTTCCGGGCCGAGGTGAAGCCGCATGTCGAAGAGGCCTGGATCAACCTCGACACGGTCAAGATCGGCTATGAGATCAGCTTCAACAAATACTTCTACCGCCACAAACCCCTGCGCAGCCTGGACAAGGTGACGGCGGATATTCTGGCGCTGGAACAGCAGGCGGACGGGCTGATCTCGGACATTCTGGGTGTGCCGGTCGCGGCGCTGTCTGAGGTGGAATGATGCTAGCCACCTATCCCGCACACGATAGCTATAAGCCGTCAGGCTACGACTGGGTGGGCGATGTTCCTGCGCACTGGGCTGTTGAAAAGCTGGGCACCAGCCTGAGGGCCGTTTCAGAGAAGAACCGGCCCGACCTGCCGCTTCTCTCGATCACCCGCGAAAAAGGGGTAATCGAGCGCGATCTCGATGACGAGGAAAGCAACCATAACTTCATTCCAGACGACTTGAGCGGCTACAAGGTGTTGCGCGCTGGGCAGTTCGGCATGAACAAAATGAAGGCTTGGCAGGGATCATACGGCGTTTCCCAACACACCGGGATCGTCAGCCCCGCTTACTTCATTTTCGACTTCACCAAGGAAATCGATCCCAATTTCTTCAACCGTGCGATCCGCAGCAAGCTTTATGTCTCGTTTTTCGGGTCCGCATCTGATGGTGTGCGTATCGGCCAGTGGGATCTGAACAAGTCACGGATGCGGGAAATCCCCCTTTTGGTCCCACCCCTTCCAGAACAGCGTGCCATAGCAGCATTCCTTGATGACAAATGCGCCAAGATCGACAGGGCGGTGAAAATCAAGGAAGACCAGATCGCGCTGCTGCGCGAGCGGCGGCAGATCATCATCCAGGACGCCGTCACCCGCGGCCTGAACCCCACCGCCCGGATGAAAGACAGCGGTATCGACTGGATCGGCCAAATCCCCGCTCATTGGGATGTGCGGCGAAACTTCACGCTTTTCAGAGAGTCGAAGCGGTCGGGCAATGCCAATTTACCGGTTCTGTCGGTTTCGATTCACAGCGGCGTCTCGACAGAAGAATTAAGTGAAGAGGAAAACCTTCGTTCGGCCATTAAGATCGAGGATCGGACATCCTACAAGGAAGTCCTCCCCGGCTTTGTCGCCTACAACATGATGCGCGCATGGCAAGGTGGCATTGGCAGTGTAAGCGTCCACGGCATGGTCAGCCCTGCATACGTCGTGGCCGAGCCAATCGCTGAGATCGATGCGACATATTTCGAACTTCTATATCGAACTCCAGTTTACATCTGGCAGATGGATGCCGCGTCCAAAGGGATCACCGACTTCCGGAAGCGGCTCTATTGGGATGATTTCAGAAACTTGGTCACGATTCTTCCCCCGATCGCTGAACAGCGAGAAATCATTCAATCGATTGAGGCGATGACGGCGAAGATCAACAGTGGCATCGCGATCAAGGAACGCCAGATTGCGGCGCTCAAGGAATACAAAACCAGCCTGATCAACGCGGCCGTCACCGGCAAGATCAAAGTCATTTAGGGGGTAGCATGGTCAGCAACACACGCGAAATCGCACTCGAACAGGCCATTCAGAAACACCTGACCGGCCATACCACCGAGGACTTAGCAGGCCAGCCTGCGCCAGTTGGTGACGGCCCCTATCGCATCGGCCTGCCCGGTGATTTCAACGCCCAGTTCGCGCTGGATACGCGCATGTTCTGGCAGTTTCTGGAAACCACCCAAGCCAAGGAACTGGCCAAGCTGCGTGTCCGCAACCCCTCCGATTGGCAGGCCAAGATCCTTGAACGCCTTGATCGCATGATCAAGAAGCACGGCCTGCTGCATCTCCTGAAAAAGGGCCTGCCGGTCGATGACGCGTTCTTTTCGCTGATGTACCCCGCGCCGCTGGCCAGTTCTGCCGCCCGCGTGCATGAAAACTTCGCCGCCAATATCTGGAGCATCACCCGCCAGGTCCGCTATTCGCAGACCAACCCGCTGGAAGAGATCGACATCGTGTTGTTCCTAAACGGCATGCCCTTGATCACGGTGGAATTGAAGAACGCCTGGACCGGCCAGACCGCCCGCTTTCACGGCCAGAAACAGTATCGCGACAACCGCGACGCCACCCAGCCCCTGCTGCATTTCGGTCGCGCGCTGGTGCATATGGCGGTGGACACCGACGAGGTGTTCATGGCCACCAAACTGGCCGGGCCCGCCACCTTCTTCCTGCCGTTCAACAAAGGCCACAACAACGGCGAGGGCAACCCACCCAACCCGCACGGCCACAAGACCGCCTATCTGTGGGAAGAGGTGTTCCTGCCCGCCAGCCTTGCCGGGATCATCCAGCATTTCGTGCTGCTGGAGGGCAAGGCGGCCGATCCGCTGCCAAAGAAATCGCTGATCTTCCCGCGCTATCAGCAGCTGGACGTCGTGCGTCGCCTGCTGGACCACGCGTCCACCAATGGTGTCGGCCACAGCTATCTGATCCAGCATTCGGCGGGTTCGGGCAAATCGAACTCGATCACATGGGCGGCGTATCAGCTGATCGAAGCCTATCCCAAAAGCACCAACCTGCCCGGCGCGCGCGGACTGGACCAGCCGTTGTTCGACAGCGTCATTGTGGTGACGGATCGCCGGTTGCTGGACAAGCAGCTGCGCGACAACATCAAGGATTTCTCCGAGGTCAAGAACATCGTCGCCCCGGCCCTGCGCTCGGCCGACCTGAAAGCGGCGCTGGAGAACGGCAAGAAGATCATCATCACGACGATCCAGAAATTTCCCTTCATCATCGACGGCATTTCCGACCTGAACGACAAGCGGTTCGCGGTGATCATCGACGAGGCGCATAGCGGCCAAAGCGGCCAGGCGCACGACAACATGAACCGCGCGATGGGTGCGGGCGATGTGGACCCCGACGAGGACGATCCGCAGGACCGCATTCTGGCAGCGATGCAATCGCGCAAGATGCGCGGCAACGCGTCATATCTGGCGTTCACCGCCACTCCCAAGGCGACAACGCTTGAGAAATTCGGCGAGCGCCAGCCGGATGGCAGTTTCAAGCCGTTTCACCTTTACAGCATGAAGCAGGCCATCGAAGAGGGCTTCATCCTGAACGTGCTGGCCAACTACACGACGTACAAAAGCTATTACGAAATCCAGAAATCGGTGGAAGATAACCCGCTGTTCGACACCAAGAAGGCCCAGAAGAAGCTGCGCGCCTATGTCGAACGCAGCCAGCACACGATCAACACCAAGGCCGAGATCATGCTGGATCATTTCATCCCGCAGGTCGTGAATACGAAGAAGCTGCGCGGCAAGGCCAAAGGGATGATCATCACCCAGAACATCGAGGCCGCGATCCGCTACTACAAGGCGGTGACCAAGTTGCTCGATGCGCAAGGAAACCCCTTCAAGGCGCTGATCGCCTTTTCGGGCGAAAAGACCGTCGATGGGGTGAAATACACGGAAGCCGACATGAACGGCTTTCCCGAAAGCGAAACGCGGGACAAGTTCGACACCGACGATTATCGGCTGCTGATCGTGGCGAACAAGTATCTGACTGGTTTTGACCAGCCCAAGCTGACCGCAATGTACGTGGACAAGAAGCTGCAGTTCGTGCTGGCCGTCCAGGCCCTGTCCCGCCTCAACCGTTCGGCCCCCAAGCTGGGCAAACGGACAGAGGACCTGTTCATCCTCGACTTCTTCAACAGCGTCGATGACATCAAGACGGCCTTCGACCCTTTCTACACTGTGACCACGCTGTCCGAAGCGACCGACGTCAACGTGTTGCACGAACTGAAGGAAGCGCTGGACCAGGTGGGCGTGTACGAATGGCAGGAGGTCGAAGACTTCGTAACCCGATATTTTGCGGGTGAAGATGCCCAAACCCTCAGCCCGATTATCGACATCGCGGCCAGTCGTTTCAACGCCGAGCTAGAGCTGCCCGACCCAGAGAAGATCGACTTCAAGATCAAGGCGAAGCAGTTCGTAAAGATTTACGGTCAGATGGCGTCGATCATCCCGTTTGAAGTGCTGGAATGGGAGAAGCTGTTCTGGCTGCTGAAGTTCCTGATCCCCAAACTCAAGATCAAGGATCCCAATCAAGACATGCTTGATGAACTGCTGGAGGCCGTTGATCTGTCCTCCTACGGCTTGGAGCGGACAAAGCTAAACCATGAGATCGGTCTCGATGCGACTGAGACCGAACTGACACCGCAGAACCCGAACCCGCGCGGCAACCGCGACGGCGATCCGGAAACCGACCCTCTGGATGACATCATTCGCAGCTTCAACGAGCGGTGGTTCCAAGGCTGGAGCGCGACACCAGAGGAGCAACGTGTCAAGTTCGTCAACATCGTCAACAGCATCCGTGCTCACCCGGACTACACGGCCAAGTACGAGGACAATGCTGACCCGTACAATCGTGGTCTCGCATTAGAAAAGATGCTGCAGGAAGTGATGTTAAAAAGGCGAAAGGACGAGTTGGAGCTTTACAAGCTATTTGCCTCTGATCCGGCGTTCAAAGCGGCATGGAGCCAGAACATCGAGCAGGTGCTTAACAAGAACATGGACAATCGACCGGGCGCTTGAAGCAGAGGCGCTGGGCGATGGGGTTCAGCTCCCATCCCCCCCTCCCGATGGTTCCTCCCTGGCCCTGAATGTATACGGGGGGGCGCAGCGCGGCAGGTGGCTAGCGTGAGGCGATTTCACCGGGGAATCCAGGCGGAAGCCACCTTGGCGCTGGCATCCGGAATTCAGACTCAAAATCAGCAGCTTAAGGAATCACGATCTGGCCAGGGTGGATTCTTTTGAGGAATCCAGGTAGCCACTTTGAGGAAGCCACCTTGCCGGAAGCCAGCCAGTGGAAGCCACTTGCCAGGAAGCTATTGAATCCGCGTGCATTTTTCATTTGACAAAGCTGCCCATCTTGACCTACCCCTTGATCATCGAAGAATAGCGCCCGGAGGAAACCCCTCGCGGGCGCTTTCATTTTCCACCCATCGCGGATCCCGATCCTAAAGCTGGCATCGCCCAGCGCACGCATCGGCTTGTGCGTCCTGCCCCAAATGAAAGCCGCCCATGGATCTGGTCTTTGCACCGAGCCAGATTGAATCCTGGCCGATCGACCGACTGCGGCCCTATGCCCGCAATGCCAAGATGCACGGCGACGACCAGGTGGCGAAGATCGCGGCCAGCATGGCCAAGTTCGGTTGGACCGTCCCCTGTATGGTGGCAGACGATGGTGAGCTGATCGCAGGGCACGGCCGGGTGCTTGCCGCCACGATGCTCGGGCTGAAAGACGTGCCGGTGATCCGGCTCAGCCATCTCGATGAGGCTGAGCGCCGGGCCTACCGCATCGCCGACAACAAGCTGACGGAGCTGGGCGAATGGGACGAAGCGATCTTGCGCGACGAGATCGCAGGGCTGTTGGCCGAGGATTTCGACCTGACGCTCCTGGGCATCAGCGACGAGGATCTGGATGCCTTGCTGCGGGATCCCGAGGCGCTGAGCGGCGATGGTCCGGTCGAAGGCGAGGACGATGTGCCGGAGCCCCCGGCCACGCCGGTATCCGCGCAAGGCGATCTCTGGCAGCTCGGTCCCCACCGGCTGATCTGTGGCGACAGCACCGCGGCCGATGTGGTCGGGCGGTTACTGGGCGATGTCCGCCCCCTGCTGATGGTGACTGATCCGCCCTATGGCGTTGAGTACGATCCCTCTTGGCGCAACCAGGCGGGCGCAGCGAAGACGAAGCGCACCGGCAAGGTGCTAAATGACGACCGTGCCGATTGGCGCGAGGCGTGGGCGCTGTTCACCGGCGACGTTGTCTATGTCTGGCATGGGGCGCTGCATGCGGCGACCGTGGCCGAGAGTCTGACTGCCGCGGGTTTCGCCATCCGGTCGCAGATCATCTGGGCGAAGGACCGGCTTGTGCTGAGCCGGGGCGATTACCACTGGCAGCACGAGCCCTGCTGGTATGCAGTCCGCGCCAAGGGCAAGGGCCACTGGGCTGGCGACCGCAAGCAGACGACGCTTTGGGCAATTGCCAACCGGGATCAAGATGCCGACACGGTGCACGGCACGCAGAAGCCGGTCGAATGCATGCGGCGCCCGATGCTGAACAACTCCAGCCCCGGCCAGGCGGTCTACGAGCCCTTCATGGGGTCCGGCACCACGCTGATTGCGGCGGAAACCACCGGCCGGGTCTGCTTCGGGGTCGAGTTGAACCGGGCCTATGTCGACGTCGCCATCGAACGCTGGCAGTCCTTCACGGGTCAGGAGGCCATGCTTCTCGAGACCGGCGAGACCTTCGCCGCCCTCAAGGCCAAACGGCTCGCGGCATGAACGCGCCCGTGCTGCCCGGCCAGATCGAGCATTGGCCCCTGGCTCGCCTCCGCCCCTACGCGCGGAATGCCAAGACCCACGATGCCGACCAGGTGGCGAAGATCGCCGCGAGCATGGCCGAGTTCGGCTGGACTGTGCCCTGCCTCGTCGCGACCGATGGCGAGTTGATCGCGGGGCACGGCCGCGTCCTGGCTGCCGCTCACCTTGGCCTTTCCGAGGCCCCGGTGATCGTGCTGGGTCATCTGACCGAAGCGCAGCGCCGGGCTTATCGCATCGCCGACAACAAATTGACGGAGCTCGGCGGCTGGGACGAAGTTCTCTTGGTGCAGGAGTTGCAGGCGCTTTTGGCAGAGGATTTCGACCTTGGACTGATCGGGATACCCGAGGAAGAACTGGACGCGCTGCTGCTCGACGGAAATGATGACCGCGCGCCCATCGACGATGACACGGCCGACAGCATCCCGGACGCCCCGGCCGACCCGATCACCCGGCCCGGCGACATCTGGCGGCTCGGGCATCACCAGCTGATCTGTGGCGATGGCACGGACCCGGCCGTGGTGGCGCAGCTGATGGACGGAATGCAGGCCTCGCTCCTGTTCACCTCACCACCCTATGCCCAGCAGCGCGACTATGGCGCGGCGAAAGAGAAGGTCGGCGATTGGGATGCGCTGATGCAGGGCGTGTTTGCTGCGGCGCCCGTGACCGCTGGTGCCCAGCTGCTGGTGAACCTCGGCCTCGTCCATCGCGACGGCGAATGGACCCCCTATTGGGAAGGCTGGCTCGACTGGATGGGGGCGCAGGGATGGCGGCGTTTCGGCTGGTATGTTTGGGACCAGGGGCCGGGCCTCCCCGGCGACTGGAACGGGCGGCTGGCGCCTTCGCACGAGTTCATCTTCCATTTCAACCGCGCGCCGCGCAAACCGCACAAGACCGTCCCCTCCACGCACGCCGGCGAAACCCTCGGCGGCGGTGGTCTGCGCGGGGCCGACGGCACGGTGCATCGCAAGACCGGCTT
>JBGSWJ010000241.1:0-17241 GCA_041752495.1 Rhodobacterales bacterium
GGGCACACCGGCCCGGGCCAGCGCCGCCTCGGCCGCCGCATCTGTCACCCGTTTCGGCAGGTCCAGAAACCGCCGCACCGTCATCGGCAGCGTCGGGTCGATATGCAGCTTCTGCGGGACATAGCCGATCTTCAGCCCCGCCTGCCGCAGCACCCGCCCCCCCTGCGGACGGATCGCCCCGATCAGCACCCGCAGCAACGTCGATTTTCCCGACCCGTTCGGCCCGACGATGGTGACGATCTCGCCCTTGCTGATCGACATGGTGACGCCATGCAGTACCAATTCGCTGCCGTAGCGCACATCAACCTTCTCCGCCGCGATCAGACTCATGCCGCCGCCGCTGCCTGACAGGCCGGGCAAAGCCCCTGTGCCTCGACTACCGTCTGCTCGATCCGGAACCCACTCTGCGCCGCCTCCTTCCCCAAAGGCCCGCCGGGTGCGGCCTCGGCCTCGGACACGGTCCCGCAGGACCGGCAGATCAGGAACGCCGGCGCATGCGCCGAACCCGGATGCGAACAGGCGACAAAGGCATTCAGCCGCTCGATCCGGTGTGCAAACCCCTGTTCCACGAGAAACCCCAGCGCCCGATAGGCTACCGGAGGTTTCGACCCCAGCCCCTCGCGGTCCAGCCGCGCCAGCACGTCATAGGCGCCCAAGGCCTCATGATGCTCCAGCAGTATCTCCAGAACCCGCCGCCTCACCGGCGTGAACTGCACCCCCCGCGAGGCGCAGGCCGCATCGGCAGCGGCCAACGCCGTCCGCACACAGGCCCCGTGGTCATGGCGGCCAAAGGCCGGATCAGGCGGGGGCAAGGGCGTCATTTGAGTCTTTCAGGGCTTGTTATGTTATAACATAAACAGTATATCCCGCCCCAACCGACCCTGCAAGAGGTGCCCCATGCTGCCCCCCACCCTCCGCGCCACCCTCCTCCTGACCGGCCTCGCCGCGCCAGCATGGGCCGAGGCTCCGGCCGTCCTTACCGACACCGCCCCTATCCACTCCCTCGTGGCGCAGGTGATGGACGGCGTCGGCATCCCCGACCTCCTCCTGCCTCCCGACGTTTCACCCCACGATTTCCAATTCCGCCCCTCTGACGCTGCCCGCATGTCCGACGCCACAGTGGTGATCTGGTCCGGCCACACGCTTGCGCCCTGGCTCGAAGAACCGGTCGAGACGCTCGCTACCGACGCCGTCATCCTCGAACTCCTCGACACTGACGGTTGGACACCCCTCCCGACCCGCGAAGACGCGGCCTTTGCCGCCGCCGAGGCCGAAGAGCACGACGAAGAAGGACATGACCATCTTCACGAGCATGAAGGCGCAGATCCCCATGCATGGCTCTCGCCGGATGTCGCCTCGGTCTGGCTTGGCCACATCGCCGAAACCCTGGCCAGCACGGACCCAGCCAATGCGGAAACCTATCGCGCCAATGCCACCGCAGCGCAGAGCCGCCTCGTAACACTTAAGGCTGAACTGACCGCAAGGCTCGCCCCGGTACAGGGCCGCCCCTATATTGTGCCGCATGACGCGTACCAATACTTCGAATCGGCATTCGCGATGCCAGCCTCAGGGGCAATCACACTGTCCGACGCCTCAGCCCCCGGCCCCGCCCGCATCGCGGAACTGATGGAGATGATCTCGGAAAATCAGATCAACTGCATCTTGACTGATCCCGAAACCTCGGACGAATGGTCGACACTTCTTGCGGAAGGCTCCCTCGCCAAATCTGCACGCTCGGACCCCGATGGTATCAGCATGGACCCGGGCCCCGCACTTTACGGTGCAATCCTGACCAACATCACCGACGCTCTGGTCACCTGCCTGTCCTGAACCGCAGGGCGGGGTTCACCCCGCCCCAACATCTCTCTGGCTGCCGCCTTGGATTATGCAGATTCCTCTGGTTTCAGCCTTTGTCCCCGTCAAGTGGTTCTTTCCCGAACTCTTCTACGATCCAGTCAACAATCCGAAGCAGGGTCTTCTGCCGAACCTGCTGTCGAGACCACGAAACGAAAAGCCGTTCCCGCGTCGGTTCCAGACTCATGCCGACCACCGCAAGCCGTTTTGCAGCCACATCCCTTTCGATCATGTAAGTGGGCGCAATTGCGACCCCATGTCCTCCGATCGCCGCATCCAGTGCCAAGGCAGAGCGATCAAAATTCAGGAGTCTTTGCGGCATCGAAAGCCCCTTGGCCTCAATAATGCGTTCCCACCTTCGATGCGCGTCTTGCAGCAGCGGGAGCGTCAGCAATTCCTCAAGCCCGTCTGTCAACGCCGGCACCTGGAAATCAGGGCCGCAAACAGCGGCGAGGCGGATTACGGTCAAGAGCCTTGAATGGTGGTCCGGGTTCGGATCGGCAGTGATACCCGGCCAGATCGATATCTCGTTCCGACCGAGGCTTCGACTTTGAACCTGTTCGTGGACTTCCGTCCTTAGGGCAACTTCCGGAAATCTCTGAGCAAAGGCGTTCATGCGGGGCATCAGCCATTTTGCTGCCGTTGACGGGCCAAGATGCAGCGTCACGCGGTCTGTTTCTTCGCCTAGCTCAACGAGGAATGTCTCGAGTGTAGCCAATGCTCGATCAACAGCGTCCCGGCATCGCTCACCAGTCTCGGTAAGCTTCACACCATGCGCACCCCGTTCAAGAAGGGTGACGCCAAGATCGATCTCAAGCTGCTTGATCCGCTGGGAAACGGCTCCTCGCGAGATATTGAGCTCACCTGACGCCTCCTGAAGACTGCCGCACCGGGCTACGACCGCGAAGACAGCCAGGGAATTCAGATTGATCGGCTTCATGTTGCGGGTCCGGGCGCGATAGTTTTTCTAAAGGGTCATGCAGAAATCCCGATTTGTCAAAGGTCTGACACCCGGCAATAAACTCGGCATGAAGCGTTTGTCGAAGAGGTCAACAAATTGCCCCCAGTCGTCCGCCCTGCCAGACCACATGACATTCCGCGACTTGTAGACCTTCTGATGACGGACGCGGCCGCACGAGAGGCTCAAGAGCCGATCCTGTGGAAGCTTGCCGACAATGCTTCCGAACAAATCGAGCACGCTCTGACCCTGGCACTTGCGTCGGACGGGCCGCCCCGGCAGTTCTGGCACCTCAGCGAAGATGGCCGACAGATTACCGGGGTCGTTCACGCAATGATGCTTCCAGTTCCCCCGATCTATGCCGGAAAAGCCGGCGAGCCGGGACTCATCATGCCCGACAGATATGTTGCGCCCGACGCTTCGCCTGACACAAGCGCAATACTGATGCAGGCTGCGGAAGCCGCTTTGACGCAAGCAGGTGCCAGTATCACCCTCTCGACATCGGTCCCTGGAGATGGCTGGCAGAACACGTTCGAGCAGCAGGGATACACGCCGCTGACCCTCTATCTGTCGCGAACCGGTTTTCCCGCCTTGAAAACCCCCTCCGCCGTACGTCCCGCCACCACTGCCGACGTGCCCGGCATCGTCCATTGCAGTGCAGAGAACAGGAAAACACTCTTTGAGATCGACCCGTTCTGGGAGTTTCACCCCGAAGCCGACCAGAGATTCTTTGACTGGATGACAATCAGTCTTGGGCTGCGGGATCGCGACATGATGGTTCTGGGCTCACCGGGCGCGCTGCAGGGCTATGTCATCGCGCAGCCGGCAACGCGTCTGCATTTCCCGCCAGCCCACGACATTGCCGGGACAGGCGTCATTGACGACTACTTTCATCCCGACTTTGCCGACCACTTGGGCAAAGCCAGAGAAAGTGGGCCTCCGACCCTTTTGCTCGAGGCTGCCGAAATGGCCTTTGCACGCCGGGGCATAAAGGCAGTCTTCGTTGTCTGTCCTGCAGGGTGGAGATCGAAGCGCGAAACACTGGAAGCGGCAGGCTACGCGACCGCAATGATATGGTCGATCAAGCGTCATTCCATGAAACCCGTCAAAAGCCGTTGAGCGCAGGCCCAATCTGAAAGGCTACCTTCACGCGGGGCAAGGAACGAGCGTCACTTACGCAGGGGCCGTGACCCCTCAAACCGCCTTTCCGAACAGATGAAGCCGATGCATCTCTTGCGCTCCTGCTTTCTCCTTCTGCGTCAGTGACCCGCCGTTCACATCCGCAATCCACGTATTCCCCAGCGCGTCATATCCAGCCGATTTCGCCGCCATGATCACCCGCCGCAGCACAAGCGGATTGACCCCTTTGCCCTGCCATTCCGGCAAGACACCGGCAAAAATCAGCACCGCCCGCCGGTTCGCAAACCGGTGCCTGATGAAATGCCAAGGCGCGGTTACGCCCATCCGGCTACCCATGCGGCGCATCAGGGGGTTGAGGTCGGGGATACAAATGACGCAGGCGATAGCGCGGCCCTGATGGTGAAGGACCGCAGAAATGCGCGGATCCATGACCCATTTCATGTCCCGCGCCTGAAAATGAAACTCCTCGGCCGTGACTGGCACGAACATCGGGTTGTCTGAAAAGGACTCGTTTAGCACCAACCGTGCCTCCTCCATCCGTGCCGGGATCGTAGCGCGCCGGATCGGGGCAAAGCTGAAGTCGGGGTTGTCGAGAATCGCCTGACTCTTGGCGCTGATCGCGGGCGGGGCCGCCCGCACAAGATCGACTTCAAATGTCGTCATCCCAAAAGTGGGCGTATAGCCATTGGCAAGTAACAACCGGGCGATGTGCGGCGGAGACCAGATCTGGTCCGTATAGGGTGCCCTCTCGAAGCCCTCAGTCAGTACGCCTACCTGCTGCATCGCGGTCAGGTTGAAGTTCCCCATGATCTCGGACAGCCCCCGTGCCCGGACCCAGGCTTCTGCGGCACCGAGCAGGGCAGCGGCGGCCTCGGCATCATCGGCCACATCGAAATAGCCGAAATACCCTCGATTCACCCGATGCAGAAGGTTCGATTCCGCATGCACATGAGCCGTGATCCGCCCTGCGACCTTGTCGCCCCGGTGCGCCGTGAAATAGGTCAAGTCACTCTGGCCGCTGAACAGCGGGTTTTCCGCCTTGCTGACAAACCGCTTCAGGTCTGATTCAAGTGGCGAGACGTAAAGGCTTTCTTCGCCATAGGCGTCAAAAGGTGCCCGAAAGAAAGCTTCGAAATCCCCGGTCCGCAAGGTTACTGTCATGGCTTTGCCTTTTCTCGTCGCGGCGGACTCTGGGCGGCCAGTTCACTGATGACAATGCCAAAACGGCCCGTCCCGATCTGGGACGGGCCGCCCTGCGACAGGCCGCGCAACTTGGGAAGGACGCAGCCTGCACAAGACAGGGCAGCGACAGGAGAGACGCCGCCCTGTCGGGGGGAATGTTACATGGCAGGCAACAGCACCTTGTCGATCACATGGATCACACCGTTCGACTGCACGACGTCCGCGATGGTCACGGTTGCAACGCCGCCCTGCTCATCCGTGACGGTCAGCATGTCGCCGTTCATCGCCAAAGTCAGCTTGCAGCCGCCCACCGTTTCGACCACATGGCTCCCGCCTTCTGCTTCGATCATGCCCATGACATCCGCCGACATCGCGTTGGCTGCAACCACATGACAGGTCAGGATCTTCTGCAGCGTGGCCAGATTTTCCGGCAAAAGGAGAGTATCGACCGTACCTGCCGGAAGAGCGGCAAAGGCTTCGTTCGTCGGCGCAAAGACGGTGAAAGGACCGGACCCCTGCAATGTCTCAACCAGTCCCGCCGCTGTCACAGCCGCGACAAGGGTCGTATGATCAGCCGAATTGACGGCATTTTCGACGATGTTCTTTTCCGGATACATGGCCGCCCCGCCGACCATCGGGTTGTCGGCAAAAGCCGGGAACGCCGCAAGGACAAGAGCCGAAGCGGCAAGGAAGGATTTGAACGACATGATGAATTCCCTTTGTCTGTGGTTGGGAACCGGAACCCTCTGCTCCGGTTGCGTTCAAAGACACGGGACGCAGGAGGGCAAAGTTTCAGCTCATTGATCACAAGGTGATCACGTCTCCGTCATCACAGGAGCCTGTTGCTCATCTTTGCAGGAACACACGGGGCCTACGGGGCAGCCGAATTCTGGGGTTTCAGCCTTCTCCATTCCCGATCATGGAAGGCAAAGCCGCCCGCAAACCCTTTATGCCAGACGCGCGCCAGCCCAGCGCCTCAAGCCGCGCAGTCCGCATTACTGAAACGACCATATCCGACCGCTCAGGCAGCACACCGCTCCACCCTGTCAGCAAAGCCACCTCGGCCAGCAGATCGCGCCGGTCGAGCAGCAGGTCCGAGACGTTCAGCACCCCCATCACACCCGACACCAGCCCCAGTTGAACGGCAGCGGCAAGATCGTCGCCCAGAACCTCGGTCGCGACCCGGGGCGCGATCGCGCGACCCTCACGGAAATCCGCAAACAACTTTGTCCATTTGTGCGCCTGCCCCGGCCGCGCGGGCCCATACACCCCCGTCGCCCGCAAACTCACGCCGCAGCCAAGCGCATAGAGCGCCCGTTCTGCGTCTAACTTGACCCGGCCATACAGGCTGTCTGGCGCGACGATCATGTCCTCTTCCAACACAGTCCCCACCGGCAAACCGTCATAGGCCGCCCGTGACGACAGGAACGCCACCCGCACACCGGCCCTCGCGGCCGCCTCGAACAACCTGACGGATCCGACAAGATTTAGCCTGAGAAATCCCTCCGGATCATCACCTTCGCCGCCGCGATAGGCCCCCGGCACATGCGAGAACGCCGCGTGGACCAGCGCGTCAAACCCATGCAGGTCGGGCATCTCGCCCAGAACCCAAGGCTGAAACGCCACAGGCCCACCAAATGCCCCTGGCACAGGTGGCCGTCGTCCCAGCGCTGTCACCACTTGCCCCCGGGCCAGCGCATCCTGAACGACAAAGCGTCCAACCAGCCCTGTTGCACCGGTGACCGCGATCCTCATGGTGCAGGCAGCGCGCCGAGATCTGGAACACCACCCGCTGCATAGACCTTCCACAGGTCGATCAGCACCCGCAACTGTTCCGCCTTTGCGTGGCTCTTTTCCCAAGGCTTTTCATACTGGAAATGCAGCACCCGAATCTGTGACCAATCCCACAGTGCGGGCATAGCAAACCACACATACTGCAGCATATTGAACGTCACGGGCAGACCATGCCAGTCGGGAAAGAATGCCTGCAGAAAGGTCTGATCGGTCCGACGCCAGAAAGCATCGGGCGCATCCAGCATTGTCAGCATCGCCTCGAAAGTCGCCGTCGAAGGCCGCGCGACGAACACGCCCGAATTCATCCGGTGAAAGTCACCCAATCCCTCATAAACATTCGGTGCGGCACAGAATTCGGGGTATCCGAACAGCTTGTCGCAGTTCCGCAACATGAGGGTATCGGCGTCAAGAAAGACAACACGCTCATATTCCTCCATCTGCCAAAGCCGCAGCTTGGCGAAGTTGTCGAGCGGCGTGTGAAAGGGTGGCTTGCCGCCTTTGGTAAACGGCGCGGCCCCATGCAGCCTTGACCGCCCGTGGGCCTCGTTGAACCCATCCGACGTGGGCAGCAGCTCGGTCCGGACAAGTCGCGCGCCCAGCGCCGCCAAGGGTGACAGCATCGCCTCTGTCACTGCGCCGGTATAGAGCACAACCAGGTCAGCCGCCGTCCCGGTCAGCGCGATGGAGTGCAGCAGCGCCGCCGCACCCACTGCATAGTCGGCATTCGTGACAAGCGTCACATAGGCAACCCGCGCCCCCGGTGCGCGATCCGCCTCCAGTCCTGCCGCCAACGTCAGGACACCGACCGCAGCCGCTTTCCCTCTGGGTCTGTCTCAACCCGCTGCGCCAGATCGCGAGTCCATGCGCTGACTGCTGGCATCCGCTTACGGTCGATCCGGTGCGCATATTTGCGCGCCACATCCACGATCTCGTCGAGCAGGCCCTGCGCCAAAGTCGTCGGCTCCAGCCCCAGCGCAAGGAACTGGTCGTTCTTCACGATAAGCTCGTTCTCGTCCGCTTCCTTGCGCGGGTTGGGCAGGAAGGCCACCTCGGCCCCCGTTTGGGCGGCTATCAGATGTGCCAAATCGCGCACCCGATGAGTCTCCGTCATCTGGTTGAAGATGCGCACCCGCTCGCCCGCCTTGGGCGCATCGCCGAGCGCAAGTTCGATGCAGCGCACCGAATCGCGGACATGGATAAAGGCCCGCGTCTGCCCGCCGGTACCATGTACCGTCAGCGGATAGTCAATCGCTGCCTGGATCAGGAAGCGGTTCAGCACCGTCCCATAGTCGCCGTCATAGTCGAACCGGTTGATCAGCTGCACATGGCGCTTGGTCTGGTCGGTATGGGTACCCCAGACGATTCCCTGATGCAGGTCGGTGATCCGCAGGCCGTCGTTCTGTGCATAGAACTGGAACAGGATCTGATCGAGGCTCTTGGTCATGTGGTAAACTGACCCGGGCCGCGTTGGATACAGGATCTGCTGTTCCTTCTTGCCGTTTGGCGTGTCGATCTCCACGTCAAGATAGCCTTCAGGGATCGGCGCACCGATGCTGGAATAGCCATAGACACCCATCGTTCCCAGATGGACCAAATGCGCATCAACCCCGGTTTCCACCAAGGCTGCCAACACGTTATGTGTCGCGCTGACGTTATTGTTGACGGTATAGACCTTGTGCCGGTCCGTCTTCATCGAATAGGGCGCGGCCCGCTGTTCAGCGAAATGGATGATCGCGTCGGGCCGGTTATCGGAAAGCCAGCCCCGAAACCGTTCATATTCTGTCGCGACGTTCAAAAGGTGAAAATGCAGTTTCCGGCCTGTCACTTCCATCCAGATGCGGCAGCGTTCCTGAATACTGTCCATTGGCGTCAGGGACTGCACACCCAGTTCCGCGTCAATCCAGCGGCGGGACAGGTTATCAATGATATGAACTTCATGCCCCAGATCCGACAAATGCAGACAGGTCGGCCAGCCGACGAAACCGTCACCACCAAGGACTGCGATACGCATAGGGTCTCTCCTTCCGACTCGTGCCTTTCACGCATAATCACTGATTATGTCGACCGAAGACACCAGTTGTTTGCCAACCCCACCCACGGGGACAATGATCCGCCCGCCTATGGCCGATTTCCTGATTTTGGGCAAGTCGGGTCGGTTTGAAGCAAACAGTCAGTCGCCGATGCGACCCCGTTCTGGAAGGAAAAGGCCAATCGGGGCGGCCTGATACAGCCTGAAACGTCGAACGAGCGTCATCAGCTTGCAAGCCCGTCAAAATACCGGTCTCCGGTCAGGAAACCGGCCGTTTTGCCGGCCTCAGCCCATTCCCGTTCAAGCGCAGTCTCGCCTATTACCAGATAACCGTCCGAAGGACGCCCACGGGAGAGGATGATCCCGCGGATCTGATTCCGCATCGTCACCCAGCTGTCCGTCAACTGCGGTGCGGCATGAGTTGCGTCCAGAACCCCAGCGTCCACAAGGCCATCAAGAGTGAGGGTCGGTTGCACGACCCCCGTCCGGTCCGCCCCAACGAGGGCGGCAAGCCGCTCTGCCCGATCCGGTGGCAGCGACTGTCCGTCGCGCAGAACCCGCAAAGCGTTTGATGAAAACAGGAACCCGATGACATCCCGCCCCGTCGCCGCCCGCACGCCAGCGTATGTCTTGTAGGGCAGGCCAAGCTGCTGTGCCCGCTTCACACGAAGGCGCACGACTTCAATCGGCAAGTTGGGCATCAGGTTCTCGCGCGCACGGTTCCATGCGAAACGGCGCCAGCTTGTCTCGCCGTCAAGCTCTGGCCCGTTGTTATGCCCAATCCCCGCGATCATTCCCATTCCCGCAGCCGGGCGACATAACGCGCCATCGTGTCGATCTCGATGTTAACAAGATCACCCACCTTCGTTTGACCCCAGGTCGTGACCTGCTTGGTGTGCGGGATCACATTGATCCCAAAGGAACACCCATCGACCTCGTTCACTGTAAGCGAGGTACCGTTCAACGCGACAGACCCTTTGGGTGCGATGAACTTGGCAAGTGTCTCGGGTGCTTCGAACAACATCCGCGTGCTCGCACCTTCGTCCCGCAGCGCCGTTACCCGCGCCACGCCATCCACATGGCCCGACACGATATGTCCGCCCAGTTCGTCGCCAACCTTGAGCGCCCGCTCAAGATTGATCCTTTGCCCCACGGGCCAGTGGTTCTGTCCGATGTTGGTCTTGCCAATCGTCTCCGCCGATATCTGGACGTCGAACCAGTTGCGCGGACTCTTGCCCAGCGCGACAACTGTCAGACAGACCCCATCGCAGCAGATCGACGCGCCGATATCGATATGATCGACGTCAAAATGCGTCCCGATCCTCGCCCGCAGATCACCCTCCGTGCGCGTTTCAAGGACTTCGCCGACGTCAGTAATGATACCAGTAAACATGAAGGATCCCCTTTCGTGACAGAGGTAATCTGTTGCCCGCCAAGGGGCAAGCAGCAGCTCCCCCAAGAGCCCGGGGCGTCGGCGCAACCCCAACACCCGCTTGCCCCTGCCTCTCTCAAGCTTCTGTTCGCCTTCCTGCCATATTTGTGCCAGACACCTTGGCTAACTTCCCCCAGATGCACACCCGCCCCGGACAAGACAGCGTGACCGCCGATCCGACAGACAAACCGACGCACCGGTTCCTGTTCCTCCAGGGGCCGCACGGGCCGTTCTTTCATCGTCTGGGCCAGATGCTTCGCAAGGCCGGTGCCGAGGTTTGGCGGGTCGGCTTTAACGCCGGCGACCGTGCTTTCTGGTTCGGTGGACCCGGCTATATCCCTTATTGTGACACGCCCGAAGCCTGGCCTGCGACTCTTGCGGCACTCCTTTCTGAAAAGCAGATCACCGACATCGTCCTTTATGGCGACACCCGGCCCGTCCATGCCCAAGCCGTAGATGCAGCCCGCGCCATGGGGATCACGGTGCATGTCTTTGAAGAAGGCTATATGCGCCCATGGTGGGTGACCTATGAACGAGGGGGTACCAACGGCAATTCCCGCCTGATGGACATGTCCGTCGCCAACATGACTCGCGCGCTTGAAATGTCCGATATAGACGTCCCCGAACCGCCGGCCCGCTGGGGCGACATGCGCCAGCATGTGTTCTATGGTGCGCTTTATCACTGGTTCGTCCTGTTCCGGAACGGTGAATACCGCCACTTCCGCCGCCACCGCGACCTTCCTCTGGTGACCGAGACGTGGCTTTACACCAGACGCCTGCTTCTCATGCCCTACTTCGCGGTCCAGCGCATGATTGCCACGGCCAGGATCAAATATGGCGGCTTTCCCTATCATCTGGTCCTTCTGCAACTCGAACATGACTCGAGCTTCCGGATGCACTCGCCCTTTTCCTCGATGGCAGAGTTCCTCGACATCGTGATCGATGGTTTTGCCAAGGGCGCGCCCCGCCACCATCATCTTGTCTTCAAGGCCCACCCGCTTGAAAACGGCCGCTCTCCCCTCTGGCGCACCATCCGCGAAATGGCCGAGGCCAAGGGCGTGCGCGACCGTGTCCACTATGTCGGTGGCGGCAAACTCGCCCGCCTTCTTGACCACGCCCGCACCGCCGTCACCGTGAACTCGACCGCTGCCCAACAGGTTCTCTGGCGCGGCATCCCGCTCAAGGTCTTTGGCCGCGCCGTCTATGCCAAGCCGGAATTCGTCGCGACCGGATCGTTGTCCGATTTCTTTGCCCAACCAGGCCGCCCCGATACCCGCGCCTACAAGGACTACCGCCGCTACCTACTCGAAACATCGCAGGTGCCCGGCGGGTTCTATTCGGCACGGGGCCGCCGTCAGCTTCTCCGGCAGGTCGTGGACATGATGCTCTCGGACGAAGACCCCTATGATGCGCTCAAATCCGGCAAGGCTGCGCCGAGGCAACCCTTGCGGATTGTGAAGTAGCCGACACAACAGCTTGCGCTGGACTTACGGTGGCTGTCCGCGAAAGCGGCAGGCCTGCAACAGTCCGGCCTCTCCCTGCCCCCCGGCTAGCTTTTGCCCACGGATTCCGATAGGTTAAAAGAAAAAGTTGAGGCGAATAATAACAGGTCGAGGAGACCGAGCAGTGACAACCCCGATAAAACGCCCATCAAAGGGCGTGGTGGCCGTTGCGATTCTGGCCTTTCTGGCTGCATGCGGCCTGCCCAGCACAGGTCCGAACAAGGCGCAAATCTTTTCCGGTTCTGTCATGGAACAGGGCGATGCCTTTGTTCTGACCGTCGATGACCGCGTCAACCAGATCGCCGGAGTGACCCCCTCTCTTGGCTTTTCGTCCAGTTTTCAGGATGCGGGCCTGCTTGGGTCCGACACGATCCAGCCCGGCGACGTCCTTGGCCTGACGGTCTGGGAAAACGTCGATGACGGCCTTCTCGTGCCGACCGGGTCCAACGCCACCAGCCTTGATGAGGTTCAGGTGGATGGTGAAGGCTTCATATTCGTCCCGTACGCCGGTCGCATCCTTGCCGCAGGAAATACGCCCGAGGCCATCCGCCGGATAGTGTCGGAAAAACTGACCGAACAGACGCCGGACCCGCAAGTCGAAGTTTCCCGTCTTGCCGGTGACGGCGCGACTGTGTCGGTCGTTGGATCGGTTGGCGCGCAGGGTGTTTTCCCGATTGAACGCCCGACGCGGACCCTTGGTGCCATGCTGGCGCAGGCGGGCGGCATCACGATTCGGCCCGAGATCGCCAAGGTAACGATCAATCGTGGCGGTCAGATCGGCACCGTCTGGTTCCAGGATATCTACAGCGGCCCCGGCTACAACATCGCCCTGCGCGGCGGCGATCAGATCGTGGTCGAAGAAGACACCCGCGCCTTTACGGCGCTTGGTGCGACCGGCACCCAGAACCGCATCGTGTTCCAAAGCCAGACCATCTCGGCGATCGAAGCTCTGGCGCAGGTCGGCGGCCTGAACACGCTGACCGCCGACCCGACCGGCGTCTTCGTGTTCCGCAACGAACCCGAACGGATTGCGCAGCAACTTGTAGGCGACCCGAGTCTGATGGGCACCCAGCGCGTGATCTATGTCCTCGACCTGACCAAGCCCAACGGGATGTTCATGGCCCGCGACTTCGCGATCCGCGATGGCGATACCGTCTATGTGACCGAAGCGCCCTACACCCAGTTCGCCAAGGTGCTGGCCGCCTTCTCGGGTTCGCTGGTCTCGGTCGGCAACGTTGCGGCGGTCGGCCAAGGGTTCTGACCCTTGGCACCGTCTGACGAGACATCGTCTGAAAACCACAGCGCCGCAGGGGAAACCTTGCGGCGCCTTTACGTCTACAACGGCGGGTTCCTGACGCAGGGCCGCGTCCGCCGTATCCTATCCCTGTCCGGCTATGACATCCGCCTTGGCCGCCCTGGCCCCGGCGATATGGTCGGCGTCTGGGGCCAAAGCCCGACAAGCCCCCGGGGCGAGGCCGTCGCCGCCCGCACGGACACGCCGATTCTGCGCGTCGAAGACGCCTTTCTCCGCTCGGTCCTGCCTGGCCGTGATGGAGAGCCGCCGCTTGGCTTGATCCTTGACCGCACCGGTGTCCATTTCGATGGCACCGCGCCGTCGGATCTTGAGATACTCCTCGCCACCCATCCACTCGACGACTCCGCGCTCTTGTCCCGCGCGTCACTCGCCATCGACCGGCTGCAACGGGGTCACCTGTCCAAGTACAACGCCTTCGATCCGGCCCTTGCCGGCCCCCCGCCCGGCTATGTCCTTGTCATCGACCAGACGCGTGGCGATGCCTCGGTCCGCGCCTCGGATGCTGACGAGGCGACCTTCCGCGCCATGCTCGCCGCCGCCCGCACCGCCCATCCCGATCTGCCGGTGGTGATCAAAAGCCACCCTGAAACGACTGCAGGCCACCGCCCCGGCCATTTCGCGCCCGCCGATTGCGACGCCTTCACAACCCTGCTGACCGATCCAGTAAGCCCGTGGATCCTGCTGGCCGGGGCCCGCGCCGTCTATACCCTCAGTTCCCAACTCGGGTTCGAAGCGATCCTTGGAGGCCACCGTCCCAATGTCTGGGGGCAGCCATTCTATGCAGGTTGGGGCCTGTCCGATGACCGTCACCCCAGCCCGCGCCGCACCCGCAGATTGACCCCTGCCCAACTCTTCGCCGCTGCGATGATCCTTTATCCACAATGGTACGACCCCGTCCGAGACCGCCTCTGTCAATTGGAGGATGCCTTGGCCACTCTCGAGGCGGAAACGAGAGCCTGGCGCGAGGATCATAAGGGTTGGGTCGCCACTGGCATGCGGCTCTGGAAACGTAAACCGCTTCAAGAGTTCTTCGGCGGCCAACGACCCATCCGTTTCGTCGAGCCCGAGTCAAAGGCCATCGCGGCTGCCAGGGAGTACCGCCTCATGGTCTGGGCCAACCAGACCACGCCAGATCTCGACGCAGCGGGCGCCTGCCGACTGGAAGACGGCTTCCTTCGCTCCCGTGGCCTCGGCGCTGACCTGATTCCGCCGCTCTCGCTCTGCCTTGATGATCTCGGCATCTACTACGACCCTAATCGCCCCAGCCGGCTGGAGTCCCTGATCACTGCCAGTGTCACACTGTCTCTTGACGCTCGCGGACGCGCCGATTGCCTGATCCGCGTGCTCACAAAAGAGGGGCTGTCCAAGTACAACCTTGCCGGCGCTCCCCTCCCGCCCGGCATTCCGGCAGGCCGTCGTATCCTTGTTCCGGGTCAGGTCGAAGACGATGCCTCGATCCGTCTGGGCGCAACCGGCATCCGCACCAACCGCGCGCTACTCGAGGCCGCCCGTAAAGCCAATCCCGCAGCCGTTATCCTTTATAAGCCCCACCCTGACGTTGAGGCCGGCCTCCGCCCGGGCGTCGTTGCCCGGGCCACTGAGTTCGCCGACGTGATCCTTGGGCGCACCAATCCGATCACGGCTCTCTCCGCGGTTGATGAGGTCTGGACCATCACCTCAAATCTTGGATTCGAGGCGCTTCTGCGCGGGAAGAAGGTGACCTGCGTCGGCCACCCTTACTATGCGGGCTGGGGTCTGACCGATGACCGCGCGGGCCCTATGCCCCGCCGCACGGCTCGTCCCGATCTGACAGCAATCGTCCATGCCGTTCTAATCGACTATCCTCGCTACTTCGACCCCTTGACCCGCCGCCCTTGCCCGCCCGAGGGCATCATCCACCGGCTTTCCACCAGCACTCTGCCCGCGCCGTCCCGCGCCAACCGGACCCTCGCCAAAATGCAGGGGCTTCTGGCCGGTTACGCCCATCTCTGGCGATGGGACAAGGGCTAGAGCGTGTTGCGGTCATCGCGATTCAGGTTTCCCTTGAGGTTAGATCCGTGATTCTCTGTCTGCGAGGCCGACATGGGGGTCAACGATGGGCAAACCGGATCCCGCAGAACTTCGGCAACGTGTGATGGAGCATGTGGCGGAAGTGAGCACAAACCGGTCGACGGCTGCGCGGTTCAGGGTCTTTGTCAAGTTCGTCAACGGCATGGTCAAGTTGATGAAAGAAACCGGGCGGCGTCGCGCCAAAGGCTCAGGGCAATGGCGGCGGGTATGGTAGACTGGCTTTCCTGAGGGACTGGGTGGCCCGCCGGATCGCGGAGAAGCGGGACCTGCGGCTGACGCGCAAAGAAAGATCTGCAAGCCGTCGAGCAAAAGCGACCCGTGGTCTCCGCGGCGCGCCACATCTGGATTACCCTGCGCCACTCCTTCATGGCCAACATGCTGACGCGGATCAGCTTTATTGACGAAACCACCGTCAAGACCAAATTGGCCAAGACCACCGGCTGGGCACCTCGCGGCGAGAGGCTGGTCGATCACGCCCCCTTCGGCCAATGGCACACCCAGAACTTCATCGCCGCCTTGCGCCACGACCACCTCGATGCACCCTGGATAATCGATGGCCCGATCAACTGCGACCTCTTCGACCTCTACGTCGAGACCCAGTTGGCCACCGCACTGCGACGTGATCATTCTGGACAACCTGTCCAGCAACAAAAGCCCGGCGGCCACCCGGATCATGCGCGACATCGGATGCTGGTTCCTGCCGCTGCCGCCCTACAGCTCCGACCTCGACCCGATCGAGATGACCTTCGCCAAGCTCAAGACCCTGCTCCGCAAAGCAGCCGCCCGAACCTACGAAAAGCTCTGGAAAACCGTTGGGGCCGTCTGCGACCTCTTCACCGAGGACGAATGCCTCAACTACTTCATCGTCGCCAGATACAAACCCGAATGAACGCGACACGCTCTAAAGCATCTTAGGCAAGTTCAGAGTCGGTCTGATCATGGACCGTGACCCACGTCTCGACCATCGGCGCGCCACAGGTAAAGGTCAGAGACCGATCCACAAGTCGCCTGCATCAGGCGTCGACGGGGAATCAAGCACCTCCTTTGTCACTTCGGCGAAACCCGGTATGGCAAGGAAAAGTGCGATATCAATAGCAATATGAAAACGACGAATTCAGCCACCAAGACTATCTCGATCCTACCAAAACCACTTGGCGCAAAAGATGAAATCAATCTCGGGCCAACTTTTTTGGTCCAGTTCACCGGTGCGCGGGCGGCCCAAGGAACGCGGGGCGCAAAGTCAAGGGCGTCAGTCCCTCACCCACCGATGCATCACATCTCCGCCCAGATCACATAGCTCGGCCAACCGCAGCCGGTGTGCCTCGGCCAGCGCGGAAATGCCTAGCGCCCCGACCATTGGCATCGCTTCCGCCCCTAGAATCAGTCCCGCGCTGAACATCACCACCTCGTCCACTAGCCCGGCATTCAAAAGCGATGCTGCAAGTCCACCGCCGCCTTCGCAGAAGACCCTTGTCAGCCCCCGCGCCCCCAGCGCCTGCAAGGCCGATTCAGGATCGACCTGTGTTCCTGCCACCACGCATGGCAGACAAACCGCACCCCGTGCCTCCCAGTCGGCAACACCCGCGGCGCCAACAGCATGGCACAGCCAAAGCGGCACAGCGCGCGCCGTCTGCCCCAGTTGCCCGTCCTGCGGTATGTCCAGATGCCGCGATACAACAACACGCACCGGTTGCCGGTCGATCCCAAGACCCCGCACTGTGAGCGCGGGATCATCCACCCGTACCGTGCCCGCGCCCACCATCACTGCATCATGCCGCGCCCGCAGAGCATGCACCATCCGCCGCGCCCCGGGCCCCGTGATCCAATGGCTTTCACCCGACGCAGTCGCAATCCGCCCGTCCAGCGTTGCGGCGAGTTTCAGCGTGACGATGGGGCGCCCCGTCGTGACCCGCCGCAGGAAACCTGCATGATCGGCCACAGCGTCGGCCTCCAACACACCAGTAT
>JBGSWJ010000242.1:0-12983 GCA_041752495.1 Rhodobacterales bacterium
GTGTTCCGCTGGGCCGAGGCCGAGGCAGCGCTTTCGGCCAACTATGCCGCCGATGCGCTCAAGGGCCTGTCGCTTGATCCGAGCGGCATGATCGGCGACCTGCACGGCACGCAGGCCTACCGGGCCAATCTGGCCAAGGTCATGGTCATGCGCGCGGTTGCAGCGTCCTGATCCAGGCAATCAGAGAGTATGGGGGGCCCCGGTGCAGACCGGGGCCCTTTTCATTTGTCGAAGAGCGCCCTGCCCCGTTCGGCCAGCCCGGCCAGATAGGACCGCCGGGCGGCATCGCCGCCGCGCCGGATGGAAATGGCCTGTTCCGGTGTCACCGCTCGGAAGGCGACGCGGTTTCGGCTGCGCAGGCGGGCGAAGGCATCAAGATCGTCGGCCAGGATTGTTGCGATCTTGGGATAGCCCCCGGTCGTGCCGTGATCGGCCATGAGGACCGAGGCCACACCATCGCCCGCAACCTGCACCGATCCACGCAGGATCGGCTCTGACGGCATGTCCAGCACGGCGGCAGGTTTCAGGGAAGGGCCAGCAAGGCGGACCCCCATCCGGTCGTAGGAATCGGTGAGGACAAAGGCATGTCCCAAGAAGGCGTGGATCGTGTCTTGGTCAAAGAAGCGATCCTGCGGGCCAAGGACGACCCGCACCTCGGGCCGGGGGCGCGCAAAGACCGGGCAAGGGATCGCTGAAAGCCCCTGAGACGGCAGGCGGGTGCCAGTGACGCGAACCTCACCTCCTGTCGTCAGCTTGCCGCCGCCAAGCCCTGACGGCCCATGTGTTGATTGACTGCCAAGCCATGTCGGAACATCAATCATCCCGGCAAAGGCAAGACAGGTCCAGCTTCCCCAAGGCCCGGGCCTTATCGTAAGCCGCATCCCCGCCGCGATCCGGGCGACGGACCACGAGCCGAACTGTTCCTGCCCGCAGGTCACGGCAAAGCCGCCGCCCGCTACGGCAAAGCCGACCTCGCCCGCCACGCAATCAAGGGTCAGGCCGCCTGCCGACACCTCGATCAGCGTGGCCCCTGCGGCGTTGCCAAGGGCGAGGTTGGCCGCTGCCAGCGCCAGCCTGTCCATCGCCCCCGATGCGGGCACGCCAAAGCGGAGCATTCCGGGCCGCCCGCCATCCTGATAGGTCACATGGGGCCCTGCACGGACGACCTTGAAAACGGCATCGGTCATCGGGCGCGCTCCAGTTCCGCGCGGCTGATCCGGCGGAAACGGACGCTGTCGCCGACGTCGAAGAGGAAGGGCTTTGCCGGATCATCGCGAAGGATCAACGTGGGCGACCGTCCGATCACCCACCAGCCGGTTGGCATTGTCAGGGTAGAGACGATGCATTGTGCCGCCGCGATGATGACGCTGCCCGCCGCGACGCCCCGGACGGCGGTGGTCTTGCGCGGCAGGCGGATCGCCTGTGGGACGCCGGCAAGATAGGCATAACCGGGGGCAAAGCCGTAGAGGAAGACACGGTATTCGCCGGACAGGTGGGCCGCGATCACGGCTTCGGGCGACAGGCCGGTGAGAAGTGCGACTTCGGCCAGATCCGGGGCGAGGGCGTCGTCGTAGCAGACATCGACGATATGTGTCGCCCCCTTGGCCCGGGTTTGTGCGGTAGCGGAGAGCATCGCGCGCAGGGTGGTTTCGACGCCAAGGTGATCGGTCACGAGGGGATCGAAGATCACAAGGAGGTTCACATAGGCGGGGACGGCTTCCCTGAAACCGGGGAAGCCCCGGATGGCCAGAACAGAGTCAAGCAACAGCACCTGTTCATGTACCGCATCGCTGATCCGGTCGCCGAATTCGACAAGCACCCCCTGTTCGGCCACGGCGCGGAAGCGGGGGAAGTGGTCCATGTCAGGCCCGTGCGATGAACGGCGCAATCCGGGTGCCCCCGGTGGCAAGGACGTGGCGGACATGGCCCGCCATGGTCACGGCATGAGGGCTGTCCCCGTGGACGCAGATCGAATGGCCGGTCAGCGGGATGGGTGGCCCGTCGAGCGTTGGCATGAGCCCGTTGGCAAGCCATCGTTCCAGCCGCGTGGCAGCGGCGGCTTCGTCGGTGATCATCGCGCCAGCGCGGGACCGTGGCACCAGCCGCCCGTTTGGCAGATAGGCCCTGTCGGCAAAAATCTCGCTGAACACCTGCAGCCCCGCCGCATGGCCCGCCGGTTCCTGCGCTGTCCCCGAAATCGCCAGAAGGGCAAGGTCCGCCGATATGGCGCGGACGGCCCCGGCGATGGCATCGGCCACACCCCTATCGTCGCAGGCAAGATTGGCCAGCGCCCCGTGGGCCTTGACATAGGCCACCTTGACCCCAACCAGCGCCGCCACGCCCATCAGAGCTCCGATCTGCGCCGCGACCATCCGGCCGATTTCAGCGTTGGACATGGGGATGATCCGGCGGCCGAATCCTTCACGGTCGGCATAGCCGGGATGCGCCCCAACGACGACGCCGCGCGCCTTTGCCTCGGTCAGGGTGGCGAACATGACTTCGGGATCGCCGGCATGGCCGCCGCAGGCGATGTTGGCGCTGGTCACGATGCCCAGCATCGCGCGGTCCTGCCCCATCACCCAGGGGCCAAAGCTTTCACCAAGGTCGGAGTTCAGGTCGATCACGCCCATCAGACGCCCCCCAGACCCAGATGCGCGCGGAACCGGTTTTTGACCGCGACGGCATCCCGCGAGGGGAGCGAGCGCGGCAGGGGTTCGGCGGCGATCCGCAATACGAATAGTCGCGGCCCGTTGGCCGGGGTGCCGATCGTTTCTGCTATGCCTGCGACATCGTCCATGGTCCGCACCACCTGTGCCCCGGCCCAGCCGCAGGACAAGGCCACGCCAGCCAGGTCAACACCCCGCCCGGTATGGCTGAGCTGCATGCCGGTTTCGCCGAAATGCTGGTTGTCGAGGACAATCAGGGACAGGTTCCTGACCCCGGCCGCCGCTATGGTGGCGAAAGACCCCATGGCCATCAACTGTTCGCCGTCGCCGGTAATCACGACGACCTGCCGCCCGGGCTGTGCCTGAGCAAGCCCCAGACCGACCAGCGCCGCGCCGCCCATTGCGCCCCAGAGGTAGAAGTTCCCCGGATCATCGCCTGCCGCATTAACGTCGTAGGTGGACGAGCCGAGTCCGGTGACCACCAGCCATCCATCGCGCCGCGCAAGAAGCGCCGCTACGGCCGCGCGCCGCTGGAGAACCTGCTCTACCATTTCTTGCGTCCTATCAGGCGCTGGCCGATCAGTACGGCAATCTGCTGATCCGCGTCAAAGGCCATACCGGCCGCCATCGCCACGGTTTCGACCACATCTTCGGGTGTTTCGGCGCGAAGGACGGTCAATCCCATCGCTGTCAGTGTGGGTTCCACGGCGCGGCCCATGGGAACCTGCCACGGATTGAAATCGCCCCATTCGCCGCGCATCGTGACAAGCATCAGGAAGGGGAACCGCCCGATTACCGGCAGGGATAGCATGTTGATGCAGTTGCCCACGCCGCTTGACTGCACCAGCAGCACCGATTTCTGCCCGCCAAGCCAGGCGCCGACCGAGATGGCGACGCCTTCTTCCTCGGTCGTGAGCACGTTGCAGGTTACGTCAGGATCATCCGTAAGCCCGTCGATCAGGCGCGCATGGCCGGCGTCGGGCACAAAACTCATCTGTCCGATCCCGGCCGCCTTGAGAGCGGCATAGATTCCGTCTGGCCAATCCGTCCCGCTCACATCATCCACTCCACAGGCAAGACGCCGATGACAAGGACCAGAAACCGGCTGAACCACGAGGTGTTCGGTTCGGTCGAGTACACGGTTTCAGAGCCGTCGGGCGCGCGTGAGACCCATAGCAGCGTCCGCGCCTCGGTCAGGCGGAGTTCGTAGGCGTCCTGCGGCGTGATGGTGTCCATCGCCTGTGCGACAGCGGTCGCGATGGCGGGGCTTTCGATCAGAAGGCCCATTTCGGTATTCAGCCGCGCCGAACGCGGGTCGAAGTTGAACGAACCAATGAAAACACGTTCGCCGTCAATGGCAAAGACCTTTGAATGCAACGACGAGGCCGACCCGCTGAGCAATCCGGCAAGATCGCGGTCGACGGCCGGGGCGAGCGGGTCTGCCTTGAGTTCGTAAAGCTGCACCCCGGCGGCAAGCAGGTCGTCGCGGTATTCGGCATAGGACCCATGGACGGTCAGAACGTCGGTCGCCTCTTGTGCATTGGTCAGAACGCGCACGGCAATGCCACGCCCGACCAGATCGGTCAGGACTTTGGTTCCCGATGACCCCGGGACGAAATAGGCCGAAATCAGGTCGACCTGTCGTTTGGCACCGTTGTCCTCTGTGCTCAGGATATCATTCAGGCGGTCGATCAGGAGCCCGCCCTCTGCGGCCTGGCCAAGCCCTTTGGCGGGATCATCTGTCACCAGCGTGACCCTGGCCCATTCGAGACCCGTGGTGCCTGCCATGATCGTTTGGATCAACGGCGACTGGCGGATGGCGGCGGCATAAGGCACGGCCACGGCCGAGGCCTGCGCAGTGGCGACTGCGGCGGCGAGTTTGGCCATGCCGTCTGGCGCGTCGGCGAGGATCAGTTCCGCCGGATAGGCCGAGGCGCTGTTCCAGTAGTCATCGAAAGTGGCCGAGACATCGGCAGCAGCCTGGCCCAGCGCAAGTACGTCGGTATCGACATAATGCACATCCGGTCCGAAGGCGAAGTAGATATCCCCCACATTCCGCCCGCCCACGACGGTGGCAACGCCATCTGCCGTGAAGGATTTGTTGTGCATGCGATGGTTCAGCCGGAAGAAATCGAAGCCGTAGGACAAGAGCTTGGGCTGGCGCAGGGTAAAGGGGTTGAAGATGCGGACATCCATGTTGGGCAGTGAATTCAGCGCCGCGAGCTCCGCATCAAGCCCGGGAATACCGTTGTCGTCCAGAAGCAGACGCACCCGCACCCCGCGTTCGGCGGCCGCGCGCAGTTCTTCCATTAGTAGGTAGCCAGTGGTGTCATCCTGCCAGATGTAGTACTGCACATCGAGCGTCTTTTCCGCAGCCCGGGCGAGTAGGACACGCGCGGCAAAGGCCTCGCCCCCGCCCGCCAGCGGGATGATGCCACTTTGACCCGGGTGGTTTACCTGTTCGGTGAGGATCGCCGCACCGAGGCGTGTTTCGGGCGATGCAGGGATGGCCTCGGCAGTCTCGATCCCGGCGCGGTCGGGCAGGGTGTAGACCAGCCGAAGCGTGAGAAGCGAGACGGCCAGAACGGCCAGCAGAATGAGAAAGACGCGGAACAGGCTCATCTGTGCCCCTTAGGTGGGTTCGATGCCACGGGCTTAGCAGGCAAAGACGGTGGGTTCCAGCGCGGGGGCTGTGGCAGGGGCGTCGGTTGGGGTGGGGGCCAAGTTCCTTCGAAGGAACTTGGCAAACTTCTTGGAAGAAATTTGGGGCGTGCCGGGGGCGGGCGGTGGGGTTGATGCCCCTCGGCAGAAAGGCTGTTGTCCCCGGACGGCAGGGGCACATCCTTGAGGCCTTTGACCTGTTCGCGCACGGAATGGAACACCACACAAAGGGTCGGGACGACAGATACCCCCACCAGAGCCATGGCGGTCAAAGTCGGCGAGTTCCGGTGTGGGGCGTTTGGCCGCAGCGTTGCCGGGTGGGTTGGGGCCAAGTTCCTTCGAAGGAACTTGGCAAATTTCTTGGAAGAAATTTGGAGCGGGGCGGTGGGTTCAATGTCCCTCGGCGGAAAGGCTGTTGTCCCCGGACGGCGGGGGCGCATCCTTGTGGCCCTTGACCCATTCGCGCACGGATTGGAACACAACGTAGAGCGACGGGATCACAAAGATCCCCACCAGCGCCGCCGCAAGCATGCCGCCCGCCACGCCCGTCCCCACCGCCCGCCGCGACAGCATCGATGCGCCCTCTGCCGTCACCAGCGGAATCAGGCCCGCGATGAAGGCGAGCGAGGTCATCATCACGGCCCGGAAACGCGCCTTGGCCCCGGCGACAGCCGAATCCGTGATTGTTGCTCCGGCCTTGCGCCGGGCCATGGCGAATTCGACGATCAGGATGGCGTTCTTGGCCGCCAAGGCGAGCAGCACGACCAGACCGATCTGGGCATAGATGTTGAAGGGAATGCCCGTCAGCAACAGCGCCCCTACAGCGCCCGCGACGCCAAAGACGACGGACAGGAGCACGGCAATCGGGATCGACCAGCTTTCATAGAGCGCCACCAGAAACAGGTAGGCAAAGAGCACAGCGAGGGCGAGGATGATTGTCGTCTGGCCTGCCGCCTGAATCTCTTGCAGGGCGGTTCCCGTCCAGGAATAGCCAAAGCCCGGCGGCAGGGTTTGTGCCGAGACATCCTGCATCGCGGCCAGCGCCACGCCCGAGGCGACGCCCGGCGCGGGGTTTCCGCTGACTGTGGCCGACCGCGTGTTGTTATAGCGCTGGAGCATCAGCGGCCCGACGGTGTAATCGACGCTTGCAAAGGCGCCGATGGGGACCATCGCCCCGGTATTGGACCGCACCTGCACCCGCGTCACATCGGGGACGGCATTGCGGAAATCCTCGGCAGCGGTCATGCGGACCTGCCAGCTGCGTCCGAAGATGTTGAAGTCATTGACATAGGCGCTGCCCATCGTCGCTCCGAGCGCCGAAAAGACGCCGGTCAGGGGCACGCCTAGCGTATAAAGCCGTTCTCGGTCGATGGTGAGGTAAAGTTGGGGGCTATCGGCCGAGAAGGTCGTGTAAACCTGCGACAGGCTCGGGTTCTGGTTTGCCGCAAAGGACAGGCCGCGCGCCGTGGCGGCCAGTTCGGCGGGAGTTCGGCCTTGCTGATCGAGCAACTGGTATTCGAAGCCGGACCCGTTCCCGAGGCCGGGGATGGGTGGCAGGTTGAAGGCGATGACCAGCGCTTCGCGGATCTGGGAGGCCTGGATATTGGCTTGTGCAATCGCATTGAAGGCCGAAGTTTCGGCGGTTGTCCGGTCAGCGAAGGGCAGCAGAGAGACGAGTGCGAAGGCGGCGTTCGAGCGGACCGTGCCGTCAAGGATGGAATAGCCAACCACGCTGGTCACGTTCTTGACCCCGGGGAGGCCACGCAGCATTTCCTCGACAGTGGCCTGGGCGGCCTGTGTGCGGTTGACCGAGGCGGAATCGGGCAGGCGGGTTTCGACGATGAAGGAGCCCTGATCTTCAGATGGAAGGAACCCGGTGGGCACCATTTTCATCATCCAGCCCGTGCCGATGATTGCGATCAGGAGAAGGCCCACGCCCAGGATGGCACGCCGGGCAATGGCGCCCGCGACCTTGGCATAGCCTGCGCCCAGGCCGTCGATCCCGCGGGAAATCAGCCCAAGAATCCCCCGCTTGGGCCCGTGATGCGGCTTGAGGATAACGGCGCAGAGTGCCGGCGCAAGCGTCAGGGCGTTGATCGCCGAGATGACCATGGACACCGAGACGGCGACTGCGAATTGCTGAAACAGTTGCCCCGATATGCCGGGAATGAAGGCGACCGGCACGAAGACCGACAAGAGCACCAGCGTGATGGCGATGATGGCGCCGGTGATTTCGCCCATTGCCGCCCTTGCGGCATCTGCTGGGGACATGCCGGGGTTGTCGTGCATCTTGGCCTCGACCGCCTCGACCACCACGATCGCGTCGTCCACCACGATTCCGATGGCCAGCACCATCGCAAGCAGCGACACGGTGTTGAGCGAAAATCCCATCGCGAACATGACGGCAAAGGTGCCGACAAGGGCCACTGGAACAGCGACCAGCGGAATGACGGTGGCGCGCAGCGACCCGAGGAAGATGAAGACGACAAGCACGACGAGGATGAAAGCCTCGATCAGCGTGTGTTCGACTTCGGTGATGCTTTCTTCGACAAAGACGGAACTGTCGGAGACGATTTCATAGCCCGCGCCCTGCGGGAAGGACGGTGCGAGTTCCTCCATGACATGCTTGACGCCTTCGGCGGTCGCAATCGCATTGCCGCCCGGTGCCAGATAGATCCCGATCAGGGTTGCCGGCCTGCCGTCAAAGGTGGTTTGCACATCGCTGGATTTCTCGCCCAGCACGACCTGGGCCACGTCGCCCACGCGCACGTTCGATCCGTCGGGGTTGGACCGGATGATGATGCGGGAAAACTCGGCCGGGTCTGACAGGCGCCCCTGGGTCTGGATGTTCAGTTGCAGCCCCGGGTCCTGGGTCAGGGGTTGACCGCCGACCCGGCCGATGGCGGCCTGGAGGTTCTGTGACTGGAGGGCATTCTTCACATCGTCGGGGGTCAGTTCGAGCGCGGCGAGCTTGTCCACGTCGAGATTGACGACCATCGCAAATTCGTTAGCGCCAAAGAGTGAGGCGTCGCCCACGCCTTCGACCCGTTTCAGGGCGTCAAGCAGCGAAATCCGCGTAAAGTTGGTCAGCGTGGCGCCGGTGATTGCAGGGTCTTCGGAATAGAGCGCGACGCCGAGGAGGAGCGAGGAGGATTTCTTGGCAACCCGCACGCCCATCTGCCGCACTTCGGACGGCAGCATGGGTTCGGCCAGGGCGACCCGGTTCTGCACGTTTACTGTTGCGATGTCAGGGTCCGTCCCCACCGCAAAGGAAATTGTCAGCGTGTAGCTGCCATCTGCGGCCGAGGTGGACTTCATGTAGATCATGTCGTCCACGCCAATGACCTTGTCTTCGATCACCTGGGCGACGGTCTGTTCGGTCACTTCGGCGCCGGCACCGGGATAGCTTGCCGTGACCGAGACCTGCGGCGGCGTGATGTCGGGGAACTGTTCGACGGGCATCACGCGCAGGGCGATCAGCCCTGCAAGGAACATCACGATCGAGATGACACCCGACAGGCGCGGGCGGTTGATGAAGACATCTGACAGCATGGCTTAGCCCTGCCCGGCGAGGGCGGCGTCAACCGTTACGCCCGGCCGCACCTTGTTGAGGCCTTCGGTAATCACCTGTTCGCCCGCCTCGAGCCCGGAGGCGATCACAGCCAGCCCGTCAGCGAGGCGGTCCACATCGACGCGGCGCTGCTGGACGATATTGTCGGCACCAACGACCAGAACGAAGGCCCCGGTCAGATCACGCTGGATGGCTTGCTGCGGCACGGTCAGTTGCGGCGCGGCACCTTCGGCGGCCAACCGGACGGAGACGAGCGCGCCGTCAGTTAGCGCCCCGTCGGGATTTGGAAAGCTGGCCCGCAAGAGGATCGTGTCGGTGCCCTGATTGACGGTCACATCGGTAAAGTTGAGGCTGCCCTGCTGGTTGTAGATCGAGCCATCCGCCCGCACGAGCGACAGCGCAAGGGTTCCGGACATTTCGGCGGCTTTGGCCTGGAACTGGAGCAATTCGCGTTCGGGAACCGGAAATTCGACCATCATCGGATCGGTCTTGACCAGTGTCAGAAGGGGCCCCGTTTCGGGCCCGACCAAGGCGCCGACATCGACCGCCGTCAGACCAACCCGGCCTGCGAAGGGGGCCTTCACCTCGGCATAGGAGACGTTCAGTGCGGCCTGATCGCGTTGCGCCTGAAGCCGGCGGACATCGGCGACACGGCCCTGATAGTCGGCCTCGGCCCGTTGCAGGACGGCGTCGGCGGCTGAACCGCGCTGGTTCAGTTCCTTTTGACGGTCACGTTCGATCAGGGCCAGCGCCTCGGCGGATTGGGCGGCGGCGACCGAGGCTTCGGCTTGATCGAGCGTGAAGCGGTAGGTGTCATCCTCGAGAAGGAACAGGACTTCGCCCTCTTCGACGGTGCCGCCTTCGGTAAATCCGATTTCCTGCACGAAGCCACTGATCCGGGCGCGGATATCGACCTTTTGCGAGGCGACGACGCGGCCGTTGAAGGCGGCGGTCTGGCTGACTTCGGTCAGTTCGGCCACGGCAACCACGACGCGCGGTGCCTGCTGGGCCGGAACCGGGCCGGCAATCAAGAGAACGGCCAGAAGGGCTGCAGAGAGGGCGGATGCCGCCCCGCCAAAGGAAACTGTGTTTCTGGCCATCGTCCTTACCATTTTTGTGGGGTGTCCCCGTTTAAGGCAAGTAATGCCCTAAATGGCGGGAAAATCTACCCGATTTCGTGGGCTTGCTGCATCGGAGGGAATTCAACCTTTGCCTTTACAAAGGTTTTCCTTGTGCGGCGGATTCCCGCCGCCCTAGAAGAGGCCACCAAAAGCAAACAGGAGGCTCAAAATGGGCGGCTGGGTATTCATGCTGATCGCGGGCGTTATCGCCCTTGTCGGCGGCATCTTCGCACTTTTCAATCCCTTGGCGGCAACGATCACGGCTGTCCTGCTGACAGCGTGGATCTTCATCATTGTCGGTATCATCGAAATCTTCAGCATCTTCTCGGCCACCGGATGGGGCGGGCGGATCTGGGCGCTGCTTCTCGGCGCGCTGACAATCTTTTTGGGCGTCTGGATGCTGTCGAACCCGCTCCCTTCGGTGCTAGCCCTGACCTGGCTGATCGGGATCCTGTTCCTTGCCACAGGTGCGACAAAGGTCATCTTGTCCTTCGGCGTGCGCGGCACAGGTTATTTCTGGATCGTCCTGCTGTCGGGCATTCTGTCCATCGTGCTGGGCATCATGGTCCTGTCGAACTTCCCCTACTCTGCCGCAGTCGTCCTTGGCACGCTTCTTGCCATCGAGCTGATTTCGAGCGGTGCAGCAAACATCGCGCTGGCGCTTCGCCTGCGTGAAGTCGGCCCCAAGGCGGCCTGAGCCGGGGCAAACCAGATGCGCGGCGCCCCGTTCCTGAACCTTGTTCTCGCGGTGGCGCTCGCGCTCATGGTCGGTTGGCTGCTGGTCATCGGGCGCAGCCTGCTGATCCCGGTGTTTGCCGCCGTCATCATCGCCTACGTTCTTTCCGAAACTTCGGAATGGCTGGGAAGCCTGCCGGTCATCGGCAGGCTTCCTGTAGTTCTGCGGCACGCGATCCTTCTGGGTGCGTTCACGCTGGTCTTTGTGTCCTTTACCTTTGTCGTGACATCGACCATCGACGACCTTCTGGCGGCGGCGCCGAGGTACCAAAGCAATCTTGAGGCTCTGTCGAACGACATCACCGTGCGGTTCGGGTTTGATCTGCCGCCGACATGGGATGACATGTGGGATGCGACCATCGGCAAACTGAACCTGCAGGCGATCATGATCGTCCTTTTGGGGTGGGTTCTGACCTTTGGGCTGACGGCGTTCCTGATCGTGGTCTATGTGGGCTTTATAATCGCAGAACGGGGAACCTTTGCGGCCAAGCTGGTCAAGGCATTCCCGAACCGCGCGCAAGCCGAAGCCACGTCACAGATCATCATCGAGATCAATTCCCAGATCGGCCGATACCTTGCCGTAAAGACTTTCATCAACCTCGTGCTGGGCGTGCTGTGCTATATCATCCTGTGGTGGATGGATGTCGATTTCGCCCTGTTCTGGGCGTTGGTCATCGCGTTTTCCAACTATATCCCCTATGTCGGGTCGATCGTCGGGGTGGCCTTTCCGGCGATCCTGTCGCTGGCGCAGTTCAATTCGATTCAGGAATCGGTTGTGCTGACTTTGCTTTTGACATCGGCGCAGATTGCAGTTGGCAATTTCCTTGACCCCTGGCTTGTCGGGCGACAGTTGAACCTGAGTCCGCTGGTGATCATCATCTCACTATCGATCTGGGCCTCGCTTTGGGGCATCCCGGGGGCGATCCTTGCCATTCCGATGACGTCGATGCTGACGATCATCTTTGCCAGCTTCGAGTCGACACGTTTCATCGCGGTCCTGTTGTCGGAACGAGGTAATGCGCCAAGGGTGACGGGCCCGGCGGCGGTCAAGGGCTGAGAGAGTCAGCCCTGCGCCGTCAGCGGCAGGCAGGCAGCGTCAAAGCCCCCCCATTTCGCGAACCAGCCCAATGATATCGTCGAGCCCCTTGCCATGCCGGAGACTGGCAAAGACAAAGGGTCGCCCTTCACGCATCCGTGTGGCATCGCGGTCCATCACCTCGAGCGAGGCGCCGACATAGGGGGCAAGGTCGGTTTTGTTGATGACGAGGATATCGGACCGGCGGATCGCGGGGCCGCCCTTGCGCGGGATCTCCTCGCCCGCCGCCACGTCGATCACATAGATCGTCAGGTCGGCAAGTTCCGGGCTGAAGGTGGCTGACAGGTTGTCGCCGCCGCTTTCGATGACGATCAGGTCTAGATCGGGGTGGCGACTGCGCAGTTCGGCCACGGCGGCAAGATTGATCGACGCGTCCTCTCGGATGGCAGTATGTGGGCAGCCGCCGGTTTCCACGCCCATCACGCGGTCGGCGGGCAGGATCTGCATCCGCATAAGCGCCTCGGCGTCTTCTTGTGTGTAGATGTCGTTGGTGATGACGGCGACCGACATTTCATCCTTGAGAGCGCGCGCAAGACTTGCCGTCAGCGTCGTCTTGCCTGCGCCGACCGGCCCTCCGATGCCGAGTTTCAACGGTCCGTTGGGTGAGGCCAAGATCAGACTCCTTCCAGAAAAAGCACAATGAATCCAAGGCTGAAGGCAAGGCAGAGGGGGCCGTACCAGCGCCGGTCATAGGTCGCGAAGGGTTCCTGCGCGTAGACCCGTCGCCAGCCGGGCCGCCACGGAAGGATGCCCCGGATCAGGAACACCGTGGCCGCGACGACCATACCGACATGACGGATCAGCCCGCCCATGATCCACGGCCAGACCGCCGCAGAGAGCAGCGCGGTGGCGACAAGGGCGCAGGGGATCGGGCCCGGCATCCGCGTGGCTGTTTTCACGCCGACCGCCGCCGCCACAAGGGCGCGTTCGTCGTGAAGTGGCCACCAGAAGCCGATGGCCCACATCAGATGCAGGCACGACAGTGCCAGCAGAACGACCGACATGAGGCTGGCCAGCCAGATGGTCATGACCGGAACATCCGGGGTTCCATTACCTCGTGCCGCATAGAGGCGAGATCAACGGCCAGCGCGGCGCTGCCGATATCGTCGGGCGTGGCGACCGAGGCGGCAGCG
>JBGSWJ010000243.1:0-2557 GCA_041752495.1 Rhodobacterales bacterium
GTCTCGTCCTTGGGCAGCCGCAGCCCGCCCGCGATCTTGTCCCGCGCCGCCGCAAGGCCGGGCTCCGCCGCGATGCACCGGTCCACGTCCAGCACCTCGAACGGCACACCGCCCTCTTTCAGCACCTTGATATCCTTGTAGGCCGCATCGACCTGCGCCTGCGTGCGGAACAGTTGCAGCGTTCCCTGCATCCGCTCGTCATAGGCGACATTCGTCTCGCCCCGCAGATCGGTCAGGCAGTCGCGGCTGTATTCGGCCAGCCGCACCATCCGCGCCTTGTTCACGCCATAGGCAGCCGAATTGCAGTTGGCCAGCATCCGCGCCATCCAGGTCAGCTTGGTCATGTCGAACTTGGGCTGGATGATCAGCGGCGCATGTTTCATGAACATCCACTTCAGCGCCTTGACCGGAATGCCGGGCGCGGCCCAGGGGGCTGAATAGCCGGGGCTCACCTCGCCCGCATTGGCAAACGACGTTTCACGCGCCGGGGCGGGCTGACGGTCTATCACGGTCACCTGATGCCCGGCTTGGCTCAGATACCAGGCCGAAGTGACACCGATAACGCCTGCGCCAAGAATGACGATCTTCATGAGGGGCCTCTTTGAACCAGCCAGTTGCGGACAGCTAAATCATGCCTCAAACCGCACGAAATGTTCTGGCAAAGTTACCGCCACAAAGACCCTCGTTTGGAATAATTTCCGAACCATATGCAGAATTATCGTCTTTTCTTGCTTCATTCCTTTCCAGGGAAGGACAATCTGCGTCTCAGACACAAGATTCCGCCACTTCCCCCTCGCGTCCCGCGACCGTCCCCACCTTGCCGCACGGCCGCGACCCGCTAAGGTTCTGCAGGTCACAGGAGGACCCGATGGCCGTCAACACCATGCCCATCCCCGCAGGCCGCGCGCTCGAAGTGCTTTGGCAGGGCTGGCAGGCTCAGGCTGCAGGTGGCCTCACTGCCTCGTGGATGCTCCACGGCCGCCCCGGCATCGGCAAGACGGACATCGTGCAGACCCTCGCCACCCGCGCCGGGGCCATGCTCTTCGACCTTCGCCTGACCACCATCGAACCACAAGACCTGCGCGGCCTGCCCTACTACGACCATGCCACTCAGAAAACCGTCTGGTACCGCCCCGAAGACCTGCCCGACGACCCCACTCGCCCCGCTGTCCTCTTCCTCGACGAACTCACCGCCGCCGCCCCGGCCCTTCAACCCACCGTCTATGGCCTTTTGCAGGAACGTCGTGTCGGGCGACACCAACTGCCCCCTAACTGCTTTGTCATCGCCGCAGGCAACGCCGTCGAAGACGGCGCCATCGCTTATGAGATGGGCACTGCCCTCTCCGACCGCCTGATCCACCTCAACATCCGGGCCGAGGCGCAGGACTGGCTCACGCACTACGCCATTCCAAACGGCCTCGATCCCGCCGTCATCACCTTCATCCGTACCCGGCCCGATCTGCTGGAAACGACAGAGGAAACCATCCGCCGCGGCCAGACCATTGCCTGCACCCCCCGCTCATGGGCCCGCGTGAGTCAGATCATGTCCGCCATCCCCGATCGCAAGCTCCGCGACGTGATGATCGCGGGCACCGTTGGCGAAGGCCCTGCCGCTGAATTTTCATTGATCGCCAATGACATCGCCGCCACTGTTCAGGTGCAGGACATGCTCGACACCCCGGACAAGGACCGGATTGAGATGTATCCCGCCACGATGCACGGCCTGACCGCTCTCACCTACGGCCTTGTCGCCGTCGCGGATGCCACAACCCTGCCCCGCGTCATCCCCGTCATGGCCGAAATCCGCAACCTCGCCCGTCTCCGCCCCGAACCCGCCTTTGGCGCCATGCCGCTGGGTGAACTCTGCACCTACGGCTTCGAACTTCTCATCGACAAGGCGCTCAAGTCCGGCTGGCAGCAGGCCTTCCTGACCTCACCCGCCTATGCCGACTATGCCGCCGATCGCAAGGCGGCGGGCCTGTCATGACCCGCCACACGACCCGCGCCACGACCGCGCTTCGCGCCCTGAACGAAACCGACCCGGCCATGGCCGCCCTCGCCCTCTGGTGCGCCCACCGCGATGTGGACACGGGCCCAGCGGCCAGCACTTATGGACAAGTCATCCGCTACGGCCCCGCCTTCGATTCTCTCCCCCGGCACGAACAGATCGGCCTGGCCGCCCACCACATCCTGCACGCCGCCCTCCGCCATTCGGCCCGGCTTGACGCGATGGCAGCGCGCCTGCTTGACCGCTTTGACAACGCCACATGGAACCTCGCCGCCGACGCCATCGTGAACGAGTCGCTCATTGCCGTAGGCTACGCCCTGCCCCGCCCCGCCGTCCTGCTGACCGATCTGCTCGGCACCCCCGGGCAGACCACCCCGCCCGACGGGCTCCTTGCCGAATGGGATGTCGACCGCCTCTACATCCATCTGATGAACGGCCCCGACGCCCGCCAGCAGACCGAAGGCGTCATTAAATCCAAATCCTTCGTCCCCGACCTTTCCCCTCAGGCCACACCCGACGACATCGGCAATGACGCCGCCGAATGGCGCG
>JBGSWJ010000244.1:0-3407 GCA_041752495.1 Rhodobacterales bacterium
GCCAGCGTAAGGTGCGCTTAAGCGCACCCTACGCCAACGCCCGGGCGCTTACCCGTTCGCGCCGATCGCCTGGCTGAACATGCCCGCCCGGATCGTTTCGACATCCACCGCCGCCAGTTCCGGCGTCAATGTGGCCGCCTCGGCATCCGCCTTGACCTTCTCATGGTCAAAGTCATTCGCCGCCGGGATCAGCTCGTTCGTGCAGACATCCGCCGCCACGATGGGATCGGTCTGGCCGATCTGGGCCGTCAGGTCAAAGAACAGCTGCCAGGACGCCATGTCATGCCAGCCCCAGCCTTCGCGGTTCTCCCAGTCGCCCCGGAACACGTTCATCTGCTGCAGGATCGACGTGGTCCCCAGTTCCGGCCCCACATTCGACGCCAGCGTCGGGAACTGCTCGAACACCGCCTGTACCGCCGCGCGCGGGTTGTGCTCCGCGAACTCAAGGCCCATGGCCCAGCCCTTCAGATACTGGCCGATGGTGGCCGACTTGTCAGGGTCCTCAAGGTCCGCCGCCCGGACGACAAAGGTGTTCGCGGGCAGCTGCGAATTCTGCACGCCCAGCCAGTATTCGAACTCAAGCCCCGTGCCGATCCATTCCGCCCGCAGCCCTTCCCAGGCCAGCGCGGCATCGCCCTGCCCGCTGGCCAGCGCCGTGCCCCAGGTGGGCCACCCGGCCTCGACATAGGTGATGGTCGAAATATCAACGCCCTGCGCCGCCAGCATCGGGTCCACGATGGGCTGCCAGGCCGCCGACCCCAAAAGGATCGTCTTGCCCTCGATATCCTTGATATTGGCCGGGCCCTCGCCTTTGCGGAAGGCGAGTGAGAACGTATCCCGCGCCCCTTCATGGAACACCGACTTAAGCTTCATCCCCTGCTGCAGCGCGAACGAGAACACGCCGGGCGAGGGGAAACCCATATCCGCCTGCCCCACATCGACGAACTTCACCGTCGCCGTGCCGTCCGACGGCCCCGGCTGGATGTCGATCGACAGGTCACCGAAATAGCCGTACTTGACCGCCACCCAATAGGCATAGTCATCCAGCACTTCCAGCGTGCCACGCGGGCTGATCCATGTGAACGGCCGGTCATACCCCGCCGCAAGCGCAGGCCGCAGGCCCAACCCCGACATGGCCACCCCGGCCCCCGTCACCTGCAACAGCCGCCGCCGTGTCAACATCGGTTGGCGCGTAATCAACTTCATCGTCCATCTCCCCGTTATGATTGCATTAACACCCGTGCCAGCCCGCCCTGCCTCTCAGGTCTGCCAGCTTGCCCATTTCTTGCCGATCAGGAAAAACGTCACATAGATCAGGATGCCGATGAAACTCAGCAGCAGGATCACCGCAAAGAACTCGGGCATGTTGATCATGCTCGAATAGGTGGTCAGCCGGTTGCCAAGGCCGAAACCCCCGCCCACCATCTCGGCCCCCACGGCCGTCAGCAGGCCGAAGATCGCCCCGATCATCAGTCCCACCAGGATCATCGGCAAAGCCATCGGCGCCCGGATCTTCCAGAACATCTGCAGCGTCGTGGCCCCATAAGACCGCGCCAGCGCGATCTTGGCGCTGTCCGTGCGCCGGAAACCCGTGGCCGCATTGATCATCACCATCGGCCCGACGGCCAGCGCCACAGCAATGATGCGCGGCGTATAGCCGAACCCGAACCGCAGGATCAGCAGCGGGACCAGCGCCAGCATCGGCGTCGTCACCAGCACGAGGATATATGGCGTGATGACCTTCTCGACCAAGGGATACTGCGTCACCACCGCCGCCAGCACCAATCCGATCCCCGCCCCGATGGCAAACCCCGAAAACAGGGTGATCAGCGTATAGCCCAGATGCGGCAGGATCAGCGGAAACTCCTTGACCAGCGCCGCCGCGATCAGGCTTGGGCGCGGCAGGATGTAATCCGGCACCTCGCGCCACCACAGGATGAACTCCAGCCCGCCGATCACCAGCACGGCCACGGCGGCAATGATGGCCACCTCGCCCCAGGTCCGCGCCATCCCGCCGCCGCCCAGGCTCACGCCGGACAGGCCCACCGGGGTCGCTTCTTCCTTGCGGAACTCGGGGATCGCGTCGCTCATGTCCCTACTCCGCCGCCGCCCGTGACCGCATCGACGACATCCCGTAAATGTCGGCCTTGATCCGGTTCATCAGGTCAAAAACCTCCCGGCTCGCCATCGTCTCAAGGCTCCGGGGGCGCGGCAGATTGACCGGATAATCCGCCAGCACCCGCCCCGGCCGTTTCGTCAGCACGATCACCCGGTCAGACAGGAAAATCGCCTCCTCGATGGAATGGGTGATGAAAACGATGGTCGTCTTCGTCTCCAGCCAGATTTCCTCGACCAGCCGGTTCATCTCTTCCCGGGTAAAGGCGTCCAAAGCCCCAAACGGCTCGTCCATCAGCAGAACCTGCGGCCGCAGCGACAGCGCCCGCACGATGGACCCCCGCTGCTGCATCCCCCCCGACAATTCCCGTGGCATCCGCTTCTCGAACCCGGTCAGCCCGACCCGGTCCATCAGATGCGCGATCCACGCCATGTCCGGCTTCTTCCGCTTCACCTCGAAAGGAAACAGGATATTGTCCATCAGGTTGCGCCAGGGCAGCAGGTTCGCCTCCTGAAACACCAGCCCGATCTCGGGCCGTGGCCCCGTGATCCGCTGACCGTCCAGATCAACCTCGCCGCTCGTCAGCCCATGCAACCCCGACATCGACCACAGAAGCGTGGTCTTGCCACAGCCCGACGGCCCGACAATCGACACGATGGTCTTGTCTGCCACGTCAAAGGTGCAGCCCTTGAGCGCGTCCAGATCGCCATAGCGTTTGCCCGCATCGCGGATCGCCAGCTTCGCGACCATCCCATCCGCCCCCAAGCGCCCGGAAGGCCCGTCGCCTTCCCTTGGGTCAAACTCTGTGACTGACTTACATTTCTGTCAACGATTCGGAAATGCGTCAGCAAACATTCCCTAATCATTGAACTTTTCCACAGGTCATTCCTGTAAGTTTCCTACATTTCCTTGACGCCCGCGTCCCGACACCGAAATAATCACCCCAGACTGACGAACGAAGGGAAACGGCCAGATGCGACGCGCAGAACAGGCGGCGACCGCCATCGAACCCGGCCCCCCGCGCTTTCCCGATATCATCGCGCGGATCAAGGACAGCTACCCCGGCCTCTCGCGGGCCGAACAATCCGTGGCCGATGCCGTCCTCTCCGACGTGCAGGCCGCCGTCGATGCCTCGAACGCCGAACTGGCCATCCGCGCCGGTGTCAGCCAGCCCACCGTCACCCGCTTCTGCCGCTCCATCGGCTGCGAAGGCGTGCGCGATTTCAAACTCCAACTCGCCCGCAGCCTTGTCGTGGGCGAAATCTTCCTCGCCGCCGACAACCCGCGCCCC
>JBGSWJ010000245.1:0-6824 GCA_041752495.1 Rhodobacterales bacterium
CGCCCTGACCTTGGCCTCAAGTGCCTTGGCCCCGTCCGCCGTCTCGGCCACCGCCCGGATTTCCGGCGCGGTCAGGGTCCGCAGATAGCCCTTAAGGAAACTCTCTCCGGCACTCCGCCGCCCGACAAGGTCCTTCCCCTCCCCCTCGACCTGGTCAGGGTGAAAGAAGATCGCTGTCCTGACCTCATCCGCCATGCCGGGCCGCCCCCATGGGTTTGCACCGGCCACCCCACGGGCCGCCGGTGCCTTGATCCTCACACAGCCAGATCGACCGAATGGGCCTTGTCCGACGCGACCGCCAGATCCAGCACCTTCTGCAACGCCGCACCACGGGCAAAATCGGGCAGTTCCTGCTTGCCCGCCTGAATCGCCGCGATGAAGCGCTCATAGTTCGTCTTGACCGGCGGCACGTCAACGTCCACCCAGATACCCTTGGGCATATTGTCCCCGACGGATGCGCGCAGCTTGCTCACCCCGCCATCAAGGCGCACATCCAGCCCGCCCTTCGTCCCGAACAGCTTGAGCGTCAGGTCATTCAGATGCCCGCTCGCAAAGCGCGAGGCATGGACGACGCCAATCGCCCCGTTCTCCAGCCGGATCTGCATGGTCGCGCTGTCATTGGCGTCCAGCACATATTCACCGATCTTGTCGCCCGGTGCCTTGTGGAACGTGGCCAGACGGCACGACACGTTCGTCACGGCCAGACCTGCCGCAAAGGTCGCGAAATCAAGGATATGCACGCCCACATCACCCAACACACCCAGCGAACCATGCGCTGTCGACAGCCGCCACAGCCATTGCGATTCCTTATCCCACGCGCCCCACGCGTCCTGCGTCAGCCAGCTTTGCAGATAGGACGCCTCGAAATGCCGGACCTCGCCGATGGCGCCATCGGCGACCCTTTTAGCGGCATGAATCAGCGCGGGACCGTTGCGATAGGTCAGGTTGACCATATTCACCACGCCCGCCTTGGCCGCACCCGCCGCCATCTCGGCCGCGTCCTTGTAATTCGCGGCCAAAGGCTTTTCGCAAAGCACATGCTTGCCCGCCGCCAGCAGCGGCATCGTCGTCACATGATGCACCATGTCCGGCGTCACGTTCGACGCGGCATCGAACTGGCCCCAAGCAACAGCTTCGGCGACCGAGGCAAAACCATGCTCGATCCCGTGCTTGGCCCGGAACGCGTCCAGCCGTTCCTTGTTCGTGTCCACACCGGCCACAACCTTGACGCCCGGAATGGCCTGATAGGCTTCGACATGGGCCTTGGCCATGCCGCCGGTCCCGACGATCAGAATGCGGATATCGCTCACCGGAAACCCTCCTCACCGGCATGGTGCAGACGCGGGCCACGCTCCACAATCGGCTCAAGCGCCACCTCAACCGGCACATTCGGCGCCGAGGTCACATTCTGCACGCGGGGCGAGGCATTATAGGCCCATTTCACCGCATTCCGGATGACCAACTGCACATTCGCATCGTGATAGGTCGGATAGGTCTCGTGCCCCGGCCGGAAATAGAACACCGAACCCGCACCGCGCTTGTAGGTCAGGCCAGACCGGAACACTTCCCCGCCCTGGAACCAGCTCACAAAGACGGTTTCCATCGGATCAGGCACGCCGAACGGCTCGCCATACATCTCTTCCTGCTCAAGCTCGAAATGCTCGGGCAGACCCTGCGCAATCGGATGATGCCGCGACGTGACCCAAAGCCGTTCGCGCTCGCCCGCTTCCCGCCATGTCAGGTTGCAAGGCGCGCCCATCAGCCGCTTGAAGATCTTCGAGAAATGCCCCGAATGCAGCACGATCAGCCCCATGCCCGACCACACGGCCTCGGCCACGCGTTCGACGATCTCGTCCTTCACGTCGCCATGTGCCGCGTGGCCCCACCAGACCAGCACATCCGTCTCGGCCAGACGCGCCACGGGCAGCCCATGTTCGGCTTCCTGCAATGTCGCGGTCGTCGCTGTGATCCCCGGATCGGTGTTCAGCGCATCCGCGATGCACGTGTGCATCCCCTTGGGATAGATGCCTGCAACGACCTTGTTCTTCTGCTCGTGGACGTTTTCGCCCCAGACGACGGTACGGATGGCCATGATTGTTCCTCTCGATCAACTGCCCGATAGATGCACCGGGCGAAAAATGCGTGCAACCGTGATGTTGGCGCTAACAGCCCCTCAGATCAGGTGAACCGCCCCGTCCCAGATCAGCTTCAGCCCCACCAGAAAGATCATGGCATAGGTGAACGGATAAAACACCTCTGCCCGCATGTTCCGGATGATCCACGCGCCCACAAAAGTGAACAGCACCGCCACCGGCACCAGCATGGCCGAGGCCGACAGGTTCGCTGTATCAAACTGCCCCAGTGCGAAATAGGGGATCAGCTTGACCACGTTCACGATGGCAAAGAACAGGACACTCGTCCCCGTCAGGATCTTGGGGTCAAGGTTCAGCGGCATGGTGTAAACCGAAAACGGCGGCCCGCCCGCATGGGCCACGAAACTCGTATAGCCCGCCAGCGACCCCCAGAAATTCGCCGGAACCGGCCGCTGCGGCGCGGCCATCGCCCGCTTCGCCTTGCCCTGCGTGGCCCACCGCACTACGAACAGGACCGAGATCACACCGACGATCAGCTTGACCACGTCATCCGAAACAAAGGCCGCCGTGGCCCACCCCACACCGATCCCCACAATCGCCCCCGGCAACATGTAGATCAGCGTCTGATTGTCCCACGACTTCCACCACGCATACAGGCTGAAACCGTCAGTCACGATCAGGATCGGCAACAAGATCCCTGCCGCCTGAACCGGAGAGATGACCAGCGCCATGATGGGCACCCCAAGGATGCCCACCCCCGCCAGCCCGCCCTTGGCCAGACCGACCAACGCCACAGCGACAAGCGCCACAGCCAGCGCCCACGGGTCGCCGAACGCGGTCCCTAACATGTCCTGTTCCCCAATCCCGCCGTGACCCCGGCCAAACCCTAGTCCGCGATTACGTCCTGTCGTTGCTGCCCCAGCCCGGCAATGCCAAGCTCGACCACGTCACCCGCCTTCAGATACCTGGGCGGCTTCATGCCCAGCCCCACACCCGGCGGTGTGCCCGTCGAAATCACGTCACCCGGATGCAACGTCATGAACTGGCTCAGGTAACTCACAAGGAACGCCACGCCATAAACCATCGTCCGCGTGGACCCGTTCTGCACCTTCTCGCCATTCACGGTCAGCCACATCGACAGATCCTGCGGATCGGCGACCTCGTCCCGAGTCACAAGCCACGGCCCGATCTGGCCAAAGTTGTCGCAAGATTTGCCCTTGGTCCACTGGCCCGACCGTTCGGTCTGGAACGCCCGCTCCGACACGTCGTTCGTAATCGCATAGCCCGCGACATGCGCCATTGCATCTTCGACCGAAACATATTTCGCCTTGGTTCCGATGATGACGGCAAGCTCAACCTCCCAGTCCGTCTTGGTCGACGTGCGGGGAATGATGATCGGGTCATAAGGCCCGCAAATCGCGCTCGTGGCCTTCATGAAGATCACTGGCTCTGGCGGCACAGCCATCCCCGACTCTGCGGCATGGTCGGCATAGTTCAACCCGATGCAGATGAACTTGCCCGTGCCACCCACACAGGGGCCCAGCCGCGTGCCCGTCGCCACAGCGGGAAGCTTTGCGGGATCAACCGCCCGGATTGCCGCCAGCCCCGCATCCGACAGGACCCCGCCCGCAATATCCGGCACCACGCCCGTCAGATCACGGACAACGCCGCCCGCATCCAGCATCCCCGGCTTTTCGGCCCCGACAGGCCCATGGCGCAACAGTTTCATCTTGGCTCCTCCTCATCGCGGCCCCGCCGCACGCAACGTCAGACTGACATGTCAGTTGCGGTTCTGATCCGCGATGCAGGCAGAGGCAAGGGGTCAGAACCGTTCCGCGCGCAGAACTTCGCAATCGGTGATGCTGACCACACCGATATGCCGCTCGACCACGCCGAAAGCGGCCTCCAGCAACCCGTCCAGCCTGTCCGGCCGGATCAGGCAGATCACCGCGACCATCCCCGACCGCCCGATCTGCCCTTCGCGCGTCCATTGCCCCGACCGGCCCGACCCGCCCAGAACAGGCAGCACGGTATACCCCGTCACCCCCGCCTTGACCAAGGCATCGGTCAGCCGCCGCTCCAGCGGCGCCTCAATGACGATTTCCACCCGTTTCGCGGTATGCGTCTGCATCACGATCCTCCCGTCATGGCCTGCGCCACGGCCACATAGATGGGTATCCCCAGCGTCAGATTGAACGGAAACGTCACCCCCAGCGACAGCGTCAGGTAAACCGACGGGTTCGCCTCGGGCAAAGCCACCCGCATCGCCGCAGGCACCGCGATATAGCTGGCCGAGGCCGACAGCACCATCATCAGCGCCACCCCGCCCGTCGACAGCCCGACGAGCATGCCGAGCGCGAGCCCGGCCGAAGCCCCGATCAGCGGCATCAGCACACCGAATCCCACCGCGCCAAGACCCAGAACCCCCCGCTGTTCCCGCAGCCCCCGCCCGGCGACCAGCCCCATATCCAGCAGGAACAGGCACAAAACCCCCTGAAACGGCGACACGATAAAGCTCGAAATCCGCTCCAGCCCCTCGGCCCCCGTGATCGCCCCGATGGCAAAGGACCCGAGCAGCAGCACAATCGACCCGTTCAGCAGGATTTCCCGCATCAGCCCCGGTTCCGCATGCCCCTTCCCCCCGCGCGAGGCGAGCCAGAGCCCCGACAGGATCGCTGGTGCCTCCATCGCCGCCGCAACGGCGACCATATAGCCCTCCGACGATATCGCCCGCCCCTCAAGGACCGACGTCGCCGCCACAAAAGTTACGATGCTGATCGACCCGTAATGCGCCGCCACCGCCGCCGCATCGACCCGGCTCAGCCCCGTCATCACCCGCAACAGGGTGAACGCCACAAAGGGCAGCCCGAACGACAGGATCAGCCCCGCGCCCACACTCGCCAACAACCGCGCATCCAAGCCATGCGCCGCCACACTCGCCCCGCCTTTGAAGCCGATCGCGAACAACAGATAGATCGACAGCGCCTTTGCCGCCGCTTCAGGCACGCTCAGGTCAGACCGCGCCAGCGCGGCCGCCAGCCCCAGAACGAAACACAGGATGATCGGCGACAACAGATTGTCTGCCGCGAGATTCAGAATATCCAAATGCGCCCCTCACCGTTTCGTGATGATCTAGGGCGCAGACCCCGCGTTGAAAAGGGGCCGGATCACATCATCCAGATCAATCACTTCCGTCTCATTCGCCCTCGTAATGCTGGCATAAAGCGCTGCATTCCCGATCCTGTCCCCCGGAAACGGTGCCCGGAACCGCCGCGCCAACTGGTTCAGGCTGAACCCCATCTCGGACGCCTTGCACAGCCGCGCACCGCCCTGCGCGCCATACAGCGCCAGTCCCCCGCCCGCCTCGCGCAGATGAATCCCCTTGTCGCGCAGCCGCCGGATCAGATCCCACCAGTCCCGCGCATTGGCAAAGTCATGCGCCAGCCGTGCCCGCAGCATCCCCACAACCTGATCATCCGCCCGAACGGGTGACCTTGCACCCCGATGCGCCCGCGCAATCTCTGCCGCCAAAGCATCGCGGATCAGTTGCTGCACCGTCACCTCCCGCGACCGAGCGACGTCGCGTGGTCCACGCGGAGGAGCTGCTCCGGCAAACTCACCATCACAGGATCAGACTCCATCCGATTCTCCCTTCGTTCCGAAAGGAAAATCACCCGCCCATGGTCAAGGCCGCCCTAAAGCGCCACAAACGCTTCCGCCTCCGCCTCGAACACCTCAAGGCCCCCCGCCGCAATGTCATTCCACAACCCGTGCAGCGTCAGCATGTCATCCTCGACCGCCTCGCGCACAAAAGGAAACGTCATCAGGTTCTGCAAAGATACGACCACAGCCGCCTTCTCCAGCGCCCGCAGCCGTTCCGCATGCGGCCCCGGTGCCAGCATCTCGAACCCGGGCTTCAGAATATCCATCCACCGCCCGATGAAACTCGTCGCTGCCTCAAGCTCGGGCGCATTCCCCGAACACATGTCGTAACACCCCTGCACGCCACCGCAGTTCGAATGCCCCAGCACGATCAGATGCGCGACCTTCAGCGTCTTGACCGCATATTCCACCGCAGCCGATGTCCCGTGATACTGCCCGTCCGGATTGAACGGCGGCACAAGGTTCGCGATGTTGCGGTGGATAAAGAATTCGCCCTGATCCGCGCCAAAGATCGACGTCACATGCACCCGGCTGTCACAGCAGGAAATCACCATCGCCCGCGGATGCTGCCCGTCTGTCCCTAGCCGCCTGTACCAGCTCTTGTTGTCGGCATAGGTGGTCGCCTTCCACCCCAGATAGCGCCGCACAAGATAATCGGGAAGCGGTCGGGCTGTGGTCATTTGCGCCTCTCTCGGGTCTTCTCTAACGGCTGCATAAGCCGCCCCACCCCCGAATTCGAGCAGTTTCTGCACCTGCACGCAAGTCATCCCGGCGTAACCCACAGGCCCGCCCCCTTGCAGCCACCTCCCCCGCCGCTACTGTGGCGCAAAACGCGGCACCACGGCCCAGCCCAGAAACGGACCCCCGATGACCCCCGACTTCGCCCCCGCCACCGACGCCGCCATCCCCCTGACCCTCGTCCGCCCCACGGAACTTGAGGCTACCCTCGCCACCCTCAACCCCGCCCAACAGGCCTGGGCCCGCTCCCAAGGCTTCGCCGCCAAACCCGGCGAATCCCTCGCCCTTCCCGGCCCCGACGGCACCCTCACACAGGCCCTTGTCGGCCTC
>JBGSWJ010000246.1:0-5018 GCA_041752495.1 Rhodobacterales bacterium
CCGGGGCCGAGCGGGAGGGGATGGTCGAGGCCGAGGTCGTCCTGCAACTGGGCAAGGAACTGGCCGATGCTGTGACCCGGTCGGGAGGGATGGAGGCTGTCCTGACGCGGGATTCGGATGTTTTCGTGCCGCTGGCCGCGCGCATGACGATTGCGCGGGCGGCAGGCGCGGATGTGTTCATCTCGCTCCATGCCGATGCGCTGGAGGAGGCCAATGCCTCGGGCGCGTCGGTCTATACCCTGACACAGGAGGCGTTTGACGCCGCGTCCGAGCGCATGGCCGAAAGGCATAATCGGGGTGATCTGCTGGCCGGGGTCGATCTGAGCGGGCAGGATGATACGGTGGCCACGGTCCTGATGGATCTGGCGCGGCTGGAAACCGGGCCGCAATCTGTCAGGCTTGCCGATACGCTGGTCACGCAGCTGGCGGCGGCTGGGGCGCGGCTCAACAACCATCCCCGGCGCGAGGGCCCCCTGGCCGTGCTGAATGCGGCCGATTTCCCGTCGGTCCTGGTCGAGGTGGGCTTTCTGTCCGATGCCGGGGACCGCGAGCTTCTGTCTTCGGCCGAGGGGCGGGCGTCGATCGTGACGGGGATCGTCGACGCGCTGCAGCTTTGGGCGGCGGACGAGGCGGTGCGCGCGACGCTGTTGCGGCAATAGGTCCATGCGACCGCAAGGGAAATTGATCGGCCCCTTGGCAGTTTCGCGCCGAAAGGCGGACATGGGGTTTTGACCCCGCCCCACCATGACCATATAGAGGGGCAAGGAAAAAGGACGCGCATCCTCTTGGTTCGTTTCGTCATGTCATTCTTCGGGGGCATCTTTTCGATGCTGACCCTTGGGGCTGCCTGGGGTGCGCTGGCAGTTGGCGCGATCTTCTATGTCTATGGGCGCGACCTTCCGGGGGTGGACGTTCTGGCGCAATACACGCCCAAGACGATCAGCCGGATCTATTCGTCCGAAGGGCAAATCATTGACGAATTCGCCGCAGAACGGCGTCTGTTCACCCCTGCCGAAGAGATTCCGGAGCTTGTCAAACATGCCTTTGTCAGCGCCGAAGATCAGAATTTCTATAACCACCCGGGATTTGATATTCGCGGCATGGGGGCCGCTTTTGTCGAGGCCGTCCAGTCGCGTGGACAGGATCTGCGTGGCGCATCAACCATCACGCAGCAGGTGATGAAGAACTTCCTTCTGGACGGATCGCGCACGGCAGAACGCAAGATCAAGGAACTGCTTCTGGCCGTGCGCATGGAACAGGCGATGGACAAGGAAAAGATCCTTGAACTTTACCTGAACGAAATCTTCCTCGGCCAGAATTCTTACGGCGTGGCGGCGGCCGCGCAGACCTATTTCAACAAGCCTCTGACTGACCTTTCCCCCGGCGAGGCGGCCTATCTTGCAGCTTTGGCGCAGCGTCCGGGCAACCTGCACCCTGTGCGGCAACAGGAAGATGCGGTTGACCGTCGCAACTATGTGCTGCGGCGCATGTTCGAGGATGGCTATATCACGCAGGACGACATGCAGAGCGGCATGAATCAGCCACTCTTGACTGTGCAGGGCGGCGAATACGACAGCTTCCGGTCCACCCTTCCGCCGCGTGATTACTTTACCGACGAAATCCGCCGTCAACTCAGCGCCGACTTTGGCGAGGACGAATTCTTTTCGGGCGGGCTTTCCATCCGGGCTACGATTGACCCCGAACTGCAGGTGGACGCCGCCCATGCGCTGCAGAATGCGCTGGAAAGCTGGGACCGCAACATCGGGCGTTGGCGCGGCACGGACAAGACGCTCCCGCCCGAGGCGCTGGTGGACGAGGCGACATGGCGGGCCGCGCTGGCCGAGGTGCAGGTGCCGCGGGACATTACGCTGGACGGTCAGTGGTATCCGGCTGTGGTGCTGGAGGTCAGTGACGATCAGCTGCGGCTGGGCGTCGAAGGTGTGCAGGACACGGCAGAAGAGCCGACGGTCGTGCCGCGCAACGATTTCGACTGGGCGCGGGGATCGTTTACCGAAGAATTCGCGGTGGGCGATGTCGTGCTGGTTCGCCGGATGACCGCGGACGAGGATGGCAGCTTTATCCGCTGGACGCTGCGGCAGGTGCCGCTGGTTCAGGGTGCGTTCATGGCGATGGACGTGAATACGGGCCGCGTCATCGCCATGCAGGGCGGGTTCAGCTATCAGGCCTCGGTCTTTAACCGGGCGACTCAGGCGCGGCGGCAGCCCGGGTCGTCGTTCAAGCCCTTCGTCTATGCCGCTGCCCTTGACAGCGGCTACACGCCGGCAACCATCGTCGTGGACGCGCCGATCGAAATCCAGACGCCCCAGGGCATGTGGCGCCCTGAAAACGCCAGCCGCCAGTTCTATGGCCCGACGCCCTTGCGGACCGGGATTGAACAGTCTCGGAACCTGATGACGATCCGGCTGGCGCAGGAAATAGGCATGGATGTGGTTGCCGAATATGCTGAACGGTTCGGCGTCTACGATGCAATGAACCAGGTGCTGGCGGCGGCGCTCGGGTCCGATGAAACGACGCTTTACAAGATCGTGGCTGCCTATGCGATGTTCGCCAACGGCGGCGAACGGGTGGAGCCGACGCTGGTCGACCGTGTGCAGGACAGGTTCGGCAACACGGTTTACCGGCATGAACAGGCGACCTGTCCCGACTGTTCTCTGACCAGCCTGCCCGAGGGCGAGGCCCCCACGATCGAGACGAACCGCCAGCGTATCATGAATGCGGTGACCGCCTATCAGCTGACCTCGATGTTGGAAGGCGTGGTCCAGCGTGGTACCGCCCGGGGCCTGAATCTGCCGGTTCCCATCGCGGGCAAGACCGGGACGACCAACGATTCCAAGGACGTGTGGTTCGTGGGCTTCTCGTCCAACATCGTGGCCGGCTGCTATATCGGCTATGACACGCCTCAGACGATGACGGGCGCTTCGGGCGGCGGGGTCTGTGCCCCCGTGTTCCAGGAGTTCATGGAATCGGCCATCCAGCAATATGGTGGCGGGCCGTTCCGCGTTCCCGAAGGCTGCCGCTTCATCAATATCGACCGCTTCAGCGGTTCGCGCCTGCCGGACGGTGCTTCGGGCGAAAACGTCCAGCCCGAATGTTTCCGCGAAGGCGAAGAGCCCGTGTTCGGTATCACCTTTGACGGCGGCTTTGCCATGGCGGCCGACCTGCCGCTGGTGGATGAGGTTGCGGCGGCATCCCGCAACGTGACCACGTCGACCGGCGAAACGGCCACGGTCGGCCCCAAGGCCAGCTTTGGCACGATGACATCGGGCGGGCTTTACTGACATTCACTTGCGGCGTGGCCCGCCTTGCCCCTTGCCGGGCGGCGGGCTATGACGCCTGACAATTCCGGACCGGGACAGACCCATGCGCAACGAGACGCGAGACATCATTGCCGCCATCGAAAAGTCGATCAGGCTGGTCAGCCAGCGGATGGACCGCGAAACCGCAGCCTACCGGATGGAGGAATTCAACGCCCGGGTCGAGGATCCCACGCTCTGGAACGATCCCGTCGCCGCGCAGAAACTGATGCGCGAACGGCAGGAACTGATCGACCAGATTTCCAATGTCGATGCACTGGAACGTGAATTGCGCGACAATGCCGATCTGATCGAAATGGGCGAGGCCGAAGGCGATGCTGAGATCGTGGCCGAGGCCGAATCGGCCCTTGCGGCGCTGCGCGAAAAGGCGGCGCAGAAAGAGCTTGAAGCCCTGCTGAACGGCGAGGCGGACGGCAACGATACCTTCCTTGAAATCAATGCCGGTGCCGGCGGGACCGAGGCCAATGACTGGGCCGAGATGCTGCAACGGATGTATGTCCGTTGGGCCGAAAAGCACGGCTATCAGGTCGAGATGGAAAGCGAAGAACCCGGGACCGAGGCCGGGATCAAATCGGTCAGCTACAAGATCATCGGCAAGAACGCCTATGGCTGGCTGAAATCGGAATCGGGCGTGCACCGGCTTGTCCGCATCTCGCCCTTTGGCAAGGGCACGCGGGAAACCTCGTTCGCATCGGTCTGGGTTTACCCTGTCGTGGACGATTCAATCGATATCGAGGTGCACGACAAGGATATCCGCATCGACACGATGCGCGCGTCCGGCGCCGGTGGCCAGCACGTGAACAAGACCGACTCGGCCGTGCGGATCACCCACTTCCCGACCGGGATCGTCGTGACCTCCTCGCTCAAGTCCCAGCACCAGAACCGCGATATCGCCATGCAGGCACTGAAATCGCGGCTCTATCAGCTTGAACTGGACAAGCGGAACGCCGCGATCCTTGAGGCGCACGAGAACAAGGGCGATGCGGGCTGGGGGAACCAGATCCGGTCCTACGTCCTGCAGCCCTATCAGATGGTCAAGGACCTGCGGACGGGGCATGAAACGTCGGATACGCAGGGTGTTCTGGACGGCGATCTGGACGGGTTCATGGCCGCAACCCTTGCGCGGGACGTGTCGGGCAAAAGCCGGGCCGAAGCGCTGGCCGAGGAATGACGCTGCGCCTCATATCCGTGGGACCGTCGGCCTATGCGGCGCTCCGGCAGGGCGGGGCGGTGCGCGACATCAAGAGGCTGGCTGAGGTGCTCTGTTCGCTTGAGTGACCAGTTTCAACCCACCGTCGCGGAGCGGCGCGGCCAGGATCGCGCGCGGGGCGCGCGAGTGGGGTGCTCATCCTGCAAACGAGTGACGTTTACGCTCCAGCTTGCCGCCCAGCTCTCGGCACAGCGTTCCGGCCGCCCATGTCTGACTGAGACACAAACAGCGAGGGGCCGCCCGCCTCTCGCGCCCACACAACTGCACCCGCTGGCGAGCCCCCCCACTAGCTAACCTTTCGGCGTCGTCCTGCGGCATCGTGGGAGTGAGGCAGAGGCAGAGACACGAAGAGCGCAGCCCCCCTGCCACCGTTTTCATGTGCCCTTGAGACTGGCGGTTGAACCCGTGTCGGCTCGGCTCGAGCGCGCGTGCCTGCCTGCCTGCGAGCCTCTCCTGCCCCAGCGGCTGGCGCC
>JBGSWJ010000247.1:0-2312 GCA_041752495.1 Rhodobacterales bacterium
GCCGGGGGATATGGAGGCGCTGGCGGCGGCGCTCATGCGGCTGGCGGGGGACCCTGCGCTGTACGACAGCATGTCCGCCGCCGCGCGCACCCACGCCGCCACCCTGTTCGGCCCCGATACCTATGCCCGCCAGGTCGGAGAGGCCTACAAAACGCTGGATGAAGGGTTCCGGCCGCATCGCCTGACGCTGCGCGCCCGGGGCGATATTGCCGCCCGCCCCCGCGACAGTCTGCGCATCGCCTATTTCGTCTGGCATTTCCCGGTCCGTTCGGAAACCTTTGTCCTGAACGAACTGCGCGCCCTGCGGGCCATGGGCCATGATGTGCGCGTCTTCTGCAAAGGCTCTCCGCAGCGGGATTTCACCCCCGATTTCGATATCGAATGGGAAAGCGTCCGTGACGCGGCCCATCTTGCGCAGCGTCTGACCGAAACCGGGCGGACCATCTGCCACGGGCATTTCGTCTATCCCACCGTGACCGACATGCTCTGGCCTGCCTGCGAGAGTGCGGGCATCCCCTTTACCTTTATCGCCCATGCGCAGGACATCTTCCGCTACAGCAATGACGCAAAGAACCGGGTAGGCGAGATCGCCAGTTCGCCCCTGTGCCGCCGGGTTTTTGTCCTGTCGCGGTTCCACCGCGACTATCTGGCGGCACGGGGTGTGCCCGAGGAAAAGATGGTGCTGAACGGGAATGGCTGCGATGCCGCCCTGTGCCGGGCCGGCGACATTGCCGGTCGCTTGGCCCGTCCGTTCCGCCGGGTCGTGGCCGTGCACCGCTTTGCGGAAAAGAAGGGGCTGATCCATCTGATCCGGGCCGCGAAACTGCTGGAGAATGACGGGATCACCGTGGCCATTCATGGCCAGGGCGACCTTGAGGCCGAATACCGCCGGGTTATCGCGACTGAGAACATCCGCAATGTCGAGATGCATGGCTGGGTCATGGATCTGGACAGCCTGCTGAAGGTGTTCCGTGGCAGCGATCTGTTCGCCTCTCCCAGCGTGCGGGCGGCTGATGGCGACATGGACGGCATTCCCACCGTGCTGATGGAGGCGATGGCCGCAGGCCTGCCGGTGCTGTCGACGGCGGTTTCGGGGATTCCCGATCTGGTCGAGGATGGGGTGACGGGCCTTGTCAGCGCGGCCACGCCCGAGGCGATCGCCGCCCGCATCCGGGCCTATTACGCCATGCCTGAACCGGCCGTGGCCGCGATGATCGACAATGCGCGCGACCGCATCGACACCAATTATGACATCAATCTTCTGGTTGACGGCCTCCTCCGGGTCTGGGCCAACGAGCCGCTCGATCTCATGATCGTGTCCTGGAACAACCTGCCCGAAACCTCCGAGGTCATTGCCCGGCTTTACCGCAACACGTCGCTGCCCTTTCACCTGATCGTCTGCGACAACGGATCGGATGCGCCGGCGCTGGCCCATCTGATCCGGCTGCAGGGCGAACATGACAACATGACCCTGGTCCTGAACCGCGAGAATGCGATGGTGGGCCCGGGCACCAATATCTGCCTGGCCGAGGGGAAGGGCGAATATGCCGTCTATGTCTGCGGCAAGGAAGGCATGACGACGGGGCCGGGCTGGGAACGGTCCTTCATCACCACGATGCGGCGCGATCCCGGGATCGGGCTGGCCGGGACGCTGGGCTATTCGCCAAGCTACCTGCATGGCCGGGACTATCCCGAAAAGCTTGCCCCGTTTCCGAAGTTCCGCAACCGCCAGTTCGCCACCGACAATCCGGCCCGTGTCTTTGCCCATGTGCAGGGCGGATTCTTTGTGATGCGGCGGGCCATGTTCGACCAGATCGGCGGCTTTTCCGACGATGTGCCGCATAACCACACCGATGTGGAATTCAGCTACTACGTCGAAAGCACGGGCTGGCGCCTGGGCGAGGTGCCGGGTGCCATGGCGCTTTACAACAAGACGCGGCCGAGCCTTTTGCACCGGGTCGACGAACATCATCTGGCGCTGCATCCGCCGCTTCTGGGGGATCTGGACCAGCTTGACCGGATCGCCCGGGCCGAGGTCTGCCACTGCAACATCTGTGCCCGGTCCTTTCCGGCCTTCCTGGAACCTGACGGGGCCGCGCTTTGCCCGGAATGCGGGGCGGACCGGCGGGCGCGGTCGCTGTACCGGGCGCTGGCGGAATCGGTCCTGCTGTACCGCCGCCTGCCCGCGCTTGGTGTCGATCTGCCCGCAGGGATCGTGTCGTTCTGGAAGGAACAGTTCCAGGGCAAGATGCTTGCCTCGGGCGAAAACACCCCTTCTGGCCGCAGCGGCATTGCCGATGGCCGGATGGCGC
>JBGSWJ010000248.1:0-6585 GCA_041752495.1 Rhodobacterales bacterium
GTCAAACGCCAGAACCGCCGTCCGCGCCGTCCCCACGGCCAGCGCAGGCCCCGCGCCTTGCCCCTCAGCCCGCTCCAGCACCAGCATATGTGGCGCCATCGCGCCCTCGGTCCCGCCCGACATGACCATCGTCACGTCGTCAGCCCTGGTCCCCATGAACCCCTCCAGACAATCCCGTAGCGCCCTGACCGCAAAGGCCCGGGTAAAGTCATTGACGCACCCGTTCCCCTCGGTCTTGCCAATGATCGCCACAACCGCCGCAGGGTCCACCTGTCCTCCGGCAATGGCATGCTCCAACGCTGTCACATCATCGGGCGCACCCATCGCCAGCCGATGCACCCGCGCCTGCCGCATCACCCCAGCGCCTCAAGCACCTGCGCCGAACTCGCAACTGCCCCAAACACCCCGCCCTGCATCTTGACCATATCGACGGCGGCCAGATGGTTGGCGTATTTGGTCGCCCCGCACCCATCCTCGACCAGCAGGCATTCAAACCCCCGGTCATTGGCCTCGCGCATCGTCGTATGCACACAGACATCCGTCGTGATCCCCGTCAGGATCAGGTTCCGGATGCCCTTCTGCCGCAGCACAAGCTCCAGATCGGTCGCGCAGAACGACCCCTTCCCCGGCTTGTCGACCACGATCTCGTCCTCGGCCGGGGCCAGTTCCGGGATGATCTCCCACCCCGGCTCGCCCCGCACCAGAATCCGTCCGCAAGGGCCCGCATCCCCGATCCCCGCACCAATCCGCTGCGACCGCCAGCGCTTGTTCGCGGGCAGGTCCGACAGGTCGGGCCGGTGCCCTTCCCGCGTATGAATGACAGGCATCCCCCAGCCCCGCGCCGCCGCGAGCAGCGCCTTGATCGGCTCAATCGGCGCCCGGGTCAGCGACAGGTCATAGCCCATCGCATCCACATAGCCGCCCTTGCCACAGAAATCCGTCTGCATGTCGATGATGACAAGTGCGGTATTCCCCGTCCGCATGTCCCCGTCAAAGGGCCAGGCATAGGGGTCCGCCGCGATCACGCCCAGCTTGGCCATCTATTCCGCCGCCTTCCGGCTGCTCTGCCCATGCATCCGCTCCGGCGCCGGAAACCCGCAGGACGTGCCGTCCACATGCACGACCTCATCCTCCCACGGCAGGCGATACGTCCCCGCCACCATGTCCTGCATAAAGGTATAGGGGCAATCCTGCGCCCCGCCCTTCACCGCAACATACCCCCGATGGGCCAACTGATAGATGTTGTTCTCCACACCCCAATGCCTGCGCGCCTCGCGGATCAGGTCGGGCCGCACCTCGGCGGTAATGATCTCATCCGCCCGGCCCGTGACGCCATGCGCAATCACAGTCCCGTCAAAGTTCACGATCATCGCCTCTCCCATGCTGTCAAACGTCCCGTCAGACCCGCACATGCAGACATTGGCCGTCACCATCAGGTTGCAGAAGGCATTGGATTGGTTCGTAAACCGCCAGCTTTCCCGGATCGGCGCGGTGTAACCGGCGGTCCGCAGCATCACCTCGGCCCCCTTATAGGCGCTTTCGCGGGCCATTTCGGGGAACATGCCGTCATGGCAGATGATGAGGGCCAGCTTGACCCCCTTCGGACCCGCGATCACGGGAATCCCCAGATCACCGGGCTCCCAGGGCTCGATCGGCACCCAGGGGTGCATCTTGCGATAGTACAGCTTCACCTCGCCCTGATCGTCGATGATGATCCCGGTGTTCCAAGGGTTCCCATCCGGGTTGTACTCCATGATGGAAAAACAGCCCCAGATCCGATGCTCCCGACAGGCCGCCTTGAACGCCGCCACCTCGGGCCCATCCATCCGACACATGATCGCCGGATTCGTGTCCATCGACAGGCCGTGCAGCGCGTATTCCGGGAACACGACCAGATCCATCCCGGCCATATTCCGCCGCGCCTTGCCCACCATCGCGACAACCTTCTCGGTCTGCCGCGCCAGATCCTCGGGCGTGACCGTCACGGGCAGTTGCAACTGCACCATCCCGATCACCACGCCCTCCGGCGATTTGTTCAGCCCGCCCAGACCGTTCATCATGCCGTCCCCCTCATTTCACGATGGAAAGTTCGCCCGGCGCCACCGCCGCCCTCGCCCCCGACCGGGCCGAGGCGATCATGATGAACAGCGTCAGGATGTAGGGCGCCGCGTTAAAGAAATAGTAGCCCTGGCTGATCCCGACCGATTGCAGCGCCGGGCCAATCGCCCCCGCTGCCCCGAACAACAACGCCGCCAGAATACACCGCAGCGGGTTCCACCGCGCAAAGATCACCAGCGCCACCGCCATCAGACCCTGCCCTGACGACAGCCCCTCATTCCAGCTTCCCGGATAAGACAGCGACAGGAATGCGCCCCCCACCCCCGCCATGAACCCGCCCGCCGCCGTCGCCAGAATCCGCACCCTGATCGGATTGACACCCATCGCCCGCGCGGACGGCTCGCTGTCCCCCACCATCCGCAGGATCACACCCGGCCGCGTATTGGCCAGCATCCACCAGATCGCGACCGCAGCGATAATCCCCACAAAGAACAGCGGGTTGATCTCAAGCGCGGACCGCAGCGCCGAATTGTCCGACCACCCGCCCAGTGGCAGGCTCTCAAGTCGCGGGGCCGAGGGCTGGATATAGGGCTTGCCGAAAAAGAACGCGACGCCGATCCCAAAGGTCATCATCGCGATGCCTACGGCAATATCGTTCACACGCGGCAGCGAACAGATCAGGCCGTGGATCAGCCCCAGAAACACCCCCGAAAGCCCGGCGCACAGCACGCCCAGCCACGGATTTCCCGTCTCATAAGACACCCCATAGGCCACCATCGCCCCCAGGACGAGGTTCCCCTCCAGCCCCAGATTGATCCGCCCGGATTTCTCGGTAATCGTCTCGCCCAGCGCCACGAACATGAAGGGCGTCGACACCCGGATCGCGCCCCCGAGCATGGCGATCAGGATCGTGGTCAGCATCTCAACGGTCATTTGCCCGCCCCCGCCTGAAAGAACCTGATCCGCCCCGTCAGCGTTTCGCTGGCCAGAAGCACGACAAAGATCAGACCCTGCAGCACCTGAATCGTCGCATCCGGCAGGTCCATCCGCCGCTGGATCAAACCGCCCGAGGCATCCAGCGCCCCGAAAAGGATCGCCACCGGCACCACGGCCAACGGATTCTGCCGCGCCAGAAACGCGACCAATATCCCCGTGAACCCATACCCGGCCACAAGCGACGCATTGGCCTGTCCGTGGATCGCCGCGACCTCGTAATACCCGGCCAGTCCCGCACAGGCCCCCGAGATCGCCGCACAAGTCAGGATCAGCTTGCCCACCGGCAATCCCTGCGCCAGCGCAGCCCGCGGGTTGCCGCCCGTCACCCGCGCCGCAAAACCAAAGGTCGTGCGGTACATCAGGAAATACAGCAGCACCGCCAGAACCAGCCCCGCCGCCAGCCCCCAATGCACATCCGTCCCCGGGATCGTGCCCACCTTATAGGCGTCACCGATCGGCACCGTGGACGGTTTGTTGGCCGAATTGGGATCACGCAGCATCCCCTCGACAAAGAAATTCATCGTCGCAATCGCGATATAGGTCAGCAAGAGCGTCGAAATCGTCTCGTTCACTCCGCGCGCATGGCGCAGCCACCCCGCAATCATCGTGAGCATGGCCCCCGCCGCCATGGCGAACGCCACCATGATCAGCATGGTCAACGCGACCGGAGCCTCGGCCCCGACCAATGGCACCGCAATCGCCGCCGCCGCAAACCCGCCCAGCACCAGCGCGCCCTCGGCCCCGATCATGGTCAGCCCGATGGTCGCCGGCACCGCAAAGGCCAGACCGGTCAGGATCAATGGTGCCGCCCGCTGCAACGTGTTCTGGATGGAGAAAGAACTCGCAAACCCGCCCTGCCAGATCAGCGCATAGAACGTCAGGGGGTTCTTGCCCAAGGCCAGCAGGAACACAGAAAACAACAGCGCCGAAACGATCAGCGCCCCCACGGGAATCGCAATCTTTTCAAGCGCCGCCCGCAGCCGCACCGTGGACGCGCCGCCCCCGAATGATCCTGTCGTGATATCCGCCATCTGTCCCTCTTGCCCCGTCAGGGCGTTCCGCGCTGCCATGCAAACAGCCAGACCCGACCGGGACACATGTCCCGGCCGGGATCGGGAAAGATCAGGTCGTCGAACCGATCACGCCTTCCAGAAGATAGCTCATGCCATCCAGAACCGGATCATAGTTGTCCATCGTCCCTTCAATCACGAGGTTGCCCTGATTGTCCTTCAGCGGGCCAACATAAATCGGCATCCCGCCCTTCAGCGCGGCAATCGCCGCATCCGCCGCCGCGATGGCCTCGGGCGTAGCGCCCGCGCCATAGGCCGAATTCTGTACCATGTCGTTGTGATAGCCGCCGACCACGACGTTCGGCAGCGTCTCGCCCTTGGCCAGCATGTCGGCGAACATCGAATAGATGGTCACCCACTTGTATTCCGCCCCGGTGATGAACCCGTTCGGCGCCAGCGGCCCCTGATCGGCATTGTGGCCGCAGCACTTCACGCCGCGCGATTCCGCCGTCTCGATCACGACCTTCGGCCCGTCCACATGGCAGGTCAGCACATCGCAGCCCGCATCGACCAGCGCGTTGGCGGCCTCCGCCTCGCGCACCGGCATCGACCATTCGCCGGTAAAGATCACCTGCACCGTCGCCGCCGGATTGACCGACCGCGCCCCCAGCAGGAACGAGTTGATGTTGGACAGCACCGTCGGGATCGGCTTGGCCGCCACAAAACCCAGCTTGCCCGTGGGCGAGGACAGCCCTGCCGCGACCCCATTCACATAATGCGCCTGATTGAGATAGGCGAAATAGCTGCCCAGGTTCATCGGCATCGTATCGTTCCACAGCGGCGCCGCATGGCGGAACTGCACGTCGGGGTATTTCTTGGCCAGATCGATCATGAACGGGTCAAAGTATCCGAACGACGTCCCAAGGATCAGGTTCGCCCCGTCCAGATTGATCATCGATTCCATCGACTGCGTGACAGCGTCCGTCTCGGGCACGTTCTCTTCTTCGATCACGGTCACGTTCGGTACGGTCTTGAGCACTTCAATCGCGACCGACTGCGCCTGGTTCCAGCCAAAGTCGTCCCGCGGGCCGACATAGACCACGCCCAAAATCACCGGCGTCTGGGCCATCGCCCTTGTGGCAAAACCCAGCGGCAAGGCCGCCGCGGCAAATCCGGCCGCGCCCGATTTCAGGATCGAACGGCGGGAAATCTTCGTCTCAAGCATGGTCTGGCTCCTGGTTGGTCCCTGTCAGCGCTCATCTGGATCAGCGATTCGCCCGGCGTCAAAAAATCGTGCAATTTCAATGACCGCTCAGCATTTAGGCAGCGATCATGGAAAACTATTCCCTGTCAGACACTTGCGCCCCTGCGCCTCTGCCACTTCTGCAGGCAGCCCCCGAGGGCCACAATCAGGGCGAAACAAATAGCGGCACAAAAAACGACCATCTGTCGCAAAAACAGGCTCCGCCTATAAAGCACCCCCGCCTCACCCCGAGTCGCCTTAACGCCTGACCGCCGCATTTCCCTTGCCCGCCGCCACCGAATCCCGTTCCCTGCGGCCAATACCGCCTTCGCCCGAGGTTCCCATGTTCGCCGCCATCGCCGCCGCCCTCCCCATCGCCATCGGCATCGTCTTCGCAACCCTGCCCATCATCACCATCCCCCTGATCCTCCTCACTCGGGGAGAGATGCTCGTGCTCAAAGCCTTCCTTCTGGGCTATGCAGCAGCCTTCATCGCGCTCGGCGGCGCCGTTCTCTTCATGGCCGATGTCATTGCCCCCGGCAGCGACAGCCCCGCCCGCTGGATGCTCTGGCTCCGCGTCATCATCGGGCTGGGCCTCGTGTTCCTCTCGGGCGTCAAATGGAACGCCCGGGCGTCAGCCGATCAGGACCCTGCATTGCCCGGCTGGATGAAGGCCATCGAATCGGTGAACACCCCCGCCGCATTCGGCCTCGGTTTCGTCATCGTCGTCCTGAACCCAAAGAATGCGCTTCTGGTGGCCTCCGGCGCCTTCGCCATAGCCTCGGTCACCTATTCGCCGCTGGCCCAGATCGTGGCCCTCGTCGTCTTCACCCTGGTCAGTTGCATTGGCATCGCCGCCCCCTGGCTCCTCTTCCTGTGGAAAGGCGAAGCCGCCGTCGACCCGCTCGACCGCCTCAAGGGCTTCCTCGCGCGCAACAATGCCGCCATCATCGCCATCGTCATCGGCGTCATCGGCGCATTCGTCACCCTGAACGCGATGTCCTACCTGTAGGGTGGGTGAAACCCACCTCACCCCAGCGAGGCCGCGCGCCCGCGCGGAACGAGCGTCCCGAAAAGCCGCCCTCAGCCCTCCGGCCCCTTGTCCTTACCCTGTCCCGCCAGCCACAGAACCATCGCCAGCCCCGCACCCACCAAAAGCGTATCCCGCGTCTTCAGCATCGGCAGCACTGTCGCCACGATGTTCAGCATCTGTCGCTGCTGCGCCGCCTCCAGCCGTTCCCGCTCCCGCGCCGCCCGGTCCCGCGCACCAGCGACCAT
>JBGSWJ010000249.1:0-3178 GCA_041752495.1 Rhodobacterales bacterium
CAGGGGGCGGGGGAATGGGCGGTCATCGGGTGAGGATCAGCTTGCCCGCGCGGGTGATGCGCAGGGTGTAGGTCTTGTCATCAAGTCGGATCAGGGCGACCCCGCCGGGGCCGGTCAGCTGGGCGGCGTCCCATGCGGGCGGGGGTGCGGGGGGCTGATCTGTGGGCATGGCATAGCCTTTTCAGGACGATGGGGATCGGCGTGATTCGGGCTGGCCCGGTCGTTCGGGTTGGCTGATGGAATTGTTGATTGAAATTGTCGGATAAGTCAAGACGTGGGGCAACAGTCGGATTGGGCGGCAGTTGTCGGGGTCGTTGCGCGGGGGTGCCTCTGAGCGGAGAGCGACGGTGGCGGGGCGTCCCAATGGCATCGGGCCCGGTCCGGCATGCGGGGAACCGGAACGCACCTTACCCTTTCAGCATCCGCAGCCCCTGCGTGGCATCCGTCCGCACGGCCAGCCGCAGGCCCGGTTCGTCGCCGGCCTTGAGCGCGGCTAGGATCAGCTTGTGGTGATAGGGCGGGTCGGACCGTTTCAGGCGGCTGTAAAGCGCGCGCATCGTGGGACCAAGCTGGAGCCAGACGGTTTCAGTCAGGGCGAGGATCGCCGGGGCCTGCGCACGGAGGTAAAGCGTGCGGTGAAATTCGAGGTTCATGCGGATATAGCCCGAGGCATCCTGCCGGGCGACCATCTGGCTGACGCCCTGATTGATGACCTCGAGCCGGTCGATCAGGGCAAAGTGGGCGCGGGGAAGGGCGCGGCTGGCGAGTTCGGGTTCAAGAAGGGCGCGGAGGGTAGCAAGTTCCTCGATCCGATCGTTCGACAGGGCGGGGGTCGATATGCGGCCCGAGGAGGAGAGTTGCAGCGCCCCTTCGGCGGCCAGACGGCGCACCGATTCGCGGGCGGGGGTCATCGACACCTCGTAATGTTTGGCGATGCCCCGGATTGTCAGCGCCTCTCCGGGTTCAAGTTCGCCATGCATGATGCGGGACCGGAGCGAGCGGTAGACGCGGTCATGGGCAACGCCAGCGGGATCGGGGGTGCGGGGCGGGATCATGCGGTATTTGTGATCACAAATGCCGCGCCGGTCAATCAGCCGAATCGCACCCGGTGCAGGGTTTCGCCATGGGTGCGCAGCCAGCGGCGGCAATCCTCGTGCCCGGGGAAAAGCCGTTCAACGACCGACCAGAAGGCGGGGGAGTGGTTCATCTGCGCCAGATGGGCCACCTCGTGGGCCGCGACGTAATCGAGCACTTCGGGCGGGGCCATGATAAGGCGCCAGGAATACATGAGATCGCCTTCGTGCGAGCAGGAGCCCCAGCGGGACCGCGTGTCGCGCAGCGTCAGCTTGCGGTAGGGGCGGCCAAGGAGGCCGGAGTAATGGTCGGAGGCGGCGGCAAGGCGGTCGCGTGCCTCGGTTTTCAGAAAGGCTTGCAGGCGCGCCCCGGCGCGGGCGGGATCGTCGGGCAGGACAAGGTCGGCCCCTTGCAACGTAGGTTTGCGGACGGGGCCGGGGACAAGGCGCAACGGTAGCCCGCGATAGGGAATCGTAGCGCCAAAGGTTGCAACCGACGAAGGCCCCATGCGGGAAAGGTGGCCGCGCAGCCAGCCTTCACGATCTTTCACGAAGGCCAGACCTTCGCGCACCGGCACCCCGGTCGGCAGGGTCAGAGTCACCTTGCCATCCACGCGGGACACGCGCAGCGACATACGCCGCGCCCGGGCGGATTTCCGGAAGGAAACGGTGATCGGGGGGTTGCCGGGCAGGACATGTTCGCCCATATGCGCTTCTCCTTGCAACGTTCCGGGCCGGACGACCACGCCAGAGGCTTTACACGCCAGCCCGCTTATGGCAGGGGACACCGATCCGCCGCAAGACAAAGCACCCCCACCGGCAGCCGCCTTGCCGTCCTGACCAGATTTTGAAGGGATTTTCCATGCCCAAACCCGAATGGGGAAAGAAGCGCATCTGCCCGACCACGGGCAAGCGGTTCTATGACATGAACGCCAATCCGATCGTGAGCCCCTATACCGGCCAGATCGTGACGCTTGACCTTGGCAAGAGCCGCACGATGGTGGCCGATGCCGAAGATGCGCAGACCAAGAAGCTGAAGGTCCTTGATGACGAGGACGATCTGCTGCTCGACGACGAAGAGACCGAGGACGACGTTGATCTGGGCGATGAAGTGCTTGAGGACGACGAAGAAGACGATGTCTCGTTCGACGAGCTGGGTGACGTTGCGGCGGACGACGACGACCGTTGAGATTTGCGCGATCTTTGACGGCCCGACCGGGATTTTTCCTCTTGAACTCGGTCGGAGCCGCACATAGACAGCGCCACGCAGTCCGAAGGGGCTGCACCCGGTTGGGGCCATAGCTCAGATGGGAGAGCGCTTGCATGGCATGCAAGAGGTCAGGGGTTCGATCCCCCTTGGCTCCACCAACCTAAACTCTTTGTGCTTGAGTATTGCGAACACCTTTGACTGAAAGGTGTTCTGTCGTCGCGATCATCCTTGGACCGTATGTGATGCCAAGGCGTTTCCAAAGCGGGATCCTGTCGCGCGGCCATTGATCAAAGAGACAGATCTGGATCGACTGGCGGACGGCAGGCCTTTGCCCGTGCCTTTTGCTTGCATCTGTTGCCTGCCGTTGAACTTGATCCGTCACGCTGCGCCGGGCAGGGCGATCCGGACATAGCGGATGGCCCGGCGGTGGTAGGTGTAGGCGATGTGCAGGCTGCCATCCCTGTCCTGCAGGATCGACGGATAGGAGAGTTCGCGGTTGACCCCTTCGACCGAGTTGTTCGACAGGGCGTAGCCCGAGCCGGAATCAAGGTCGATCCGGACAGGAAAGCTGGCGCCGTTGTCGGTGGACAGGGCCAGTATCATTGGCGCACGTGGGACGCCCCAGATGGCCTTTGGCCCTTCGGAAACCATGCTGGTGCCGGAATCGGGTTTACCCTCGATCTCGTCATAGAGCGAGGTGCGGCGGGCGGTGGATTGGGCGGCGCTGATCGGGTTCAGGACCATGGCGATCCGCCCGTCGGCCAGCCGGATCGCCTGGACCGAGGAGTTGTTGTTGGGCAGGTCGGTCGGGGCGGGGGCCGTCCAGGTCAGGCCGCCGTCATGGGACAGGCTGCGCCTGACGTGTTGGGCAAAGCGGTCGCGGTAGAAGGCGGGC
>JBGSWJ010000250.1:0-3822 GCA_041752495.1 Rhodobacterales bacterium
CCGCAGGACAAGCGGGGGCAGGGCGGTCTGTTCCTGCACCGCGCGCGGCGTGACGGCGGCGGCAACGTCAGTCGTGCGGCGGAACACCAGCATCGTCTGATAGGTCGTCGTTTTGCCCGTCAGCCCCTGCCGTTCCTCGCAAGGCAGCATGTCGGACCGGACATATTCCCAGCCATCCGCGCCAAGCTCATTCATGATGACCTGAAGCGCCTGGGCAAACCGTTCCTCGGTCGTCTTGGCCCCATTGGCCTTGAGCCCGCGCTTGGGCGCAGGCAGGACGCGGTATTCATACTTGGGCATCAGACACTCCCTTGATTGGGACGGATCATATCAACTGCGGCCGCCAAGGCCAAGGATTTCCAAGACAATCAGGCAGCGCCAGATGTGGTGTCCCCCACCCGGCCGCCCGCCATATCTCGTGGTCAAAGACCCAGCTTGGCCTTCACAAGTTCGTCCACCATCGCCGGGTTCGCCATGCCGCCCGTGGCCTTCATCACCTGACCCACGAACCACCCGGCGAGTTTCGGGTTGGCCTTGGCCTTTTCCACCTGCGCCGGATTGTCGGCAATGATCTGGTTCACGGCGGCTTCGATGGCGCCCGTATCCGTGACCTGCCGCATCCCGCGCGATTCCACGATCTGCGCCGGGTCGCCGCCTTCGGCATAAACAATCTCGAACAAATCCTTGGCGATCTTTCCCGAAATGTCGCCCTTGGCGATCAGGTCGATGATCCCGCCCAGTTGCGCCGGGCTGACCGGGCTGTCGCTGATCCCCTTGCCGTCCTTCTTCAACCGCCCGAACAATTCGTTGATGACCCAGTTCGCGGCCATCTTGCCGTCCCGGCCTTCGGCAACTGCCTCGAAATAGGCGGCATCCTCGGCCTCGGCGGTCAGGACGCTGGCATCATATTCCGACAGGCCAAAGGACAGGACGAACCGCGCCTTCTTGGCATCCGGCAGTTCCGGCAGACTTTCCTTGATCCCGTCTACCCAGGCCTGCTCGATCTCCAAAGGCAGCAGGTCGGGATCGGGGAAGTAGCGGTAATCATGCGCCTCTTCCTTGGACCGCATCGACCGCGTCTCGCCCTTGTCCACGTCGTAAAGCCGTGTTTCCTGCACGACCTTGCCGCCATCCTCAATGATCGCGATCTGACGGCGGGCCTCATACTCAATCGCCATCTGGATGAACCGCATGGAGTTCATGTTCTTGATCTCGCACCGCGTGCCGAGATGCGAAAAGTCCTGCGTTTCCTGATACCGCTCATAATCGCCCGGCCGACAGACGCTCACGTTCACATCCGCGCGCAGGTTCCCGTTCTGCATGTTGCCATCACAGGTACCCAGATACCGCATGATCTGGCGCAGCTTGCCGACATAGGCCGCAGCCTCCTCCGGCCCCCGGATATCGGGGCGCGACACGATCTCCATCAGCGCGACGCCCGTCCGGTTCAGGTCAACGAATGACATCGCCGGGTCCATGTCATGGATCGACTTGCCCGCGTCCTGTTCCAGATGGATGCGCTCGATCCGCACGCGACGGGCCACACCCGGGCCCATTTCCACGATCACTTCGCCCTCGCCCACGATGGGGTGATACAGCTGGCTGATCTGATACCCCTGCGGAAGGTCAGGGTAGAAATAGTTCTTCCGGTCAAACGCCGACCACAGGTTGATCTGCGCCTTCAGGCCCAACCCCGTCCGCACTGCCTGCGCCACGCAGCCTTCGTTGATGACGGGCAGCATCCCCGGCATCCCCGCATCCACGAACGCCACGTTGGAATTGGGTTCCGCCCCGAACAGGGTCGATGCCCCCGAAAACAGCTTGGCGTTCGTCGCAACCTGCGCATGAACCTCAAGCCCGATAACCAGTTCCCAGTCGCCCTTGGCGCCCGCGATCACCTTGGGTTTCGGTGCAGAATAGGTCAGGTCCAGCATGGCCGCATCCTTTCAGGTTTCGCACTCTCTAGGGCCAGATGCGCCGTTCATCAAGCCACCGGGCACCTGTAGGCCCATCGGCGGATTCAAGTCGCGGTCAGCGTGAATCTGCCGAAAACCGTCTTTTCCGGTCCGGTCGACTCGACGTTGTTGCGAACCGTGTCCTACGACGCCCGGGTCGAAACTGCTGGAGCCCGACTATTGACCCTTCTTGACACCTGCCGCTCGCTCGGTCGCCTATCCGCCCTTGGCCTGATGTTTCCGCTGATTGCCTGCGCAACCCCGGAACCCCCGCCCGCCGACGTTCTTCCCGTTATGCAGTGGGATCACCGCCCCGAAGGCGAACAGTGGACTGAAGCAACCTTGGCAGCCCTGCAAACCGAAGGTGTGGCGCTCCTCAGCGAAGTTCCCGGTGACATCGGCACATGGTGCCCCGGCTACCTCGAAGCCGACCACGAAGAACGCGCCGCTTTCTGGGCCGGCCTTCTTTCCGCGCTCGCCCGTTTCGAAAGCACATGGAACCCTGCCGCTGTCGGCGGCGGTGGCCAGTGGTTCGGCCTCGTGCAGATCTCGCCCAGCACCGCCCGTCTGTATGACTGCCCCGCAGACTCGGCCGCGGAGTTGAGGAACGGTGCGGCAAACCTTGAATGTGCTGTCAGAATTGCCGCCGAAACCGTGACGCGTGATGGCGTCGTCGCTGCGAACCGGGGCGGTCTGGCCGCCGACTGGGGCCCCTTCGCCAGCGCCGAAAAGCGCCGCGCCATGGCCGCCTGGGTCTCGTCCCAAAGCTACTGCCAGGGCTGACTGAAACCGCCGTTTAGCGGGCCATCCTCATGTTCAGCATGAGATGGCCCAGCTAACACCCTCAGAACAAACAAAAGATTCTTGTTGCCTGACCTCGGGTCGTTAAGGCATGTTAACACACATGCTCGCGCCAAACTGGATCCTGGGGGGGATACTGGCAGGGATGCTGGGGCTGACGGGGCTGGTGGCTTCTGCCGAGACGCCAGCCCTGCCCGGCGAAAACCTTGTTCCGTCCGCCTCCGCCGCCTACATCACGGCCTCCTTGCCGGTGGTGCCGGTCCCGCCACCCCTGTCATTGTCGCATAACACGTCAACCGCTGCCGTTCTGGCCAGCCTGCATGCCACCGGCAGCCTGCCCACCCCGCCCGTCCGGTCGGAAGAGACGTTGCGCATCAACGCGGTCTTCCGCTTGGCGAAATCGTCCGCCCTCTGGCCCGCGAAGACTTTCTGCCCCGCGCCCGCTGGGACGAGCGCGCCGGAACGCTGGCCTGGACCGAAGCCGCAATGACCGCCATCAACGCGCAAAGCCAAGACCTGAGCGATATCGTCCCCGCCGACATCAACCTCTGGTGCCCCGCATATACCCGCAACAACGAAGTCCGGCGCGATTCCTTCTGGGTCGGCATGATTTCGGCCCTCGCCCGGCACGAAAGCACGTTCAACCCTTCGGCAGTCGGCGGCGGCGGCCTATATCACGGCCTGTTCCAGATTCTGCCGTCAACCGCCCGCCAATATGGCTGCGAGGCGCGCACCGGACAGGAACTCCACGACCCCGAAGCGAACCTGTCCTGCGCCATCAGGATCATGGCCGTGAACGTCGCGCGCGATCATGCCGTGGCGGTCTATGACGGCCGCTGGCGGGGTGTCGCGGCCGACTGGGGCCCCATGACCAACAGCAACAAGCGGGAAGAGATGCAGGACTGGACGCGGGAGCAAAGTTACTGCACCCTGCCCACCGGCGTGAGCAAGGCGCCGCGCCCGCCCGAACGCCCCTGGGTCCTTGCCTCTACACAGGCGCAGGACCCGACGCCCGAAGTCATCGAACTGGCGATGCTGACGGCGTCCGAAATGCGCGCCGACGGCC
>JBGSWJ010000251.1:0-4652 GCA_041752495.1 Rhodobacterales bacterium
CCGCGCCGGTGCACGACCTGTCCGAGGTGTCGCCACAACTGATGGCCGACGTGGACCGGGCGCTGTCCTGTTCCGCCGTGGGAAGCCCTGCCACTGTCCGCCGCCAGCTTGGCGCGCTGATCGACCGCTATCAGCCGGACGAGGTGATGGTGACCGGCATGATCCACGACCACGCCGCCCGGGTCCGCTCGCTTGAAATCACGGCGGCGGTGCTGGCCGACATGCAGGTCGCCGCCGCGGCCTAGATCGTCAGCTGCTGCCCCAGTTCGATCACCCGGTTCGCGGGCAGGCGGTAAAAATCGGTCGCGTTCGACGCCGATTTCGTCATCGCCACAAACAGGTTCTCCTGCCAGATCGGCAGGCCCTCGTTCTTGGCCGACCGGAAACTGCGGCGGTTAAGGAAGAACGAGGTCGACATGATTTCGAACCGTTCCCCCTGCTTGCGCGCCAGCGCCAGCGCCTTTGGCACGTTCGGCTCTTCCATATAGCCAAAGGACAGCCTGATCTTGCTGAACCTTTCGCCCATCTTCTCGATCTGCACGCGGTCCGTGTCGGTGACATAGGGTGTGTTGGCCACACCCACAGTGACGATCAGGTTGCGTTCATGCAAAACATGATTGTGCTTGATGTTATGCATCAGCGCGGTTGGCGCCATGTCGGGGTCTGATGTCAGATAGATCGCGGTCGATGGCGCGGTGGACAGCCGCTTGCTGTTCTCGATCGACTTCAGCAGCGTATCAAGGCTGACAGTTGTGGCGCGGGCCTTTTTCTGCACATAGGCCGTCCCCGTGATCCACGTCCAGACCATCAGGGCAAGGCTCGCTGCCATCGCCAGCGGCACCCAGCCACCATCAAACACCTTGATCAGGTTCGACCCGAGGAACACCAGTTCGACCGACAGGATCGGCGCAATCACGGCAAAGACCACCCAAGGCCGCCATTTCCAGAATTTCAGGAACACGATCGTGGCGAGTGTCAAGGTGATGACCATGTCCCCGGTCACGGCAATGCCATAGGCGCTGGCAAGGCTTGTCGAACTGCCAAATGCCACGACAAGGATCATCACGCCGACATAAAGGTAGAAATTCACCCGCGGCATATAGATCTGCCCGCGCTGCGATTCCGATGTGTGCCGGATTTCAAGCCGGGGCAGAAGGCCCATCTGCACCGCCTGCTGCGCCATCGAAAACGCGCCCGAAATCACCGCCTGGCTCGCGATGACGGTGGCCACGGTCGCAAGGATGACCAACGGGAACAGGAACCAGTCCGGCGCCATCAGAAAGAACGGGTTCTCCGCATATTCGGGATGCGCCAGCACCAGCGCGCCCTGCCCGAAATAGCTCAGCGCCAGCGCCGGAAACACGACCCAGGCCCAGGCAATCCGGATCGGCCGTTTGCCGAAATGGCCCATGTCGGCATAAAGCGCCTCGGCCCCGGTGACGGCCAGAAAGACCGACCCCATCACCGGCAAGGCGCCAAACCCGTGCCCAAAGACGAAACCGACGGCATTGATCGGGTTCAAGGCGAAAAGAATGTCGAACCTGTCACCGACATGCGCCGCGCCAAGGATCGCCATCACGATGAACCAGACCAGCGTGATCGGCCCGAAAAAGGCCGAAACCTTGCCGGTCCCCTTGCTTTGCACCCAGAACAGCCCCGTCAGGATCAGCAGCGTCATCGGAATGACGAACGGCTCGAACGCCGGGGTGACAAGTTTCAGGCCCTCAACCGCCGACAGCACCGAAATCGCCGGCGTAATCACTGCATCGCCAAAGAACAGCGACATCCCGATAATGCCAAGGGCAAGGATATACTTGGCCCGGTGCCCCAGCGCCTGCTGCGTCAGCGCGACCAGCGACAGCGTCCCGCCTTCGCCCCGGTTGTCGGCCCGAAGGATCAGGATGACATATTTGATCGTCACGATCAGTGTCAGCGTCCAGATCAGAAGCGACACGATTCCGATCACTTCAGATTCGACCAGACCATCGCGCCCTGCCGCATGGAGCGACTCGCGCAGGGCATAAAGCGGGCTTGTCCCGATATCCCCGTAAACAACCCCGATACTGCCGACCACAAGAAGCCAGAGTTTTTGGGGCCGATGCGCGTGAGGACCTTTTCCGTCCGTCGCTTCGGCTGGTGTCGAGGACATATGGCTGACCTATCGAATCCGTGATCTGGGACAGACCCAGACCCCGGACAATACGCTTGCTGCATTGCGGCAGCAAGACTCCGGTGTCAGGTGACGTTGCGAGGGGTCAGCAGACTGCGGAACAGCGTGTCAAGGTAAGCCCCGGCCGAAGGGTAGGGGTCGGCCCGTTCCGGCCCCAGTACGGCATGCACCTGCACGTCGAAATCGGCATAATGCTGGGTCATTGCCCAGATCGAAAAGATCAGGTGATAAGGGTCTACTTCTGCGATGCGTCCTGCCGCTGCCCAACCCCGGATCACAGTTGCCTTTTCGTCCACCAGTTCCTTCAGCTCGCCCGAAAGCGCCGGGCCGATGCGCGGCGCGCCCTGCAGTATCTCATTGGCAAACAAACGGCTTTCGCGCGGAAAGTCGCGCGACAGTTCCAGCTTGCGGCGCACATAGGCCAGCACCTCGCCCACTGGATCGCCATCGGCATCCAAGGCCCGCAAAGGGTCAAGCCAGGTGTCCAGCAACCCCGCCAGAAGCGCGACATGGATCGCCTCCTTGGAGGGGAAGTAGTAAAGAAGGTTCGGCTTTGACAGCCCGGCCGCCTTGGCGATCTGATCGAGCGTGGCCCCCCGGAACCCCTGTTGCGCAAACACCGCAAGGCCCGCGTCCAGAATGGCCTGCCGGTTCTTGGTCTGGATGCGGGTCCGGGTCGCGGTGTTGTCCATGAACGGCCTTTCGGGCGGGGTGGTGACTATTCCTTGGGCATTGGCGCGTCAAAGATGCAGCATTCGCCTCATATCCGGGCCGATGCCCAAAAGCCGCGCTCTCGCCTTGACTGTCCCCAGCCCTCTGCTAGCGTTGCTTTGACCGAATGGTCAAATCAAGCCCTTTCCGTGGGGGGTCTTCCTCCTCCCGCCCCCCACGGGATGGGCTTTTGTGCCGATCAACCCCGATCAGACCGACGGAGACTGCCCATGTCAGCACCAGGAGCCAACCTGAAGATCAACGGGGAGCGCCTCTGGGACAGCCTGATGGAAATGGCGCAGATCGGCCCCGGCATTGCGGGCGGCAACAACCGCCAGACGCTGACCGATGATGACAGCAAGGGCCGCCACCTGTTCGCCAGCTGGTGCAAGGCCGCAGGCTGCACGATGGGCGTGGACACGATGGGCAATATGTTTGCCCGCCGCGAAGGCACCGATCCCGATGCGCTGCCCGTCTACATGGGCAGTCACCTTGATACCCAGCCCACAGGGGGCAAATACGACGGTGTCCTCGGCGTCCTCGGCGGTCTCGAAGTTCTCCGGACGCTGAACGACCTCAACATCAAGACGAAACACCCCATCGTTCTGACCAACTGGACGAACGAAGAAGGCACCCGCTATGCCCCCGCGATGCTCGCCTCTGGCGTGTTCGCAGGCATCCACGCGCAGGACTGGGCCTATGACCGGGTGGATGCCAACGGCCTGCGGTTCGGTGACGAACTCAAACGCATCGGCTGGGTCGGCGACGAACCCGTGGGCAGCCGCAAGATGCACGCCATGTTCGAACTCCATATCGAACAAGGCCCGATTCTTGAGGCCGAAGGCAAAGCGATCGGCGTCGTCACCCACGGGCAGGGCCTCTGGTGGCTTCAGATCACGCTGACGGGCCGCGATGCGCATACCGGATCAACGCCCATGAACATGCGCGTCAACGCGGGCCTTGGAATGGCGCGGATCATCGAACTCGTCCACACGATCGCGATGGACAATCAACCCGGTGCCGTTGGTGCCGTGGGACAGGCCAATGTCTATCCCAACTCGCGCAACGTGATCCCCGGCCGCGCCGTGTTCACGGTCGATTTCCGCTCGCCCGATCAGGCAAAACTCGACGGCATGCGCGCCCGACTCGAAGCCGAGGCGCCCGAAATCGCCGATGCCCTTGGCCTTGGGTTCGAAATCGAACCAGTCGGCCATTTCGACCCCGTCACCTTTGACCCGACATTGGTGAAAACCGTCCGCAAGGCCGCCGAAACGCTGGGCTACAGCCACATGGACATCATCTCGGGCGCGGGCCACGACGCCTGCTGGATCAACCGCGTCGCCCCCACCGTGATGATCATGTGCCCCTGCGTGGACGGCCTGTCCCATAACGAAGCCGAAGAGATCAGCCCCGACTGGGCCGCCAAGGGGACGGATGTGCTGTTCCATGCGGTGGTCGAGACGGCGGTCGTTGTACCATGACGAAACGGGCCGTGAACCGCCAATATACGACAAACGCCCATACCCATGACCGAATGGTCACGCTAATGTCCGGTCAACTGACAAGTCTCAAGGAGAAGACCGTGATCCGCCTGACGCCCCTGCTGTTCGTCGCAGCCCTGTCCGCCTGTACCGAGGCGCTCGTCATCCCCGGCGTCCCCGGGATGGAGCCCGAGCCCGCAGGCCCCGCGCCCTTGCCCCCCCAGGTCGCCACCTTCCTGCCCCCCGGCACCTCGCCCTCGGTCGTGTTCCAGGACAACAGTGGCTGCTAC
>JBGSWJ010000252.1:0-3301 GCA_041752495.1 Rhodobacterales bacterium
GCGGCGCAGGCCAACCTCGCCGAGATGCAGATCGCCATCAACGGGGCCACCAGCCGTCAGGCCGAGTTCCAGTCGGCGCGCAGCCTTGTGCCGACGGCGAGCGGATCGCAGATTGATCCCGAGCTGGCCGCGCTGTCGAGCCAGATTGCCGAAATGCGGGCGATTGCCAGTGACCTGTCCAGAAACATCTAGGGGAATCGCCATGCGGCACATCCTGATCGCGTCTTTCCTGATCCTGCCGGTGGCGGCCTGTGAAACCAGCAGCGACCCCGCGGCGGGCGGGTTCATCAATGGTCTGGCCGGGGTGACGACCGGCACCTATGACGCCCGGATCGCCGCAGGAGAGGCGGCGGTCGCCGAATCGCAGGCGCGCAATGATGCGCTAGTGGCCGAGCAATCGTCGCTTGCCGCGCAGATCGCGGCGACGCAGAGCAGCCTTGCCGCGGCGCAGCTGACCCTGCTGAACCAGAGGAATGCGGCGACCAACCTTGATCCGGCAAAGGCGGATCAGATCAACGCCGTCCTGTCGGCCCAGCCCACGGGGAATACCGAGGCGGAAAAGCTGGCCAGTCTGCAGGCGCTGCTGGCGCAGACCAGTGCGCTGAGCCGTGATCTGGCGGGGCTTGGCGCCTGAGGCAGAGAGACTAGACGCCGTAGTAGTCGCGATACCAGGCCACGAACCGCGTGATCCCTTCGCGCACTTCGGTTTGGGGCCTGTAGCCGGTGAGCCGCTGGAGCAGGCCCGCATCGGCCCATGTGGCCATCACATCGCCCTGTTGCATGGGCATGTAATTGCGGATTGCGGGCCGGCCTGTCGCGGCCTCGATCGCATCGACGAAGTCTAGCAGGCGGACCTTGTCGGAATTGCCGATGTTGACGACGCGCCAGGGGGCGACGGGGGACAGGCTGTCGCCTTCGGGGACGATGCCATCTGTGGGCCGCACGGGGGCGGCGTCGAGCAGGAGGCGGATGGCGCGGACCAGATCGTCGACATAGGTGAAATCGCGGTAAAGGTCGCCGTGGTTGTAGATGTCGATGGGGCGGTTGTTGAGGATGCCGTCGACAAATTTGTAAAGCGCCATGTCCGGGCGGCCCCAGGGACCGTAGACGGTAAAGAAGCGGAACATCGTGGTCGGCAGATCGTAGAGATGGGCATAGGCGTGGCCCATGCTTTCGGTTGCCTTCTTGGTCGCGGCATAGATGGTCAACTGGCTGTCAGCCTTGTCCGTCTCGCGGAAGGGCATGGATTCGTTGGCGCCGTAGACCGAGGAGGTGGAGGCCATCAGCAGGTGGCGGACCCGGTGCCGCCGCGCGGCCTCCATCACGTTGAAGGTGCCGATGACGTTGGAATCGAGATAGGCGCGGGGGTTTTCAAGCGAAAAGCGGACGCCGGCCTGCGCGGCGAGGTGGATGACGACGTCGGGGCGGAAGTCATCTGCCATACGGTCGAAGGTGTCGCGGTCTTCGAGCATCGCTTCGGTGGCAGAAAAGCCGGGCCGCTGGAGAAGCATCTGGTGACGGCGCTGTTTCAGCGTGACGTCGTAATAGTCCGTCATGCCGTCATAGCCGTGGACGACGAACCCTTCGTCCAGCAGGAGGCGGGCCAGATGGAAGCCGATGAAACCGGCGGTGCCGGTGATCAGGACGCGGGTCATGTGCGGCACCTTGGGAACGTTGGTCCTTGGTTACGGTCTGCGCGATTGCGGGGTGGATTGCAACCAAAGCAACCAGATGCGACCGGGCTGAAAGCCAGACACAGCCCCTGATTGAAGTACACGAATCCAATCACATCTGAAGCGCAGGCCATGACAGTTCGACTGCATTGCATTAACCTTTACCGATACTTTTCAGTTCCGGACAGTCCGAGGCCATGGCCATTACCCTCAAGGAAGTCGCCGAGCGCGCAGGTGTCTCGCGCGCGGCGGTGTCGCGGACCTTTACCAAGGGCGCCTCGGTTTCGGCCAAGACGCGGGCCAAGGTTGAGGCCGCAGCGGCGGAATTGGGGTATAGCCCGAACATCCTTGCCCGCAGCCTGACCACCCGCAAGACGCAGATGATCGGATTGGTGTCGAACAACTTTCACAACCCGGCGTTCCTGCAGATCTTTGACCAGTTCACGCGCGGATTGCAGAAAGAAGGGTTCCGGCCGCTGCTTGTCAACCTGTCCGAGGAGCGGGATCAGGACCGGGCGGTGGGGATGCTGCGGCAGTATTCGGTGGATGGCGTGATCCTTGCCTCTTCGCATCTGCCCGAGTCCTTTGCGCAGGCCTTTGTCGCGGCGAAGGTGCCGGTGGTGCATGCCTTTGGGCGGGTTCATCCGGTGCCCAAGGTCAATACCGTGGCGATCGAGGATATCCGGGCGGGGCGGATGGCGGCCGAGACATTGCTGGCGCGGGGGTACCGGCGACTTGGGTTTATCGGCGGGCCGAGGGAGGCTTCTACGACGCAGGACCGTATGGCGGGGTTCGTGGCGGCAGGCGAGGCGGGCGGGGCCACGGTCGAGACGGGGTTTGCCGGAAGTTATACTTTCGAGGACGGGCGGCAGGAGATGGCGCGGCGGCTAAAGGGCCCACCCGCCGAGGCCTATTTCTGTGCGGATGATGTGCTGTCCATCGGGGCGCTGGCGGCGATTGCCGAGGCGGGGATGGTCGTGCCGCGCGATATAGGGGTCATCGGGCTGAATGACATGGAGATGGCGGGCTGGTCGAACATCAACCTGACCACGATCCATCAGCCGTTCGAAGAGATCGTGGCCACGGCAGTTGATCTGCTGAAAGCGGCGTTCGACAATCCCGACCGTCCGTCCGAGGCGCGGATCGTTCCTTGCCATATTGTCGAGCGGGGAACGTTGCGCCCCCTGCCCGTCTGAGGTTCAGCGGAACATTCTGGGCCTTGCGTCGACCCAGGCCCCTTCGGCCTTGGCCGAGGCAACGGCGGCGTGGATGGCGGCGATGGACCGCAGACCGTCTTCGGCCTTGGGGAACAGGCTGACGGCGGGGTCGGGCGTGCGGCCTTCGCGGGCGGCAAACAGGCTTTCGGCCAGGTCGCGGTAGATGTTGCCGAAGGCAAGCGGCATGCCTTCGGCATGGCCCACGGTCACGCGGCTGGCCCGGTCAGCCTCGGGCGAGAGGTTGCCTTCGCCGCGTTCGATGATCTGGAGGCGCTGGCCCAGCGGCATGTAGAACAGCTGGTTCGGCTGTTCCTGCGCCCAGCGCAGGCCGCCGGTTTCGCCAAAGACCTGAAGGGTCAGCCCGTGCTGGCGGCCGATGGCGACGGAGGAGGTCCAGAGGCGGCCAACGGT
>JBGSWJ010000253.1:0-6129 GCA_041752495.1 Rhodobacterales bacterium
CCTCGCCCGAGGCGCGGGCCGCCGTGGCCGAAGACTACGCCATCGTCCGCCGCCGCAACCCGCTCGCCATCTCGCTGTCCTTCGGCATCGCCCCGTCCTCCAACGTCAACGGCGGCAGCCTGAGCGAGATCCTGATCCTCCCCGGCCTCCCCTTCGAATTCGTCCTCGATGGCGAGGCGCGGGCCCTCTCCGGCATCCAGTATTCGGGCGGCGTGAACCTGACCTACCGCCTCCATGCCGATGAGGATTCGGCAACATTTGTAGACGCCCGCTTCTATGGCCGGACATACACCCTGTCCCCCCAGGCGCGCGAAATGGCGCCCGATGCCAGGGGCAGTGATTATGCCGACTATTCGATCTATGGCACACTGACCCACCGCTGGCTGACCGAGGGCGCCTCCGGCCCCTGGACGGCTGCCCTCTCGGGGGGCCAGACCTGGTATGGGGGTGACCCCTATATCCGCTTTCTTCAGGCATCGATCGGACGCGAGTTCCGCGCCACCGACTTTGACAGACTGAACCTTGGTCTTTTCGCCGAATATCAGAACCGCATCGAAGAGGGCGACGCCTTTCCCAACATCGGCGCCCGGGGCCGCTGGTTGCACGAACTTGGCTGGGGCGACGAAATCGGCATGTTCATCTCGGTCCGCGACAGCCTGACCGACATAGCAGATGTCGGTTTCCAGGGTCTCACGGTCAGCGCAAGCTATGACTTTGCCAAGCCCATCGGCAATTTCGACATCGGTCTTTCCGCCGATTTCGATTACCAAACCTTCCCTGTCTCGGCCTATACCTATGGCGCCCGCGAAGACATCACCTCCGGGGTCAGCGTCATCCTTGGCCTGAACAACATCCAGTATTACGGGTTTGAACCGCTGATCACCTTCACGGCCTCGCAGACCCAATCCAACGCCGACCTGTTCGATTCGGCCGATCTCAGCGTCGATTTCGGGATCAGGTCGAGCTTCTGACGGCTGGTCCCGGCACCGGTCCGTGCTAGCTTGCCCACATCAAGGAGGATTGCCCATGCCACTGAAATACCTGCACACAATGGTCCGCGTGAAGGATCTCGAGAAATCCAAGGCGTTCTACGAACTTCTCGGCCTGCGCGAAATCCGCCGCTATGACAATGACAAGGGCCGCTTCTCGCTCATCTTCATGGCCCCCCCGGGGCAGGATGATGCGCCGGTCGAACTCACCTACAACTGGGACGGCGACGACGGCCTGCCCAATGACAGCCGCCATTTCGGCCATCTGGCCTATGAGGTCGATGATATCTACGCAATCTGCAAGCATCTGCAGGACAACGGCGTCCGGATCAACCGCCCGCCGCGCGACGGGCACATGGCCTTTGTCCGCTCGCCCGACAATGTCTCGATCGAAATCCTGCAGGCTGGCGCGTCGCTTCCTCCGGCTGAACCCTGGGCCAGCATGCCCAACACGGGGCATTGGTAAACCGTCTCCTGCACGTTCTCGCGGCGGGGCTCGTCCTGACAGGCCCCGCCCTGGCCGATTGCCGGCAGGTTCTGGTCATCGGCATGGACGTCTCGGCCTCGGTCGATGCCGACGACTACCGTCTTCAGGTCAATGGCATGGCCGCCGCCCTCCAATCGCCCGAGGTGCGCGACCTCATCCTCATGCAGCCCGAGGCGCCGGTCCGCCTTGCGATCTTTGAATGGAGCGGGCCGCCCGGATTTCCAAAACTCATCGTACCCCTGACCGATGTCACCTCTGAAGCGGTTCTGAACGCCATCGCCCTTCAGGTCCGTGCCCCCCGCGAACGCGACATGGCGGCGTCCACCGCCATCGGATCGGCCCTTCTCTCGGGCCTTGAACTGATCAGCGACGCCGGCCCATGCTGGCGCCGGACGATTGATCTGTCAGGCGACGGCCAATCCAACACCGGCCCGGCGCCAGAAACGGTCGATGTGCCCAGCGATGTGACTATCAACGGCCTTGTCATCGGCGGCATGACCCAGCCGGGTGACAACCGCCTGATGGATATCAAGCAACTGTCGACCTACTATGCGACCCATGTCATCCGGGGCGCCGATGCCTTTGTCGAAACGGCCCTCGGCTTTGCCGATTTCGAAAACGCCATGACACGCAAGCTGATCCGCGAACTTCAGGGCGTCCCCGTGGGCCTTGGCCCCCTGCCCCAGCCCAGCCGGCAGTTCGCCGCACTGGATCAATAGATATAGCGGATCTGATCCGCCCAGTATCGTTCGATCCGGCGCAGAACAACCGTGATATTGTCCATCCCCGCCGGGTCGACCACGCCCCGCGTGACCAGCCCCTCGGCATGGGCCGCAAACAGCCGCGCCACGATATCCCGGATCCGCCGCCCCTTTTCCGTCAGCCGGACCCGCACCGACCGGCGGTCAATCTCGCACCGCTGATGGTGCATATAGCCCATGTCGACCAGTTTCTTCAGATTGTAACTGACGTTGCTGCCCTGATAATAGCCCCGCGTCTTGAGCTCTCCCGCCGTCACCTCATGCTCTCCGATGTTGAACAGCAAAAGCGCCTGCACGGCATTGATCTCCAGCACGCCAACCCGTTCGAATTCGTCCTTGATGACGTCCAGAAGCAGCCGGTGCAGCCGTTCGACCAGCGTCAACGACTCAAGATAGGTGGACATGAACCCGGCCGACCGTCCGGTCGGGCGGGTCGGGTCAAGATTATGGTGAACAGTCATTCCTGCCTCTCTATTGGCCTTCCCGAGGGGCAGGATTGAAACAAAAAGCCAAAAAATCAGTTAAGTAGAATGCGGCACACCGGGCGCGCGCCGGGCAAAGCGCCGACAGTTTGACTCAAAGCAGGACTTTGCCCGTGGCCGCAGCCGTGATCGCCCGGATCATGTCCTCATAGGGCACCGGGGCCGGAACCGTCCCCGTGACCCAAGCGTAAAGGTCATGATCGTTCTCGGCAAGCAGCGCCTCATACAGCGCCAGATCGGCCTCCGACATGCCCGCCAGCGCCGTCCCCGCAAACGCGGGCAGGATCAGGTCCATCTCCTTGATCCCGCGCCGCATCGACCGCATCGTCAGGCGCCGGATGGTGATTTCGCGGGGTTCGGTCATCTGCTACGCCCTTGTTGCTTGAACGACCTTCTGTGCCGCCCTATGACACGCGCGACCTCACAACGCCAGTCCCGGAGCATGCCGATGTCCTTCCTGTCCTCCACGCTCGACCGTGTAAAGCCATCGCCCACGATTGCCGTCACCACCCGCGCGCAAGAGCTAAAGGCCGAAGGGCGCGACGTGATCGGCCTCGGCGCGGGCGAGCCCGATTTCGACACGCCCCAGAACATCAAGGACGCCGCCATCGCCGCGATCAACGCAGGCCGCACCAAATACACCGCCGTCGACGGCATCCCCGAGCTGAAAAAGGCGATCTGCGCCAAATTCCTGCGCGAAAACAACCTCACCTACACCCCCGCCCAAGTGACCGTGGGCACCGGGGGCAAGCAGGTGCTCTACAACGCCTTCATGGCCACGCTGAACCCCGGCGACGAGGTCATCGTCCCCGCCCCCTACTGGGTCAGCTACCCCGACATGGTACTGCTCGCAGGCGGCACGCCGGTGATTGTCACCGGCACTCTCGAAAACGCCTTCAAGATCACCCCCGATCAGCTCGAGGCCGCGATCACCCCCAACACCAAATGGTTCCTCTTCAACTCCCCCTCCAACCCCACGGGCGCAGGCTATTCCTGGGACGAACTCAAGGGGCTGACCGATGTGCTCATGCGCAATCCCCATGTCTGGGTGATGACCGACGACATGTATGAACACCTTGTCTTTAACGACTTCAAATTCTGCACCCCGGCCGAGGTTGAACCACGCCTCTACGACCGCACCCTCACCGTGAACGGCGTGTCCAAGGCCTATGCCATGACCGGCTGGCGCATCGGCTATGCCGCCGGTCCCGTCCCCCTCATCAAGGCGATGGGCAAGGTGCAGTCGCAATCCACCTCCAACCCCTGCTCCGTCAGCCAGTATGCGGCGGTCGAGGCGCTCAACGGCACGCAGGATTTCCTCGCCCCCAACCGTCTCCTGTTCCAGCGGCGGCGGGATCTGGTCGTGGGTATGCTGAACGACGCGCCGGGTATCGTCTGCCCCACGCCCGAAGGCGCCTTCTACGTCTATCCCTCCATCGCGGGCTGCATCGGCAAGACCAGCGCAGGCGGCACAAGCATCACCGATGACGAAGCTTTCGCCACCGCCCTTCTGGACGAGACCGAGGTCGCCGTCGTCTTTGGCGCGGCCTTCGGTCTTTCGCCAAACTTCCGCATCAGCTACGCTACCTCCGATGCCCAGTTGACCGAGGCCTGTGCGCGTATCCAGACCTTCTGCAAAGGTCTGACCTGAAAGGGATAAAGATGGGAGAGGACCTGCCCGACTACTATTTTCGCATCCGCGAGAATGGGGCAGCCGTTTTCCGCGTCGATACCGAAAACCGCCAGCGCCGGATCGAGCTTGACCAGATCGCAATGGTCAACGTCAAGAACGGCGACGTCAAACCGCATGGCGACCACCAGCTGACCGAAGCCGATCTTGACGCGATCCGCAGCTGGCTGGCCGACCGTGTCGCGCTCCTGGCCCGGCGGGATGTCGATGACATCCTCCGCACCGTCGATCACCTGAACCTGACCACGCAATGGGCCCAGGCCCGCGCAACTGACGACCAGCTGGAAGAGGTCACCGATACCCTGCTTCTCGCCATGCACGACCTGCGCACCATGCTCGTCCGCCGCAAAGCCGAACGGATCATCCGCAACGACCCGGACGAGGCGCAAGAGTGACCGGTCGGGGCAGCGTCTGACATGTTCGGGGGCGACGCCCTTCTCACGCTTTTTGCCGTGGTCGGCACGATCCTAGTCTTGGCCCTGATCACCGGGCTGATCCTGCGCCAGAAATTCGGCCCGACCGAGGTCATCATCAACCTCAACGCCCGCATCATCGCCTGGTGGGTGATGGTGATCGTGTTGGGGCTGGCCTTCGCCTTTGGCAAGGCGGGGGTGCTGGTGCTCTTCGCCCTTCTCTCCCTTGCCGCCTTGCGCGAATTTCTCGCCATCACCCCGCAGGCCGGGCCAGAGCGGACCGCTACGCTCGCGCTTTTCCTCGTAGGCCTGCCAGTCCAATACTGGCTGATCTGGGCCGACTGGTACGGCCTTTTCGCCGTGTTCCTGCCCGTATACGCCTACTTGCCCCTGTCGCTCGCCGCGGCCATCGCCGGGCCCAAGGACTACCTGCAACGCATGGCGACCCTTCAGGTGGCACTCTTCGCCTGCATCTACGGCCCCAGCCACATCCCCGCGCTCTTCCTGCTCTCCTTCCCGGATTTCCCCGGCAACAGCCTCTGGCTGATCGCCTGGTTCATCTTCGTCGTCCAACTCTCGGACGTCGCCCAATACATCTGGGGCAAGCTGACAGGCCGCCACAAGGTCGCTCCGACCCTCTCCCCGTCCAAGACATGGGAGGGGCTGATCGGCGGCATCGCCACCACCACCCTTGCCGGTGTCCTGCTGCACAGCCTCACCCCCTTCGGCCCGCTCTGGGCCGGGGTCATGGCTCTGATCGTGGCGCTGGCCGGTTTCCTGGGCGGGATCATCATGTCCGCGATCAAACGCGACCGGGGGATCAAGGACTGGGGCCATATCATCGCAGGCCACGGCGGCGTCGTAGACCGCATCGATTCCCTGATCTTTTCCGCCCCCGTCTTCTTTCACCTCACCCGCTGGTTCTGGAGCGTGACGTGACCGACCCGCTTGAAAACCGCCGCCCGATCGAAACCCGCAACGCCGGATGGGCGCGCAGGCTTGCCGCGCAACTGGCGGCACGGAATGTGGCCCCCAACCACATCTCGCAGGCTTCCATCGCCTTTGCCGCAGTCGCAGGCGGGGCCTTCTGGGCCTCCCACTGGTTAGGCGCAGGTCTCGGCGGGCTCCTCCTCCTGATCGGCGCGGTGGCCTGTCAGGGGCGGCTCATCTGCAACCTCCTCGACGGGTTGGTCGCCATCGAAGGCGGGCTGCGCGCCAAGGACGGCCCCTTCTGGAACGAAGCCCCCGACCGCATCGCCGATATGCTCATCATCGGGGGCTTTGGTCTCGCCGCTGGCCAACCGGCC
>JBGSWJ010000254.1:0-3283 GCA_041752495.1 Rhodobacterales bacterium
GCGGCGGCAGCCGCCGCCGTCACCGTGGTGACCGTCGGCGGCGCGGTCTATGTCTGTTCGTAGACGGACGAACCCAACTGTGCCGAAAAGACCCGACTTGCCCGCCACGTATGGTGGGTGAAACCCACCATACCCCGCTCATCGTCTGCGTAGGGTGGGTGAAACCCACCATACCCCGCTCATTGTCTGCGTAGGGCGGGGTTTACCCCGCCCCCTCGTCACGACAACCGCGACACCACGATCGTCACCTCGGGCTTCTTCCCGATCTCATTCTGGGCCGACTGCCGGACGATCCGCTTCAATTCCTTGTCAAGCTTCTCTTCATCCATGATCGTCTTGCGATCCGCCCGCCCGACGAACTGGCCCAGGTCAGCCTCCAGAATATCCACCAGCGCCGCATTCGACCGCCCCTTCTCGGGCAGCCCCATCAGCTCGCACCACGGATCGCCCAAAGGCTCATCATTCTCATCAATGATCATCGTCACCAGCACATGCCCGTTCAGCGCCATGCGGATACGGTCCCGCACCACGCCGTCCATCGCACCGATCATCACCGACCCGTCCAGATACTGACGACCCGTCTCGATGTATTCGGCCACCTTCGGCGTGTTCCCCGAAAGGTCAACCATCATCCCGTTCACCGCGACGATCCCGGTCAGCCCCTTGGCCTTGGCAATCTTCACATGTTCCCGCAGGTGACGGTGTTCGCCATGCATCGGGATCAGGACCTGCGGTTTGATGATGTCATGCATAGTCTCAAGATCGGGCCGGTTCGCATGACCCGACACATGATACTTGCCCGACGGATCATCCACCACATCCACGCCCAGTTCCGACAACTGGTTCATGATCTTGATCACGCCCCGTTCATTGCCCGGAATGGTCTTGGACGAAAAGAGGAACGTATCCCCTTCCTTCATTGACAGCCCCAGATAGGACCCCTGCGCCAGTTGGGCGCTTGCCGCCCGCCGTTCGCCCTGCGATCCGGTCACCAGCAACAGCAGATTCTGCCGCGGCAGGAACGCCGCATCTTCGGGCGGGATCGTCTTGGGGAAGCCGGTGAGCAACCCCGTCTCGGTCGCGGCCTCCACCATCCGCCGCATCGCCCGGCCCAGCAGGACCACCGTCCGCCCCGCCTTCTGCGCGGCCAGTGCGATCGTCTTCAGTCGTGCCACGTTGGACGCAAAGGTGGTTGCAACCACCATCCCCGTCGCCTCGCGCAAGAGCTTTTCAATCTCAGGCCCCAGCGTCGATTCCGACCGCCCCGGATGCCCCGAAAACACGTTTGTGGAATCACAGACCAACGCCTTCACGCCCGGCCGGGCCACCGATTCCCACAATTCGCGGTCAAACGCCTCGCCCACGACCGGGTTCGTGTCGATCTTGAAGTCGCCGGAATGGATGATCCGCCCGGCCGCCGTGTCGATAACCAGTCCGGCACTTTCCGGGATCGAATGGCTGACCGGCAAGAAACCCACCACGAACGGCCCCGCCGTCACCGTCTCGGGCCAGGCACCCACGACATGCAGCGCCGACGGGGGCGCGCCCTGTTCGTCCAGCTTGTTCTGTGCAATCGCCGCCGTGAACTTTCGTGCATAGATCGGCGCACGCAGGCGGTCCCAGAAATGCCCCACTGCGCCGACATGGTCCTCATGCGCATGGGTGATAAAGATCGCCTCGATCCGGTCCCGCCTTGCCACCAGCCAGCTGATATCCGGCATGATCAGGTCCACACCCGGCGAGGTGTCCATATCCGGGAACGTTACCCCCAGATCGACGACGATCAGCCGTTCCTGCCCCGGTTTGCCATAGCCATAGACATAGGCGTTCATGCCGATCTCGCCCGCGCCTCCAAGGGGAAGGTAGATCAGTCTTTCACTGCGCATTCACTGGTCCTTGTTGAATTTATGGATGACGGTCAGCCCGTGCATCGTCAGATCGTCCTCGATCCGGTCAAATAGAACGTCCGCCGTCCCGAACAATGATGCAAGCCCGCCCGTGCCGATGATCCGCATGGGCCTGTCGCGTTCGGCCTTGATGCGTGCGCATATCTCGCGCACCAGTCCGATGTAACCCCAGAAAATGCCCGATTGCATACATGCGACCGTATTCGTGCCCACGACCCGCTGCGGACGGCTCACATCCACATGCGGCAGGGCGGCAGCGGCACTGTGCAGCGCCTCAAGGCTCGTGTTCACCCCCGGCGCGATGATCCCGCCCACATAGGCCCCGTCATCCTCGACCACATCAAATGTCGTGGCGGTGCCGAAATCCACCACGATCAGGTTCCCGCCATGCCGGTCAAAGGCCCCTGCCGTGTTGACAAGCCGGTCCGGCCCCACCTGTGTCCCCGCATCCGCACGCGGCGGTACGGGCAACAGGCAATCCGGCTTGCCCACCACCAGCGGGCGGCAGTTGTAATACCGGTCCGCCAGAACCCGCAGATTGAACACCACGCGCGGCACGGTCGACGAAATGATGACCTCGTCAATCTTCGCCTCGACCTTCTGGAACTGCATCAGCGATGTCAGCCAGACGAAGTACTGGTCCGCCGTCCGCTGCCATTCGGTCGACGTGCGCCATGTCCCCAGAAACTTCACCCCGTCCCAGATCGAAAACACGGTATTCGTATTGCCGCAGTCAATCGCCAGAAGCATGGTCGGTCCTTTCCGGCGGGGTTTGCGCGTCCCTGCCCTTTGTCAAAAATAGACATCCGCTGCAGGAATGATCTGCGGCCCTGTCGCGGTGATCAGGACAAGGTTCCCGTCCATATCGACCGTATCAAAGATCCCGCTGTATTCCTCGCGCATCGTGCGCGCCGTGATCGTCTCGCCCAGCTTGGCAGCGTTCCGCAGCCAATCCTCGCGTATCCGCTGGAACCCCAGCGCCTCAAGCTTGGATTCCTGCGTCGCATAGGCCGAAGCAAGGACTGTCAGGAAATCCTCCGCACTCACCGCCTGCCCGCCTTCGCCAGTCAACGACACGGGACGGAACCCGCCCGTCACACCCGCAGGCACGCCTGCCAGATTAACGCCCACGCCGACAGACAACCACTCCACCATCGGCCCGCGCCCGGTGCTTTCCAGAAGGATGCCGGCCACCTTGCCACCGTTCAGCAGAACGTCATTGGGCCATTTCAGCGACAACAGGCTTCTGTCAGCAAACAGTGCCAGCGCCTCGAACAGCGCATTGGCCGCAAGGAACGACCGCTTTGCCGCATCCGGCACCGTGGCCCAGGGCTTGTAGATCAGCGTGGCCGCCAGATTGCCCGCGGGCTGCTGCC
>JBGSWJ010000255.1:0-4592 GCA_041752495.1 Rhodobacterales bacterium
TTCGTTGCGGCGAAGGGCCGTCACGTTCAGCGTGGCGGGGGCGCCGGGCAGCATCTGGAGCGCCTCGGCGGCGTCGGAGGAGACCTGGAGGAGGGGGCCGGGATTGTCGCGTTCGCGGCGGAAGAGCGCCCCGATGACAAAGGTTCCGTTGGCCTGATTGCGGATGATGACGCGTTCGGGATCGGTCACGTCGGGATGCGCGACCCAGACGCCGCCGAGCGAAGGGCGGCCATCCCAGAGGCCTTCTTCGGTGACCTGAAAGACTTCGGGCGCTTCGACATCGCTTTCGACAAGTTCGACGGATTGCGTGCTGCCGGCCGCGTCTTCGCCTGAACCGGCAAAGGGGTTTGCGCCGTCTTCACATCCGGCAAGAGCGAGGGCTGCCGTGATTACCATCGCCGGTCCGAACCCAAAGCTGCGACCCTGTGGAATGCCTGCCATCCTTTGCCCCTCTGCCTGCGCCCCGCCAAAGGCACCTGGCCGTTGATCGGCCATTTCTGATCTTGCCCAAGGCCCGCGACATTCCCTTGAGAAAGGGCACGACGCCTGCACCAAGGTTCCCCTCGGCACGGATGCCGATGGGAGACGCCATGACACTAGCGTCCGGCGCAAGGTTTTGAAAGACGTGCCCGCGCGGAATGCGCGGATTTCCCCAAAGCGTGACGGCACGATGGAGGCCCACCGCGCCGCGCATGGGGCAAGGGTTCACAGAATGAAATGCCGCAAGCGAAATGGCTTCTCAGGTTCGTTCGCGGTCAGAGCCATGTTGGCCTCTGGGCGCCAACGGAACGATGACTTCCGGGTCCGTGATCGGGATCTTGATTATCGCGGGCGCGTTGAGGTCCATCGACATCAGGTCCACGACGCGGATCTGGGTGTTTTCATGGGTGCGGAAGTAGCACTGCCGGGTCGTCAGGTCTGCGGCGCTGGTCCAGAGCGTGTCGTCGGCTTGAATGTTGCCATTGGCGTCCTTATTGCCGACCCGGGTCGAGCCGAAGGGGATGTCGAAGTTGTTCAGGATGTGGAAAGCATTCAGAACGGTTTCGGCACCGGTCGCAGCTGGAATGGCGGACTGGGTAAAGGCCACGGCGCGGACGAAACGAGACGGCGGGGTGAAGTCGCCGGGCATCCCGAGCACGATGCTGGTGCCTGTGGTGTTACCCACGACATAATGGACCTCGGGGGCAAAGCCCCAGGCGGCCAGAACGACTTCGGGTACGACGACCGAGCCGATGTTCTGGCGGGCTTCTTCGACGCTTGCGAAGTTTTCGAGCAGCCATGACCCGAGTTCCCGGGGGGCCAAGGTCTTGTCCGCGTCGGAATCAGTGTAAGCCATGTAGCCGGCGGAACCGGGGAAGTAGAACAGACCTGCACCAAGGCCCATTTCGTTGACGCCGTCGACGATCACGTCAAGTCCGGCGCCGTTCATGCTGACCGAGGCGTATCTGGCAACTGAAGCAAGGCCCGGTTTGCCGTCCGGCGTCGTGCCGGTCCGTGCGTAACCACGCGGGATCATGGTGATTTCCGAATGGAGATCGAAGCCGAATTCCAGAGTGCGGGCACTGACGATCGTGCCGGCGGTCGCGGTCAGTTCAATGCCGGTGCAGGAGTCGGCAACGGTGCTGGTCAGCAGGGCCGCGGCTCAGACGGCAGAAGTGAGGACCGATTTGAGGGGACGCAGAAATATGGCGGGTGCCTTTGTATTCCAAGGCAAGGACGTCGTTCCCTTGCCAAGGTCGATTATCGCGCCATTGGCGATTGCGTGTCAGATGGCCTATTGCCGCGCTCCAGATTTGCGCAAGCTATCAATTCATTGGGCGAAATGGCCGAAATATACCTGATTTTGCACGCGATATGCCATTTTTCCCTGGTACGGGTACCGCTTTTCCCGACGCCCGTGTCCGGGTTTCGGCGCGCTGGGTTGGGCCGAGGGCCGGAATGCGTGTCTAGACGTCCAGTTCCTCAACAAACCTCGCGTTTTCCTGAATGTATTGGAACCGGAGTTCAGGTTTCTTGCCCATCAGGCGTTCGACCAGATCGGCCGTTTCGCCCGGTTCGTCATCGTGCAGGGACACGCGGATGAGTTTGCGGGTGGCGGGGTTCATCGTCGTGTCCTTGAGGTCCTTGGCGTCCATTTCGCCCAGGCCCTTGAACCGCTGCACGTCGATCTTGCCCTTGCCGCCAAGGCCGAGGGCCATCCATTTTTCCTTTTCGGCGTCGTCGGCAACATACATCCGTTTCGGCCCCTGCGTGAGGCGGTAAAGCGGCGGGCAGGCGAGGTAGAGGTGGCCGCGGTCGATGAGGGGGCGCATCTGGGTGAAGAAGAAGGTCATCAGAAGCGAGGCGATATGGGCGCCGTCGACGTCGGCGTCGGTCATGATGATGATCTTTTCATAGCGCAGATCGTCGATGTTGAACTTGGTGCCCATGCCGCAGCCCAACGCCTCGCACAGGTCGCTGATTTCCTGATTCTGGCCGAGTTTGTTCGAGGCCGCGCCGAGGACGTTCAGGATCTTGCCCTTGAGGGGCAGGAGTGCCTGCGTTTCGCGGTCGCGCGCGCCCTTGGCCGAACCGCCCGCGCTGTCGCCTTCGACGATGAACAATTCGGTTCCTTCGCGGGTTTTCGAGGAACAGTCGGTCAGTTTGCCGGGCAAGCGGAGTTTCTTGGTCGCGGTCTTGCGCTGGGTTTCCTTTTCCTGCTTGCGGCGCAGGCGTTCTTCGGCGCGGAGGACCAGGAAATCGAGGATGGCACCGGCTGATTTGGTGTTGGCGGCCAGCCAGTTGTCGAAATGGTCGCGCACCGCACCTTCGACCAGACGGGCGGCGTCGGCGGTGGCAAGGCGGTCCTTGGTCTGGCCCACGAATTCGGGTTCGCGGATGAAGCAGGAGACGAGCGCGCAGCCGCCGGTCAGCAGGTCTTCTCGGGTGATCTCAGACGCCTTGCGGTTCTTGACGAGTTCACCATAGGAGCGGACGCCCTTGAGGATGGCGGCCCAGAAGCCCGCCTCGTGCGTGCCGCCTTCGGGGGTGGGGACGGTGTTGCAATAGGACTGGATGAATCCATCCATCGCGGGGGTCCAGTTGACGGCCCATTCCACCTTGCCGGGGACACCGAATTTTTCGGTGAAATCGACTGCGCCGGCGAAGGGTTTGTCGGCATAGGTCGTGGCCTTGCCCAGCGTTTCGTTGAGATAGTCCGAGAGGCCGCCGGGGAAGTGGAACACGGCCTCGGCTGGCGTCTCGCCGTCGCTGATCGCGGTTTTCCAGCGGATTTCGACGCCTGAGAAGAGATAGGCCTTGGACCGGACCATCTTCATCAGGCGGGCGGGTTTGAAGCGGTGGTGTCCGAAGATTTCTTCGTCGGGGTGGAAGGTGACTGTCGTGCCGCGCCGGTTCTGAACGGGGCCGAGTTTTTGCAGGGGCCCGAGCGGCGTGCCGCGCGAAAGGCGTAGTTCGTAGAGTTCCTTGTTGATCGCGACCTGAACGGTCAGCGAATCCGAAAGGGCGTTGACCACGGAGGCGCCGACGCCGTGGAGGCCGCCTGAGGTCTGGTAGGCTTTGCCAGAGAACTTGCCGCCTGCGTGGAGTTTGCAGAAGACGACTTCGAGCGCGCTTTTGTTGGGGAATTTCGGGTGCATGCCGACGGGGATGCCGCGCCCGTTGTCGCGCACGGTGACGGAATAGTCGGCGTGGAGTTCCACCTCGATCCTTGTGGCGTGGCCTGCGACGGCCTCGTCCATCGAGTTGTCCAGAACTTCGGCCACGAGATGGTGCAGCGCCCGTTCATCGGTGCCGCCGATATACATGCCGGGCCGCTTGCGGACGGCCTCCATCTCTTCCAGCGCCTCGATCGAGGAAGCGTCATACACGTCGGGACCGGTTCCCGAAAGAAGGTCTTCTGCCATGGCTGCTCTCTTTGCTTTGGGGGCATTGTGGCAGGTGCGGCGGGCCGGGGCAACCGGCCTGCCGTCAGGTGCCTTTGGTCAGCGTTTCGAAACGGAGGCCGAGGGCCGTGCGGGGGGCGAAACCGGCCCAGTAGGTATCGCCGGGCAAGCGGGCGCCGGATTCGTCGCGCAGGCTGATCCCGTCGGACGAATGCGGGACAAGGTCAAGGAAGGGGGCCATGGTGGCATCGTCCTTGAGATGCTGACCGAGGAAGGCCGTGATGAAATGGGCCGAGATGTTGTTCATCCGGACCGTATCCCAGACCGGATCGGCGTAGTGGACAAAGGGCGCGTGGCCGAGTTTGGGGCTGATGGCCCAGCTTTCGTCAGGGGCGGGCATGGGCGCGCCTGCGTTGTGGGCCGCACCTTCGAACGTGAGGAGGTGGCGGGTCGTGCCGGTGGTTTCGGTGAAGATTTTTCGCATGGCGGCATAGTCGGACACATCGTCCTGCGACCCGGCGATGATGAGTTGCGGTTTGCCAATCTGTGACAGGCCCGCCGCATCCCAAAGGTCGGCGTTCCGGCCCCAGGGGCCGAAGGTGACGGCGGCGCGGACGCGGGGATCGACGAGTTCGTCGAGCGTGGCAGAGCCGGACAGGTTGCGCGCCAGAAGGCGCTGCGGCGGGGCGGCGTCGCGGTCAGGGGAGG
>JBGSWJ010000256.1:0-1811 GCA_041752495.1 Rhodobacterales bacterium
CGACAGGTGCGGCCCCGCGCCTTGGCCCTGCCGTGGCCGCAGCCGAATAGTCACGACACGTTCAGCGCCAGCGCGTGAAGGCGCCCCATGATATCGGGGCCGAGGGCGGTGTGAATCGCCCTGTGACGCGCCACCCGGGACATCGGGGCAAAGGCCGGGGCGGCGATCGTGACAGTCCAGTGACTCTCTCCCGACCCGTCATCGCCGGAATGACCGGCGTGCTTGTGGCTGTCATTGACCACTTCCAGCGTCGTTGGCTGAAACGCCTCCTCTAATTTCGCCCGAATCTCCTGCGCAAGTCCCATTATTTTTCCCAAACCCCTTCTCTCTGACGCCACACGGCTTAAACTCCCTCGTCCGAGTCGGAAAGGTAAGCCAGACCCAATGGAAAAGAAGGATCCCTTCGGTTTCGACATTTCGGTGTCGGGTGCCAAGAAGAAGAACCCGCGTGGACGCCGTGGCATGTCCGGGGCGTTCGAGACGTCAGTCCGGCGCTGCGATCATGCGGGCTGCCCGGAAGATGGCAAATATCGTGCGCCGAAATCGCCCGATGTGCTGGATGACTACTTCTGGTTCTGCAAGGACCATGTCCGCGAGTATAACCTGAAGTGGAACTTCTTCGACGGCGCGTCAGAGCAGGATTATCTGGATCAGGTCGAAAAGGACCGGGTCTGGGAACGCGAGACCAAACCCTTTGGCAAGCGGAGCGAAGAGCAGCGGGCCTGGGCGCGACTGGGCGTGGATGACCCGCATCAGGTTCTGGGCGCGAATGCCACGCGCAACCCGGGACGGGCTGCGGCGGGGTCACGCAAGTTGCCGCCGACAGAGCGCAAGGCGGTCGAGATCCTCGAAGTCCGGGATACGATGACCAAGGCAGAAATCCGCAAGGCTTACAAGGCGTTGATCAAGGTTCTTCATCCTGACATGAACGGGGGTGACCGCAGTCAGGAAGAGCAGTTGGCCGAGGTTGTCTGGGCCTGGGATCAGATCAAGGCGAGCCGGAACTTCAAGGACGAGGACTGATCCGTCCGGGGCGGGTCATGGGCGGGGGCGGCGGGGTGATCTGTCCATAGAAGATGCTGTCCCGTTCGGTCCGCCAGTGGCCCATCATCAGGTGGGCGATGTAGAGGGTGGTCATCCAGAGCAGCGCCAGAAGCGGTGAACTGGCAAGGATCACGCCAAGGCTGAAGGGGCCGAACATCGTGCCGTAGAGCGGCAGGGCCAGCGTGCCCGCGATGAGAGAGCCGGAAAAACAGACCATCAGCATCCCGCCAAAGGCGCGTCCGATGCCCGCGATGCCGGGCAGGCCGAAATGATGGCGCGAAAGGAAGAACCCGGCCCCTGCCCCTGCGGCCCCGGCGATGCAGGTCCAGAATTCGTAGCCGGTCATGGGACGGAACAAGACGCCGCCATAGCCCAGCCGCATCACGACGCAGAAGGCCAGCACCGCCCCGAAAAGCGACACTGCGACATAGGCCAGCAGAAGGCGTTTTTCGCCCTCTGACAAACCGCCGTGACGCCAGAATTTGGCGGTCATCACTACTCCTGCATACTGAAACGCTGCGCTGAGTTGCATCTTAGCATGGCGATGCTGTGGCGTGGTTAACCGCAGGTTGAAACGGACTGTTTCCGGTTCTGACTGTGTCAGAGCGCCGTGAGCGGCCCGACAGCAAGCACGTCACCCGTGGGCGCGCCCGTGGGCGATCCGCCGGGGGGTTCATCACTGATGGCCAGCACGCCGCCGTCAAGTGCTGCGACAAGGGCGGCGGGGACGACAACGGTGGTGCGGCGGCCGGTGTCAAGAAGGCCGA
>JBGSWJ010000257.1:0-4644 GCA_041752495.1 Rhodobacterales bacterium
CGCTTCAGCCGGTCCATGACGGGGCCTTTCACCTCGGAGAGATGAAGCGTCACCCCCGCATCCCTGAGGCGGAGGTTGATGGAGTCCAGACTTTCCAGTGCGCTTGCATCAATGCGGTTCACCGCGGGGCACATCAGGATAAGGTGTTTCAGGTCTGGCCGGTTGCTAAGGACGCAGTAGACTGTATCTTCCAGGAAGCGCGCATTGGCAAAGTAGAGGCTTTCATCAATCCGTATCGTGATGATGTGCTCCGGTGTCACCACAGCATGGCGATTGACGTTCCGGAAATGATGGGTTCCGGGAACCTGGCCAACAAGCGCGAAGTGCGGCCGGCTTGTATTGTAGAGGTGCAGGATAAGTGAGAGGACGACCCCGCTTGTCACGCCGATCTCAACACCTGCCGAAAGGGTGACAAGGAGGGTGGTCGCCATCGCGGCGAAGTCAGTCTTGGAGTAATTCCAGACGGTCCGGATCGCTGCCAGATCAACGAGCGTCAGAACGGCCACGATGATCGTGGCGGCAAGAACCGCCTGGGGCAGGAAGTAGAGGAACGGCGTCAGGAAGAGGGTTGCGAGAGCAATCCCGATGGCGGTAAACGCGCCCGCCGCAGGTGTCTCTGCACCGGCATCAAAGTTGACGGCGGACCGCGCGAGGCCTCCAGTGACAGGATACCCACTGGAAACCCCGGCCGCGAGGCTGGCGGCGCCCAGCCCGATGAGTTCTTGGTCGGGGTTGACCCGTTGCCGGCGCTTGGCCGCCAGCGTCTGGGCCACCGACACCGATTCCACAAAACCGATGAGGCTTATCAGTGCGGCAGACCCGAGGAGCTGGGTCCATACCGCCCGGTCAAATGCCGGCAGGCCAAGTGCGGGCAGATCGCGCGGAACATGGCCGAGGATCTTTACGCCCTGCTCGTGCAGGCCAAATGCCGATACGACAAGGATACTGATGGCGACCGCGAAGATCGGGCCAGCGCGTGCAATCAAGGTCGCTAGCTTATCGCCAAGGCCCAGACGCTTGAGAAGCGGCTTGAGACCGGCGCGGGCCCAGAACAGGAATGCCAGAGACGAGAGCCCGATCACCGGCGTTGGCAGGTTGACGGCATGCAGCGCGCCCGCGAGAGACAGCACCACCTCGAGGAGGTTATGGCCCTCTGCCGGCACCCCCAGAATATGCTTTAGCTGCGAAGCGGCAATGATGATGCCGGATGCAGTTATGAACGCCGAGATCACCGGGTGACTTAGGAAGTTTGCCAGGAACCCCATCCGGAAGAGACCGAAAGCCAGCAGTATCAGCCCGGAGAGAACCGCAAGGATCATGGCCGCTTCGATATACTGCGCTGTTCCGGATGCCGCGATCTTGCCGGCCGCAGCCGCCGTCATCAGGGACAGGATCGCAACCGGGCCCACCGAGAGTGTCCGGCTGGATCCGAAGACCGCGTAGACGATCAGCGGAAGGATCGATGCATAGAGACCAACCTGTGGCGGGAGCCCAGCCAGCATCGCATAGGCGAGCGATTGCGGGATCAGCATGATCGTCACGATCAATGCTGCCAGCAGGTCATTCGTCAGTGTTTCGGCCTTGTAAGTCCGTCCCCAGTCAAGGATCGGCAGGTATCGCGACAGGCGAAAGGTCATCGGTAGTTCCCTGTGGATCAATGTAGATCTGGGTACGGAATGGATCAGGCGACCTTTGAGGCGGCCTTGTTGCTCAGGGCAGGCTGGGCTTCATGATCAGCGGGCCGGTGCGGAAGAATGGTCGGCTGGGCAAGCGTTTCGGTGCCCTTGAGCATCATGTCGAAATAGATTGCCGGCAGCATCTTCTCTTTCAGGAACCAGGCTGCGCGGGTGGGCTTCGTGCCGTCGAGAATCCATTTCGGGACCGACGGATCCAGCTTTCCGCCATAGGCGAATTCCGCAAGCACGATCTTGCCGCGCTCAACAGTCAGTGGGCAGGATCCGTAACCATTGTAGACAGCCGTCGGAGCCTTTCCGTCGATCACGCAAAGCACGTTATGGGCGCAGACCGGGGCCTGCTTGCGAACCGCCGCCGCCGTTTTCGCATTCGGGGTCGATGCGGCATCTCCGAGCGAAAAGATGTTGCCGTATTTGGTATGTTGCAGCGTCTCGGCATTCACGTCGATCCAGCCGGCGCTGTTGGCCAGCGGACTGTTTCGCACGAAGTCGAGGCCCGTTTGCGGCGGGCAGACGTGCAACATGTCGAACGACTTTTCCTCGCGCCGGACATTTCCGTCGGCATCCTTGCTTTCGAACCAGGCCTTCTTCGCCGGGCCATCGACCGCGACCAGCGTTTCGTTGAATTTCAGGTCGATTCCATACTTGTCGACATACTTCATCAGTGCCGGGACATAATCCTTAACGCCGAACAGCACCGCGCCGGCATTGTGGAAGGATACGTTGATGTTCTTCAGCACGCCGCGCCGGCGCCAGACATCGCAAGCGAGGTACATCGCTTTCTGGGGCGCGCCGGCGCACTTGATCGGCATGGGCGGCTGCGTGAACAGGGCTTCGCCGGAACCAAGCGATTGGACAAGTTCCCATGTATAGGGGGCCATATCTAACCGGTAGTTTGACGTCACTCCGTTCCGGCCAAGCGCTTCCTTCAATCCCTCGATTGCGTCCCAATCGAGCTTCAGGCCCGGCGCCGCTATCAGAATACGGTATCCCACAGCCGTGCCATCTTCCAGGATCACTTCATTGCGTTCAGGCTTGAAGCTGGCGCAGGCGGTCTGAATCCACTTCACACCGCGTGGGATGAGCCCCTTCATCGGACGTACAGTGTCTTCGCGTTTGAACACGCCGCCGCCCACAAGCGTCCAACCTGGTTGGTAAAAGTGCTCTGAACGCGGATCGATGACCGCGATGTCCAGGCCAGGCCGACGCTTCAGCAGGCTGGATGCCGCAGACAGGCCAGCGGCGCCCGCGCCAATTATCAGAACATCGTGTGTTGGAACCTTGCCGATACCCGCATCTGCCGACTTGTCCCGCGCTTCAATACGCGGACGCAAAGCGGCCAGGTCGTATCCTGCTGCGGTCGTTGTCTTGAGAATTGCTTCAACCGACAGATGGCCTGCCTGTGCCAGAGCCCACAGGGTGGCTGATCGGGTACCTGTCCGGCAGTAAGCCAATGCAGGAGCTGGCATTTCGCGCAATGCGTCTGCGAAAAGAGTGACGTCCGCGTCGGACAATTGTCCGGGGACGATCGGAATGTACGAGACTTCAAGCCCGTGGCGCTGCGCGGCTTCAGCGATCAGTTCGTGGCCTGGCTGGTCATCGCTCTCGCCGTCCGGACGGTTGATGATAATCGTCCGAAACCCTTGAGAAGCGGCAAGCCCCACATCCTGCGGGGTCAGTTGGGGCGAAACCGAAATGTCGGGCGCGAGCTTTTTGATATTCATGGCAGGTGTCCTCCTGGTGTCGGCCTCAGAGCGCGTTGATTGGAATTTTCATGTAGCGCTGACCATTTTCTTCCGGTTCCGGCAGGTCGCCCGCGCGCATGTTGATCTGCACCGAAGGCAGGATCAGTTTCGGCATGGCCAGGGTCGCGTCACGCGCCGTCCGCATCTTGATGAAATCCTCGCGGCTTGTTCCCGTCTTGACATGAATGTTCGAACGCTTCTCGTCCCCGATGGTGGTTTCCCAGACAAATGTGTCGCGGCCGGGCGCCTTGTAATCGTGGCACAGGAAGACACGCGTTTCGTCGGGCAGAGCAAAGAGTTTCTGGATCGAGTGGTAGAGCGTACCGGCATCGCCGCCCGGGAAGTCGCAGCGCGCGGTGCCGAAATCGGGCATGAAGAGTGTGTCACCCACGAAGAGCGCGTCTCCGATCAGGTGGCTCATGCAGGCGGGCGTGTGGCCCGGCGTGTGGATCGCGCGCGCTTCCAGCGTTCCGATGCGGTAGTCTTCACCTTCCTTGAACAGATGATCGAACTGGCTTCCGTCAGTATGAAACGATTGGCCTTCATTGAAGATCTGCCCAAAGACTTTCTGAACAGTCGATATCTCCGAGCCAATACCGGTGCGCCCACCGATTTCGCGCCGGATGTGGGGTGCTGCGGTGAGGTGATCGGCGTGCACGTGGGTGTCGATGATCCATTCGCATGTCAGTCCGCTTTCTCGGACGAACGCGATGATCTGGTCTGCAGAAGTTGTCCGTGTCCGCCCCGATGCCTGGTCGAAATCCAGCAGCGAGTCGATCACGGCGCAGGCTTTCGTCACCGGATCAGCGACCACGTAGCTGATCGTGTTGGTGGCTTCATCGAAAAAGCCGGTCACTTTGGGCGTATTCATTGGGAAATCCTCGTTTTTCTAGGCGATGGGGCGAGCAAAAACGCCGTATCCACCTGCGCGGTGTTTTACGGATGAGGCGGACGGAGCGGGCTTCAATGCGGGCGCTGCCGGCTTGTCGAGCATGACGGCGCAGACGGCATCCACCATGTCCCGGAGGCGCGGCGCGTCGGACAACTGATAGAAGACGACTTTGGATTCCCGGCGCGTTTGTACGAGGCCTTCCTCGCGGAGCTTGCCAAGTTCGCGTGACAGCCGTGGCTGCTTGATCCCGAGTTGCTGCTCCATGTCGCCGACCGACATTTCCTGGTGTCGCAGCTGGCAGCAGATCATCAGC
>JBGSWJ010000258.1:0-35563 GCA_041752495.1 Rhodobacterales bacterium
GCCGCCGCCGCCCGCGACGTTGCTGTTGACGACCGAGCAACTGCCCCTGCCCTTGCAGCGGTTCCGGCGCGAAGGGGATGAAGGGCCGGGCGATGGGCCGCGCATCGACTTTCCGCCGGACGGGGCGGTTGTCGAGGGGACGGTGCTGATGGCGCGGGTGAGCGAGGGGGCGGCGCCCTTTACCTGGCTGTCGAACGGGGCACCGGTGGCGGTGAGCCGACAGCGGGAAGTCATGCTGCCTGATCTGGGGGTCGGATTTTCGTCCCTGACCGTCATCGACGCGCTGGGACGGTCGGCGCGCGCGCAGGTTCAGATGGTGCCGTAGGGTGCGCTTCCTGCGCACCTTGAGCCGGGGTTCGGAGGAAGGTGCGCAGGATGCGCACCCAACATTTCGCGGAGGACGTTGCGCAGCATTTCGGCGATGGCGGTGCCATTGGTGTAGGGAAGGCTGTGGCCCGCACCGGGGATAACCTCTTGCGCGGTCTGGCGGTTCCAGGACGACAGGACACCCACCGCCCGCATCGGGATAACCTTGTCCTGATCGCCCCAGATGGCAATGACGGGGATATCGTCGCGGCTGATCTTGCGGTGTTCGGCTTCCTGATGGTCGTTCAGAAGGCCGCGGCGGCTTGACAGGACGGCCGAGAGAAAGCCGGGCTGGCGCAACTGGGCCAACTGGACCTCGACGATGTCGGGGACTTCGGTGGGCTTGCCGCGTTCGGGCATGAGGCGGGCCGTCATGCGGGTAGCGCCAATGACGGCGTTCAGCCAGTCGCCGATCACGGGAAGGCGGCGGGTCATCCGTTCGAAATTGCTTTCCTCGAGCGCGATCCCCGCCGGGGCGACAAGGATGAGGCGCTTCATCCGGTGGGGATGGTCGGCGGCAAAGGCTGTCGCGATGGAGCCGCCCATGGAGTAGCCCATGATTGTCAGGTCTTCGTTCAGGCCCTGATCGGCAAGGAGGTCTTCGAGTTGGCGGAGGTGAAACGCGCGGTCCTGCCGGCCAAGTGCGGGGGAGGAGTAGCCGCGACCATAGAGATCATAGACCAGAACGCGGTAACCGATCCGGCCAAGGCCATGGGCCACGGATTCCCACACGTCGCTGGGCGTGGTGAGGCCGTGGATCGCCACGACAACCGGGCCACGGACGGGGCCGATCCAGCGGTAATGGGTTACGCCCTGCGACAGCTGGACGAATTCGCCCTTGGCCCGGGAGGGGTCGGGCGATCTGAGTTGTACGCGGATGACGAAGGGGACCGCCACGAGGACCGCGAGGATGCCAATCAGAAACCAGATCACTGCCTCTGTCTCCGTAACGAGTCTGGCGTCAGTTTCTGCGCCGGTTCCAGTTGTCGAGGATGAACCGACTTACCATTAGGTCAAGATGTGCGCCACCTCCGTTTTTGAACAGGGTAATCTCGTCATCTGTATGGCGAACAAAGGAATTCAGGTCGTAAAAGTCGGCGAGAACATGGTCAGGGCTGATCACACCCGAGGCGATGGGGTCGATCAGTTCGCCGATGTGGTTCACCACGGTGTCGCGGTTGTCGCAGAACACGCGCGACCGGGCGATGGCGGTGTTGTCGGCCTCGCGCATGGCGGGGGTGTAGGCGCCGATCAGGTCGATGTGCTGGCCTGGTTGCAGCCATTCGCCCTGGATGAGCGGGGTATGGGACATGGTGGCCGAGGTCACGATGTCGGCGGCCTTGACCGCAGATTCGAGGTTGGTAGCGATTGTGACCTCTGGGTGTTCCTTGCGGAATTTGAGCGCGCCTTCGGGCGAGCGGTTCCAGACGGTGAAGCGGGCGTCAGGGAAGGCCGCGCCGTAGGCCGAGAGGAGAGAGCGGCCAACGGTGCCTGCACCCACGATCAGGATGTTGCGGCTGTCCTTGCGGGCAAGGCGGGTGGCGGCAAGGAGGCTGTCGCCTGCGGTTTTCCATTTGGTGACAAGGTGGAAATCCAGAATCGCCTCGAGCGCGCCATCGGCATCAGAGCAGAGGTTGACGGCACCGCCGATCATGGATTTGCCCTGCGCCGTGTTGCCCGGATAGATCGTGCAGACCTTCACCGCGATCCCCAGACCGTCGATCCAGGCAGAGCGGTTGAGCAGTGTGTCCTTGCCCCGGTAGAGCAGGACGTCAGCCACCTGGGCGCGGGGGAGGCCGTGGCCTGCGGCGATGGCGTGGGTCAGGGCGAGCCAGTCGAGGCCCTGTTCGCCCTCGGCAAAAGGGATCATCGCGACAGTCATTGCGCCTGTTCCTGTGTGAGCAGCCCTTCGGCGACAAGGCGGTCGGCCCAGCCCTGGGGCGTCGTGAAAAGGTGGGTGCGCCAGCCACGTGCGGCGGCGGCGGCGATGTTTTCGGGGCGGTCATCGGCAAAGATCAGGTCGGCGGGAGCGATGCCGCAGTCGGCTTCGACCTGGGCATAGATCTCGGGTTCGGGTTTGCTGACCCGCATCCGGCCCGAGACATAGGCGCGGTCGAACTGCCCGAGGAAGGGGTAATGCGGGATCGCGTAGTCAAAGGTTTCGACGCCGAAGTTGGTAAGGGCAAACACGGGGACACCATTGGCCTGCAGCGCATTCATGAGCCGGATGGAATGGGGTATGATGGGTGAGGCCATCTCGATCCAGCGATCGTGCCACATCATGATCTCTGCCGCCCAAGCGGGGTATTTCCGTGCAGTTGCCTGCACCTCGGCCAGCCAGTTGTGGCCACGGTCCACGCGGTCGTTCATCGCGTGCAGGTCCACCTCGGCGAACATGGCACGGCGGCGGTCGGGGCCGATCACGCTGTCGTACAGACGTTCGGGGTTCCATTCGATCAGCACGTTGCCGATGTCAAAGATGACGGCCTGCGGTTTCGACATGCGGACTCCTTGAAATGCGGGGCTACTTTAGCCGTGTCTGGGACTCGCGCCAGACCAGAAAGAGGCCCGAAGCGAGGATGAGTGCAATTCCCGCCATTTCGACATGATCTGGCCATTCACCAAAGATCACCAAACCCCAGAACAGCGAGAAAGGGAGCGAGGCATATTCGAAACTTGCGATCAGGGCGACGTCGGCAGAGCGATAGGCCCGGGCCGTGAAGTAGCCGCCGCCTGCGCTGGCCAGACCGATGAGGGCAAATGTGATATAGTCCGACGCAGGCGGCCAGACCCAGGCGCGGAAGAAGAAGGACAGGGCAGGCGAGGATTGATCGGCAAAGCGGCCGTCGCCGATGGTCAGACCGGCGACGAGGCTGACGAGGATGAAGGCGACCTGAATTGAAACGGCCAAAGTCGCGGCGCTTTCGGTGCCGCCGATGCCACGCGTGACATTCTGCATCCCGGCATAAGCGACGGCAGCGGCAAGGGGGAAGAGGAAGGCCAGATCGAACGCCGAGGTTCCCGGCCGCACGATGATGAGCACGCCTACAAGCCCCATCACGATTGATATCCAGCGGCGCGGACCCACCTTTTCGCCAAGAAACACCATCGACATGAGAGTGCTGATCAGCGGGCAGATGAAGAAGATGGCCACAGCCTCGGCCAGCGGCAGGCTTGCGAGACCAAGGAAGAAGGCAACATTGGAGAGGACGACAAGGATGCCGCGCAGGACGTGCATCCGGGGCCGTTTTGTGCGCAGGGCGCTCCACCCGCCGGAAAACGGGACGACAAAGGCCAGAAGGAAGGCCATGGCGATGGTCGATCGGAACAGAATGACCTGATGGAGAGCATATCCGCCGCTGAGCCCCTTGATGGCCATGTCATTGATGGAGAAAAGAAAGACGGCGATGACCGCGTTGACGGCGCCAAACATGGTGGGGTTGCGAAGTGAGAGTGCGGTCATGGCTGCGATGCCTTGGCCGCGCGGACTTCGCGTTCGAGGCCGTCGAGGAAGCGGGCGCGGTCGGTTTTTGAGAACATCTTGCCGCCGCCCTGCCGGAACGGGTCGGCGGCGCGCAGGTCGGCCATGAGATCGCGGGCGGCGAGAACCTGACCGATATTGCGCTCGGTCAGGGTTTCGCCGTTGTGCTTGATCACGCGGGCGCCGTTGGCCACGCATTTGGCGGCAAGGGGGATGTCGCCTGTTACGACAACGTCACCCGGGCCGGCGCGGTCGGCGATCCACATGTCGGCCACATCGGGGCCATCGGGGACAATAACTGTCTGGATCAACGGGTTGGGCGAGGGGCGGATGCCGCCGTTCGAGACGACGAACATGGTGAGACCGTGCCGGGTGGCGACCCGTTCGGCCTCGGCCTTGACCGGGCAGGCGTCGGCATCGACGTAGATCATGGACGCGCCCGCGTTGCGGTTGTCATGCGTAGAGCGCTTCGGCGTGGAAGGTGACGTGGTCTTCGATGAAGGAGGAGACGAAGAAGTAGCTGTGGTCATAGCCCGGTTGCAGGCGGAGCGTGGCCTGTTGGCGGCGGGTGGCGATGGCGGCGGCAAGCGATTCCGTCATGAGTTTGTCGGCGAACTGATCCTTGGTGCCGGTGTCGATGAGAATCGGGCCGTCAAAGCCGCGCGACTGCATCAGGAGGGAGGCGTCATGGGCGGCCCAGTGGGATTCGTCGGGGCCGAGGTAGGCGGTGAACTGCTTGCGGCCCCAGTCGGAACGGGTGGGGTTGCAGATGGGCGAGAAGGCCGAGACCGAGCAGTAGCGGCCCGGCAGGGACATGGCGAGGGTAAGCGCCCCGTGACCGCCCATGGAGTGGCCCGTGATGGCCTGACGGTCTTCGTCGATTTCAAAGTTGCGGGTGACGATGCGGGGCAGTTCATCGGTGACGTAGTCGAACATGCGGAAATGCTGCGCCCAGGGGGATTGGGTGGCGTTGAGGTAGAAGCCCGCCCCCTGCCCCAGATCGAAGGCGTCATCGTTTGGTACGCCTTCACCTCGTGGCGAGGTGTCGGGAAAGACGAGCGCGATGCCCTGCTGGGCAGCCCAGGCCTGCGCGCCAGCCTTTATCATCGCGTTTTCATGGGTGCAGGTCAGTCCGGCGAGGAACCAGAGGACCGGGACGGGGCCGTCCTTTGCCTCTTCGGGGAGGAAGAGGCCAAAGGTCATCTCGACCCCGCAGGCGTCGGAGGGGTGGGCATAGACGCCCTGCGCGCCGCCAAAGCATTTGTTTTCGCTGATCGTTTTCATCCGGCGCCCCCTAAGGCATGAAGGTCTTGACCCAGGCGATGACGCCCGAGACGGTCACGATGCTGACCGCGGTGGAGATCAGGATCGCCGCCGACACGCGCAGCGGGGCGATCCCGTAATGCTGCGCCAGAATATAGACATTCCCGGCGACAGGAAGGCTTGCCGAAGCGATCATGACGCCTGCGGCATAGGGTTCGACGGGAAAGACCCAGAGCGCGAAGACGGCGACGGCGGCCGGGTGAAGGACGAGTTTGGCGAAAGAGAGCCAGCCCGCGACGGCCAGACGTTCGGCGGATTTGGTGGCCAGCGAGGCACCGATGGCAAAGAGCGCGCCGGGGGTGGCGGCAGCGCCCAGCGTGACAAGGAAGGCGTTGACCGGGGTAGGCAGAGGGAGGCCGGAACCTGAGACCGTAAGCCCCGCGACGATGGAGACGATCATGGGGTTCTTGATGAGGCCCAGCGCGACGGTCCTCAGGACACTGAGGCCCACCCTGCCCTCTCGCGAGCCGGTCACAAGGATCACGATGAGGGAGGAGAATACGATCAGATCGACCGCGAGCATCAGCATGATGTAGCCCACGGCACGTTCGCCCAGCAGAAGGGCCAGCATGGGGATGCCGAGGAAGCCGATATTGCCTATGGCGGCGCATTGCGCCTCGAACGCGGCCTCTGCGACGGGGCGACCCCGGGCAAAGGCCGCGACGGTGGCGATGAGGTAGACGGTCGTGGTGCCGAGGAAGTAGGCGACGACAAAGCTCCAGTCGAAAACCTCGCCCAGGGACATGTTGGCCGAGAAGCGGAACAGCATTGCCGAGAGGGCGAAGTAGAATACGAACTTGGTCAGGTAGGCGGTTGCGTCCGGCGTGAAGAACCCTGTCCGGCCCGAGACATAGCCCAGACCGATGATGGCAAAGAATGGCAGGGTCTGAAGGAAGATGTCCCACATGACCCAAGCCCTACAGGTGGGCGCGGCAGAAGGAAACCACCGGGCGCGGATTTGGGTCGGGGCCGGGTACAGCTTTTGCAGGCGAGGATGGGCAGGCAGGTCACTGCAAGGCTGTTGGCGCAAGGAAATTGCTTGCCCGAATGGCCGAATGGCGGCAACGTGGCGGCAGAGCCCGCAAAGGGCCGTCACGCACCACCGTCGGGGGGAGGTCGCCCTGCAAACGCTTTTGGCACTGTCCGGTCTGATTGACCGGGTCAATCGGTATGTGGGCTATTTTGCCTCGGTCCTTGTGTTGCTGAGCGCACTGATCAGCGCGGGCAATGCCGGACTGCGGTATATGTTCAGCATCAGTTCAAATGCGTGGCTGGAAATCCAGTGGCAGATGTTTGCGGGGATCTTCCTTCTCGGGTCGCCCTATGTGCTACTACTGAACGAACATGTGCGGGTGGACCTGCTTTACGGCAGCTATTCGACGCGGCAGAGGCTTTGGGTCGATGTGTTCGGGATCATCTTCTTTCTGCTGCCGGGAACGGCGTTGATCGCCTATCTGGCCTATCCGTTCTTCTGGACGGCCTTTGAAAGCGGAGAGACTTCGTCCAATGCTGGAGGGCTGATCCTCTGGCCGGTCAAGATGCTGCTGCCGCTGGGGTTTGCGCTGCTCTTCCTGCAGGGCGTCTCGGAACTGATCAAGCGGATCGCCGGGCTGACGGGCGATGCCGAGGTCAATGTGATGTATGAGGCACCGCTGCAATGAGCGCCGCGCGTCTGACCATGACCGGGGGGCAGGACTGATGCTCGACTACGGGATGCTGGCCCCGGCGATGTTTGCGGGTCTGATCTTTTTCCTGCTGATCGGGTTCCCCGTGACGTTTTCTTTGTCAGCACTGGGCCTGTTCTTTGGCGCGATCGCGATCTTTGTGGGGTATTTCGACGTCGCCTTTCTACAGGCCCTGCCCTACCGGGTCTTTGGCATCATGTCGAACGACCTTCTGTTGGCGATCCCGTTCTTTACCTTCATGGGGGTGATCCTTGAACGATCCGGTCTGGCCGAGGATCTGCTGGAAGGGTTCGGTCAGGCGTTCGGCGGTATCCCCGGGGGCCTCGCCTATGCGGTGATCTATGTCGGCGCGATCCTGGGGGCGATTACCGGAACGGTGGCGGCGAGCGTGATTGCGATGGGGATGATTTCTCTCCCGATCATGATGAAGTATGGATACGACATGAAGATCGGGACGGGGGTCATCGCGGCCTCGGGGACGATCACGCAGGTGATCCCGCCGTCGCTTGTGCTGATCGTGCTGGCCGATCAGCTGCGCGTGTCGGTGGGCGACATGTATATGGGGGCCATCGGGCCTTCGATCATGCAGGTGGCGCTGTTCACGATCTTTATCCTGCTTGTCTCGATCTTCCGCCCGCATCTGGTGCCGCCCTTGCCGGCCGAGGCGCGGACGCTGCGGGGCTGGGCGTTGGCCTACAAGGTGGCCAAAGGGATGGTGCCGTCGCTGGCGCTGATCTTCCTTGTGCTTGGGACGATCTTCATGGGTCTGGCCACCCCGACCGAGGCTGGGGCGATGGGCGTGGTGGGCGCGATGCTGCTGGCCGTGCTGAACGGACGGGCGAGCCTGCCGCTCCTGTGGAGCGCGATGGACCAGACGATGCGGATCACGGCGATGGTCGTGTTCATCCTTGTCGGGGCGACGGTCTTTTCGCTGGTCTTTCAGGGGGTGAACGGCGGCAAATGGATCGAACACCTGCTCAGCCACATTCCGGGCGGGGCGTTGGGGTTCCTGATCTTCGTCAACATCTTCATCTTCTTTCTGGCCTTCTTCCTCGACTTCTTTGAAATCGTGTTCATCGTCGTGCCGCTTTTGGTGCCCGTCGCGATCGGTCTGGATATCAACCTGATCTGGTTCGGCCTGCTGCTCTGCGTGAACATGCAGACCGCCTTCATGCATCCGCCCTTCGGTTTTGCCCTGTTCTACCTGCGCGGGATCGCCCCGCCCGAGGTGAAAAGCCGTGACATTTATCTGGGCTCGATCCCCTGGATCATCCTGCAACTGATCCTTGTGGGCATCCTGATCTTTTTCCCCGAGTCCGTGACCTATTTCCTGACGGATCACGTTCTTCTGGATGATGCGGCCGTGGAATCCGCGCTCGATGCGCTGCCCTTGCCGGATATCGGGCTGGATGGGCTGGACCAGCCCCTTGATCTGGGGATCGCGCCGAATAACTGACCCTGACCAACAACATCTCTGGGAGGAGAGACCAATGGAAAGACGCAAGTTTCTGACGACAGCCGCGCTTGGCACCGCCGCCACAGCGCTGGCCGCACCGGCCATTGCCCAAGGCGGGCCGCAGGTGGCTTGGCGGCTGACCTCGGGGTTCCCGCGGACGCTGGACACGATTTTCGGTGCCGCCGAAGTCTTTTCGGCCACTGTCGCGGCTGCGACGGACGGCGCCTTTCAGATCCAGGTCTTTCCGGCCGGTGAGATCCTGCCGATGCCCGAGGCGGCAGAGGCCGTGGGCAATGGCACGGTCGAGATGACCCATACGGCGTCCTACTACTACTGGGGGAAGGACCCCACCTATGCGCTGGGTACCGCCATTCCCTTTGGCCTGAACGCGCGCGGGACGAATGCCTGGCATTACCACGGCGGCGGCATCGAACTGATGAACGAATTCTATGCCACACAGAACCTTTACGGACTGCCGGGCGGCAACACCGGCGCCCAGATGGGCGGCTGGTTCCGCAAGGAAATCACCAGTCTGGCCGACCTGCAGGGCGTCAAGATGCGGATCGGGGGGATGGGCGGCAAGATCATGGAACGGCTTGGCGCCGTGCCACAGCAGATCCCAGGCGGTGATATCTATCCGGCACTGGAACGCGGGACGATCGACGCGGCGGAGTGGGTCGGCCCCTATGATGACCAGAAGCTTGGCTTCAACCAGGTTGCCCCTTACTACTACTATCCAGGCTTCTGGGAAGGCGGACCGGTCCTCTCGTTCCTGATTAACCTCGACAAATGGAACGAACTGACCCCGGCCTATCAGGCCGTGGTCACCGCAGCCGCAGCCCAGGCCAACGTGGGCATGCTGGCCAAGTATGACGCCCTGAACCCGGCCGCCCTGCGCGAACTGGTGGCGGGGGGGCGCGCAACTCAAGGCCTATCCGCAGGACGTGATGGAAGCGGCCTGGGCCGCATCGAACGAGGTCTATGCCGAGATTTCGGCCGAGAATGCAATGTTTGCCAAGATCTATGACAGCTACAGCAAGTTCCGGAACGACCAGAACCTGTGGTTCCAGGTGTCGGAGTACACGTTCGACACGTTCATGATCCGCAACCGTCCGCGCGACTGATACAAGACCGGGGGGCCGGACCTCAGAACCGGTCCCCTGCTTCTTCTGGTTCCAAATATCCTGGGGTGAGCCGCTTGCGGCGAGGGGCAAAGCCCCTTCTTGCGACATATGCTGTGAGACTGCGATTGACAGGGCGGACCAAGTTCCTTGGAAGGAACTTGCCAAAATCCTTCAAAGGATTTTGGCGCTAGCCACGGCAGATCGTCAGGATTTCGGGCAGAGACTTTTTCCTCTTGGCGACCGCAGGCACTGTCGCATCCGGAGCCGGATAACCCACTGGCAGGATCATCACCGGTTTTTCATGGTCCGGGCGTCCAAGGAGCGGGCCGAGAAATTTCATCGGGTTTGGTGTGTGTTCAAGGCAAACAAGGCCCGCATGGTGGATCGCTGTGATGAGCATGCCCGTCGCGATCCCCACGCTTTCCGGGACATAGTAGTTCTTGTAGCGCGTCCCATCCGTCGTAAGGCCATAGCGCTGGGCAAAGACGACGATCAGCCAGGGCGCATCGGTCAGGTGGGGCTTGTGAACGCCGGTGCCGATCGGTTCGAGCGCGGCGAGCCATTCGTCCCCGCCTGCGCCCGAATAGAACGCGCGCTCTTCCTCCTCCGCGCCTTCGCGGATCCGGGCCTTGAGGGCGGGATCGGCCACGGCCACGAAATGCCAGGGCTGGTGATTGGCCCCTGAGGGTGCGGTTCCGGCTGTGGCGACACAGGCGGCGATCACCTCTTCCGCGACGGGCCTGGTGTCGAACTGGCGGACGGAATGACGTTTGCGCATGTAGTCGCGGAAGGCCGTGACTGTCCGGAGCGAGTCCGCGTCGTCGCGTTGCACGCGGTCGGGGAGAGGCAGCGGCTGATAGGTGACTTCGCCCTTCTTGTACATCGCGTCACGCCCCCCCGATGAACCAGCCTGCCGCAAAGACGAGTGCACCGCCAAGGACAACCTGAAAGACCGCTCTGATGAACGGGGTTTCGAGAAACCGGTTCTGAATCCAGGCAATCGCCCAAAGCTCGATGAAGACGACGATGATTGCAATCGTCGTGGCAGTCCGGAAATCGGGGATCAGATAGGGCAGCGCGTGGCCCATGCCGCCGATCGTCGTCATGACGCCCGAGGCCAGGCCGCGCTTGAGCGGGCTTCCCCGGCCCGACAGGACACCGTCATCATGGGCGGCTTCGGTAAAGCCCATCGAAATCCCCGCCCCGACCGAGGCAGCGGTGCCGACAAGGAAGGTGGTCCAACTGTCCTGCGTCGCCACGGCGGTCGCGAAGACCGGGGCAAGCGTCGAGACCGAGCCGTCCATCAGCCCGGCAAGGCCCGGCTGCACCCAGGTCAGGATGAACTGACGGCGCGCGCCCTGATCTTCCTCGGCGCGGGCATCGTCGCCCAGATGCTGCGCTTCAAGGGCATCGGCCTTGCGTTCGTGGCCAGCCTCGGCGGCGGCGAGATCGCCCAGAAGTTTGCGGGTGGCGGCATCGGGGGTGCGCGCGGCGGCGCGTTCGTAGAAGGCGCGGGCTTCGGATTCCATCTGGTGCGCTTCGGCGCGGATGCGGTCGAGGCCGAGGTTTTCGGTCAGCCAGACGGGGCGGCGGGCATAGTGGCCCGCGACATGTTCCCGGCGGATCAGGGGGATCACGTCGCCAAACCGCGTGGTGTGCAGATCGATCAGGCGCTGGCGGTGGCCGTCCTCCTCGCGGGCCATGCCGTCGAAGACGGCGGCTGAGGCGGGGAAATCCTTGCGCAGTCGTTCGGCATAGGTCCGGTAGATGCGGGCGTCGTCCTCTTCCGAGGAAATGGCGAGGGCCAGAACCTCTTGTTCGGACAGATCCGAAAAGCGACGGCGGGTGGTAAGGCCGGGGATCATGGGCGGGTCCTTGTCTGGAATGATTCTAAACTAATGAAGTAGGGGACGAAGGCAAGGTGCTTGCCGGGGGTGAACCGGTCAGTCTATCTTTGGTTTAGGCGGGAGGAGCAGGGATGCCGGACGGGGCGGAAGACAGCACGGTCGCGGCGCGGGCACCCCGGCGCGGGCGCAAGTACGATCAGGTGCTGGAGGGCGCACGTCAGGTTTTCATGGCGGATGGCTTTGAAGGGGCGAGCGTAGACGATATCGCCCGAGTTGCTGCCGTGTCGAAGGCGACGCTTTACAGCTATTTCCCCGACAAGCGACTGATGTTCATGGAGGTGGCCACGCGGGAATGCGGGCGGCAAGCCAATATGGCGGCGGATGCCATCGATATGAACGCACCGGCAGAGGAGGTGCTGACCCGGGCGGCGGCGGGGATGATCGACTTCATAACCTCGGATTTCGGGCAACAGATGTTCCGCATCGCGGTGGCCGAAAGCGAACGGTTCCCGACGCTGGGGCTGGCCTTTTATGAGAGCGGCCCCAAGACGATCCGGCGGCGGCTGTCGGATTATTTTCGTCTGGCGATCGAGCGGGGCGAGATGGAGATCGAGGATGTCGCACTCGCGGCGGATCAGTTTCATGTGCTGGTCAAGGCGGATATCTTTGACCAGATCGTGTTCAACCTGAAGCGCAGCTTTACGCGGGCCGAGAAGGACCGGGTGATATCGGGCGCGGTGTCGACGTTTCTGGCGCGCTACGGCCGCTCGTCCGCGCGGCGCGCGACCTCGCTGGGCTGACCGCGATCAATCGATGCGTCGGACGAGGAGCTGGTTGGCGGCGCCCCGTTTGGTCTCAAAGACTTTCAGGTCCTGAACGAGATCGCTGAGTTTCTTGCGGCCATAGGTGCGCGTGTCGAAATCTGGGTTGGCGGCGGTGATATATTGGCCGAGAGGGCCGAGGGCGAACCATTCGTCGTCCTGATCGATGGCGTCCATCGCCCGCAGGATCAGATCGCGCGCCTCGGTCAGGGGGGCGTGCGACGATTTGGGTTGAGGTTTGTCTTCGGCCTTGGCGGGTTTGGGGTCCACGGCCTGAGCGCCGAGGTTTTCAAGGAAGATGAAGCGTTTGCAGGCTTTGCGGAAGGCTTCGGGCGTCTTGGCCTGACCGATGCCGTAAACGTCGAGGCCCTGCTCGCGGATTCGGCTGGCCAGCCTGGTGAAATCGCTGTCGGAGGAGACGAGGACAAAGCCGTCGAAGCGGCCGGTGTGGAGGATGTCCATCGCGTCGATGACAAGGCTGATGTCGGAGGAGTTCTTGCCCACGGTATTGGCGGGGGAATGGTGCGGGACCATGCCGTGTTCGGCCTGCACCTTGTTCCAGCCGTTCATCTGCGGGCTGGAAAAGTCGCCATAGCAGCGGCGGACCGAAGCTTCCCCAAGGCTCGCGATTTCTTCGAAGATGGCGCCTGCGTGTTTGGGCGAGGTGTTGTCTGCGTCTATCAGGACGGCAAGGAGCGGGCGGGTGGCGTCGGGCATGGGCCTTGTCCTTGTGATGGTGCGCGCGGGGCTGCGGTCGGAGCCTCCGGCGGAGGTATTTGGGCGACGAAGAAGCCTTGATCGGCGGTCTTTCGGGCCAGTCAGTCCAAGGCTTGGGCCACGGCGGCGAAGATGGCAAGTTCTTCATCGCGCATCGCGTCGTCTTCGTCGCCCATGGGCAGGCCGTTCATCGCGTAGGTGAAGGCCGCACCGGTCTGCCGGTCGTACCAGACGCCGCCGGTGAAGCCGTAGGCATTGGCGAAATGTCCGATCAGCGGGCGGGGGTAGAAGGTCGGCTTGTCAAGGATCTGGAGGCCGGTGCCGTAGCCCTGAAAGAGGCCATCTTCGGTATCGCCGGGGGACATGTCCGGGGTCCAGAGGGGGGATTGGCTATCATGGGAGAGGCTTTGGGCGAGGGTGAGGGCAGATCGGAGCGAGAGGCGGAGGCCGCCCTGCGGAGAGAAGGGGGCGGGGTTGGTGCCGGGGGTGTAGTGGTTGAGCAGGATCTCGGTGCCGTCCGGGGCGGAGGGGCCGGTGGGGGCGATGGTGGCGTCGATCTGCGGATGCAGGCCGGTCGTGTCGCGGCGGAAGGTGGGAAGGGCTGTGGCGCGGAAGGCGGCGGAGGTGCCGGACCAGTTGAACCCGGCTGTGATCCCGAGCGGGGCCAGGACGAGGCGCTGTGCGAGATGGTCGAAGCGTTCGCCCGTGATGGCTTCGGACAGGGCGGCGAGGAGGACGTAGCCGAGGTTGGAGTAGTGGAAGAAATGGCCGGGATTCTGTGGGAGGAAGGGGCCCGCGCCCCGGGTGGCGAACCAGTCCCTGAGGGTGGTTTCGGGAGGAATCAGGTAGCCTGCGGCGTCGGTCAGGCTGGCCGAGTGGCTGGCGATCTGGCCGAGGGTAAGGGGGGTATCGGGATGGTGCGGGTTGCGCAGGGGGAAGCCGAGGATATCGCACGGGTCAGTGGCGTAGGGCGGGTGCCAACCCACCATTTCGGCCACGCGGGCAAAGACGCGGCCCGTGACGACCTTGGAGATGGAGGCAGCGCGGTAGGGCGTATCGGGGGTGACGGTCAGGCCGGGGGCGGTGGCGATGTGGAAGACGGGTGCCTGGCCGTCACGTGCCAGAGCCATGCCGCAAAAGGCCAGCGACGGGGCGAGGCGTGCCGCGAGGGTATCGAACGGAGTCATTCGTCGCAGGTGGACCGGCCGATCAGGATGTCGTGCAGGGCAAGCCCCTGATCCACCGTGAGGCCCGCAACGGTGAAGGAACCACCCTTGATGGGTTCCATGATGCGGGGGGCGAAGATCACGGTGCCGCAGGCGATGACCTTGATTTCTTCACCGACGTTCGCTGCCGTGAAATCGGCCAGTTGCCGGCCCGCCTGTTCCGTCAGGGTGATCGTCACATCTGCCAGCCCGGCCAGACGCGTGGCCTTGGCGTCGACCATGTCGGTCAGGCCAAGGTCAAGCGATCCGGAGGGGCCGGAGAAGATCAGCACGGCATCATCGGCCAGCGCGGGGCTGGCGCAGAGGATCACGGCGAGGGCGGCGAGCCGGATCAATAGAGAACGACTGAGCGGATGCTTTCACCCGCATGCATGAGGTCGAAGCCTTTGTTGATATCCTCGAGCCGGAGGGTGTGGGTGATCATGGGGTCGATCTCGATCTTTCCTTCCATATACCAGTCCACGATCTTGGGCACGTCGGTGCGGCCGCGTGCGCCGCCAAAGGCGGTGCCTTTCCAGGTGCGGCCGGTGACAAGCTGGAAGGGGCGGGTCGAGATTTCGGCGCCGGCGGGGGCCACGCCGATGACCACTGAAACACCCCAGCCGCGGTGCGAGCATTCGAGGGCCTGGCGCATCACCTTGACATTGCCGGTGCAGTCGAAAGTGTAATCGGCCCCGCCGATCATGTCGCCCCGGCGTTTGGTCAGGTTGACGATATAGGGGACAATGTCGCCTTCGATTTCCATCGGGTTGACGAAGTGGGTCATGCCGAAGCGTTCGCCCCATTCCTTTTTCCCGTTGTTGATATCGACGCCGATGATCATGTCGGCCCCGGCCATCCGCAGGCCCTGGATCACGTTGAGGCCGATGCCGCCAAGGCCGAAGACGACGGCGGTCGAGCCGATTTCAACCTGCGCGGTGTTGATGACGGCGCCGACGCCGGTCGTCACGCCGCAGCCGATGTAGCAGATCTTGTCAAATGGCGCGTCGGACCGGACCTTGGCCAATGCAATTTCGGGCAGGACGGTGTGGTTGGCGAAGGTCGAGCAGCCCATGTAGTGCAGGATCGGCGTGCCATCGAGCATGGAGAATCGCGAGGTGCCATCGGGCATGAATCCCTGCCCCTGCGTGGCGCGGATCGAGGTGCAGAGGTTGGTCTTGCGCGAGAGGCAGGAGGGGCATTCGCGGCATTCGGGCGTGTAGAGCGGAATGACGTGATCGCCGGGCTTGAGGGATTTCACGCCGGGGCCGACTTCGACGACGACGCCCGCGCCTTCGTGGCCCAGGATGGCGGGGAACATGCCTTCGGGATCGGCGCCCGAGAGGGTGAATTCGTCAGTGTGGCAGATACCGGTCGCCTTGATTTCAACAAGTACTTCTCCGGCCTTGGGGCCGTCGAGGTTCACGTCCATGATTTCAAGCGGTTTTCCGGCGGCGACGGCAACGGCGGCACGGGTGCGCATGGGGTGGGCCCTTTCGTGGTTGGTTGGACCTACGTTCGGGGAAATGCGGGGCAAGATCAACTGCTGTCGCGGGATGGGGTTGCGGGAATCATCAGGGACGGGCGATGATGCCTGCATGAAACGCGCCTTTGCACTTTTGGCCCTTGTTATCCTTTCTGCCTGTGAGGCACCGGTTGCCGTTGTCGAAGGCCCGCCTGCGCCTGTCGGGGCAGCGGACACCTGCGGGGCGGCCCCCTATGCCTATCTGGTCGGGCAGGATGCCACGGCGCTGGAGAGGGTGCTGATCATGCGGCAGATCCGGATTATCCGGCCCGGCGATGCCGTCACGATGGATTTCCGCGAAGTCCGGATCAATTTTGAGATTGACGACACGAACCGGATTGCGCGGATATTTTGCGGCTGAGGTTCAGGGTGCGAAGGTTTCGCACCTGGTTGTCCCGGGAGAATGCCATGGTCCTTGCCCGCCTGTCGCCGTTGTTGCTGATCACGGCCCTGTCCGGTTGTCTGATCATTCCCATTCCGATTCCGGCGCCGCCCGGCGCGCCGGGGTCGATCACGCTTGTCGAGGCCGATCCCTGCGGGGCGCGGAGTGTTTCGGGATACATGGGCGTGACCGAGGCGCAGGTGCGCGAGACGAATTTCTCGGCGCCCGGCCCGGTGCGGGTTCTTGCCCCTGGGGATAGCCGGGGGGCGGAGGTTATCGACAACCGTCTGAATTTCACTATCGGAGCGGATGGGCGGGTCGTGGATATCGACTGCGGCTGAAACGCTTGATTTGCAGTCCGAATGGCGCAAATCTGGTGTCATGAACATGTTACCCCCTTCTTTTGCATCGGGACAGTCGGCCGAGCAGGTGGCTTTTCACAGGACGGAACTGAGCCTGATCCTTGGGGTCTATGGCCGGATGGTCGCTGCGGGGGAGTGGCGGGATTACGGGATATCCTGCCTGCGCGAGGTGGCCGTGTTTTCGGTTTTCAAGCGGACGGCAGACAATCCGCTTTACCGGATCGAAAAGCGGCCAAGCCTGCGGTTGCGGCAGGGGCAGTATGCGGTCTTTGGCGCCGAGGGGCAGGTGTTGCGGCGGGGGCATGATCTGGCCGCAGTGCTGCGGGTCATTGAGGGGCGGAACCTGCGGGTGGTGGATTGACCAAGAGATAGGTGGGTTTCACCCACCCTACGCCACATGATCGCAGGGTGGGTGAAACCCTCGCGTTTACGCAAGGGCTGCCGCCGGGCGGATATCGCCGCAGACAATGCCGCGCCAGTTGGTGATGGGTGCATTGAGCCAACGGCGGGCGGCGGGGTGGCTGGCGTCGAGGACACCGAGGCGGATCAGAATGGCGGTGATGGCCGCATCCTTGGCCCGGTCGGCACCGTCCATGATCTTGAGCGCGACGCCAAGCCGCTGTTCGGGAAGGATGGCGATATAGACGCCTTCGGCGCCGCCCTTGATCGCGACCTTGCCCCCCATGGCGCGCATGAGTTCGGTGCAGGGCTTGCCTTCGCCCGAGACGAGTTCGGGGAAGGCCGTCATGGCGGCGATGAGGCGTTGCTGCGCGGTGGCGCGGGTGCCGGAGCGGTCGTGGGCCGTAGCAAAATTCGCCATGGCGCGGGCGAGGCCCAGAACGGTTGTCGCATAGTTCGGGGCAGAGCAGCCGTCGATGCCGTAGCCGGGGGTGGGTTCGCCCGTGACATCCTCGAACGCGGCCTTGACGGCGGTCTGCACCGGGTGGGCGGGGTCGATGTATTCGGGATCGCCCTTGAGATGCTTGTTCAGGGTCAGGAAGCCGGAATGCTTGCCCGAGCAGTTGTTGTGATACTGGCAGGGGCTGAAGCCCGCGCGGATCAGGCCGTCGCGGGCCGCACGGTCGGACGGTTCATGTGCGCCGCAGCGGAAATCGGAATCCGACAGGCCAAGGTCGGACAACCAGGCCTGCACGCGGTCGGTGTGATAGCTGGCGCCGATGTGACTGGCGCAGGCGAGGGCGAGTTGATCGACCCGCAGGCTCGCCGCGTCGGCGGCACCGGATTCGATCAGCGGCAGGGCCTGAATCATCTTGGACGAGGATCGCGGGTAGATCACCGTCGAAGGATTGCCCCAAGCATGGACAATCTGGCCCGAACCGTCGACCACAACAGCATGTCCCCGGTGGACATCTTCAAGACGCCCGCCGCGCCAGAGTTCGATCATGTCGACCGCGTCGGTCATGCGGCTCTCCTTCATTTCTTTTCAGCGACAATCCGCGCAAGCTTGTGACCATTCAGGGCTTTCCCCTCGGGCCGCTTTTTTGCTATCGCTACTGCTATCGGGTAGAGTAGGTCCCTTCCAGTCGAAAAGGCGCCCGACCGAAGGACGCGCCGGACGGGTTGGGCAAACGGGGCAAGGACAGCTTGGAGGCTGGTGAATGAAATCAGGACAATTCCGCGCGCTGGCGCTGGTGGTTGCAGGCTTGGCCGCGCCGCTGGCCGGGGGTGCCGCATGGGCGCAGGAGACAACGGACAATCGCGTGGCGGCAAGCACGGACTGGAGCGTCTTTCAGGAGACGGACCCGAAAGAATGCTTTTCGGTCTCTGCGCCTAAGGAACAGGTGAACACCCGTGACGGGCAGCCGGTCGCCGTGCAGCGCGGCGAGACATTGCTGTTTGTCTTTTTCCGGCCCGAACAGGGTGTGAACGGTCAGGTAACCTTTACCGGCGGTTATCCCTTTGCAAGCGGGTCGACGGTGTCGATGGATGTGAGCGGGACCGTGTTCCAGCTGTTTACGGAAGGCGAATGGGCCTGGCCCGCGACACCCGAGGATGATGCCAAGATCGTGGCCGCGATGAAGGCGGGCAGTCAGGCGATTCTGTCGGGGCAGTCTGGACGGGGAACTGTGACGACGGATACGTTCTCGCTTTTGGGTTTTACGGCCGCTGTGGAAGAGGCGCGGAGCCGTTGCGCAAGCTGATCCTGCGCAGTGCGGATGGCACCGGCGCAAAGATGAGTATTTGAAGAACAAAGTAACAGATGGCGTCGGTTTTCTTTGGAAACCGGCGCCATTTGCTTATATGAGCCGCGTCTATCCTTTGAAACGGACCTTTCCGACATGACAGCCACCGCGCCCATCACGCAGGACGTAATGACCATTCCGCGCAAGCTGCCGGAGGGGGGGCTGGTGAACCTTGTCGGGCTGACGCGCGACGGGATGCGGGAGGCGCTGATCGCTGCCGGCACGCCGGAGCGGCAGGCAAAGATGCGGGTCGGGCAGGTCTGGCAGTGGGTCTATCACTGGGGCGTGCGGGATTTCGCGCTGATGACGAACCTTGCCAAGGATTACCGGGCGCTGCTGGCCGCGCATTTCACGATCCAGTTGCCCGAGATCGTCACAAGGCAGGTTTCGAATGACGGGACGCGCAAGTACCTCGTGCGGATTGCCGGGGGGCATGAGGTTGAGGTCGTCTATATCCCCGAGACGGACCGGGGGACTTTGTGCATTTCGTCTCAGGTCGGGTGCACGCTGACATGTTCGTTCTGCCATACGGGAACACAGAAGCTGGTGCGCAACCTGACCGCCGGGGAGATCATCGGGCAGGTCATGCTGGCGCGGGACGATCTGGGCGAGTGGCCGGTGGCGGGCGCGCCGAAGGACGAAACGCGGCTTCTGTCGAATATCGTGCTGATGGGCATGGGCGAGCCGCTGTATAACTTTGAGAATGTACGGGACGCGATGAAGATCGCGATGGACCCCGAAGGAATCGCCCTGTCGCGGCGGCGGATCACCCTGTCCACCAGCGGCGTGGTGCCCGAGATTGCGCGGACGGCGGTTGAGATCGGATGCCAGCTTGCCGTGTCGTTCCATGCGACGACGGATGAGGTGCGTGATCTGCTGGTGCCGATCAACAAGAAATGGCCGATTGCGGAATTGCTGGATGCATTGCGGGACTATCCGGGCGTGTCCAACAGCGAGCGGATCACGTTTGAATATGTGATGCTGAAGGGTGTCAATGATACGGACGAAGATGCGCGGCGGCTGGTGCGGCTGATCCGGGGGATACCGGCCAAGATCAATCTGATCCCGTTCAACGAATGGCCGGGCGCGCCTTATGAGCGGTCGGACGAGGCGCGGATCCGGGCCTTTGCCGACATCATTTACAAGGCCGGATATGCCAGCCCAATCCGCACGCCGCGGGGCGAGGATATCATGGCGGCCTGTGGCCAGCTGAAATCCGCGACCGAACGGGCGCGCAAGAGCCGGGCGCAGATTGCGGCGGAATCTGGCGTGACCACCTGAGACTGGCTGCGCAGATGGCGGTGCATTCGGGCGCTGGCCACCCTTTGCACTTTACCGCCCGCTTGCGTAGAAGGGCGCGGCAGTGAGGGGACCAGCATGAAGATCAGCCTGAACAAGATCGAATTCGACGTTTTGCCGGTAGAGGGCAGCCTGCGGGAGGTGCTTTTGGCCGATGAGATTATTTCGCAGGCTGTGACCCGGGATGTCTGGCAATGGGACCAGCCGGCGGGCGAGGCGAAGACGATGGTCGCCACCACCAAGGACCGGAATGTGCCGCTGGCCAACGGGATCTGCTTCTTTGTCGCCAAACCCGGGTCAAACGGGGTCATCCAGAAGGCCGAAGCCCCGACGCAGAAGATGTCGGCGCGGTTCCTTGAAACGGTGGGCGCGAAATCGGTGCTGGATGTGATGCAGGCCCTGAACCGGATCGTGAACCTGCCCCAGAAATCGATCCCGGCCGAGGCCTTTGCCTGGCTGCGCCCTGTCGCGTCGTTCAAGATCGTGATGCATGTGGAATATGCGGTCGTTGAACTGGCGAATGCGGCGCGGAATCTGAGCGCCTATTTCTTTGTCCCGGGGCAGGTCTCGTTTTCGCAGGAGGTGACTGAGGTCGTCGATCAGACCGGATACGACGCGCTTGTCGCGGAGGATCCGAAGCGGCCGACGAACCGGCAGGGGTTTGTCGTTCCGGCAACGACACGGGCGAATGGCGAATTGCGGCGGATCGCGCTGGGCCAGCGGATCAAGGAAATCCAGGAGAGCCTGGCGGGGATTCATCCCAATGATCTGCCGATGGACGACCTGCGGCGCGGGACGATTGCGCGGCTGGGGATCGAGTGGAATGCGCTGAAGGTAACGTCGCAGCCGGCACGGGCCTGACGGTCCGGCAAAGGTAACTCGGCCAGGCATTGGCTGTGCAAAAGCTGTTTTGCACAGGTGTGTAGCGCGACCAGTCAGAGTGCAGCGAACAAAGCGTGTGGATATCCCGATCCGGTTTGGATCGGGGTATCGTGCTGTTGCATCGACCGTGCGTTGATCGCTTTCAGATGTTTGCAATGACCGTGGCGAGCATGTCGCGGACCTGGCCGGCCACACGGGACAGTTCGGGATTGTCGATTCCGGTCATCGAGGCGACGGGATCGACGGCGCTGATTTCGATGGCGCCGTCCACTTCGCGCAGGATCACGTTGCAGGGCAACATGGCGCCGACGCGGGGCTCGATGCCGATGGCCTGAAACGCCATCCCGGGATTGCAGGCCCCAAGGATTCGATAAGCTGGCATGTCTTTGTCAAGTTTCTTTTTCATCGTGGCGGCGACGTCGATTTCGGTCAGGACACCAAAACCGGACGCGGCAAGGGCGGCGCGGGTGCGGGCGTCTGCCGTGTCGATAGTGATGTCGGGGATGAGGCGGCCGATGGTGTAGGACATGGTGGACTCCGTTACATTAGTCTACTCTGATGTAATGGGTCTGCTGCCGGATTGCGAGGAGTCCGGGCGGGATTGCGGCGGTCTGCCGCTGCGCAGGGTGCGCATTTTGCGCACCCCACGGCCGGGTCAGGTGAAGGTGCGCAATCTGGCGCCCTACCTTTTCACCCATGCACCATCGGCCCTGCTGGATGCGATGCAGGCGTTGATGAACCACATACCGTCCATGCCGGCGTCTATTCCGGGCAGGAGTGCGCCGTCGCCACGGCCGAGGATGAGGTCGGCGGCGTCAGTGTAGAGGGTGGCGAAGCCTTCGAGATAGCCTTCGGGGTGGCCGGGGGGGATGCGGGTCCAGTTGGAGCCACCGCCGCCAAGGCCCGCGCCGCCGCGCGTCAGGAGTTGCTTGGGTTGGCCGAAGGGGGCGTAGGTCATCACGTTGGGGTTTTCCTGACCCCATTCGATGCCTCCCTTGTCGCCATAGATGCGCAGCCGGAGACCGTTCTCGTTGCCCGGAGCGACCTGAGAGGCCCAGACCATGCCGCGCGCACCACCGTCAAAGCGGAGCATGATGTGGGCGTTGTCGTCGACCTGACGACCGGGGCCGAAGGACTGGAGGTCGGCGGCAAGAGCGGATGTGTGCAGACCCGTGACAAAGGTCAGCAGGTTGAACGCATGGGTTCCGATATCGCCGATGGACCCACCGCCGCCGGAACGGGCAGGGTCGGTGCGCCATGCGGCCTGTTTCTGGCCTGTCAATTCGACGGATTCGGTCAGCCAGTCTTGGGCATATTCGGCCTGAATGACGCGGAGGGTGCCAAGTTTGCCTTCGGCGATCATCTGGCGGGCCTGACGGATGAGGGGATAGCCGGTGTAGTTGTGGGTCAGGATGAATTTCGCCTTGGCCGACTTCACAGTGGCGGCGATGGCGTCGGCCTGTTCCTGTGTTGCGGCCAGTGGTTTGTCGCAGATTACGTTGATCCCGGCCTGAAGAAAGGCGATGGCGGGGCCTGCGTGCATGTGGTTTGGCGTGACGATGGCGACGGCGTCGATACCGTCTGCGCGGGCGGATTCGGCGCGGGCCATGTCTTCATAGCTGGCATAGGAGCGGTCGGCTGCGATGCCCAGATCGGCCGCAGAGGCTGCGGCGCGGGCGGGATCGGAGGAGAGGGCGCCTGCGACCAGTTCATAGCGGTCGTCAATGCGGCTGGCGATGCGGTGGACGGCGCCGATGAAGGCCCCCTGCCCGCCGCCGACCATGCCCAGCCTTACCCGTCGAATTGCACCTGTCATCGTGTCTTCCTTTTCCGTTGGTTCAGCTCCGGGCCCATCCGTCCCGGATCAATGTTATGCTTTCTTGGTAAACCTCGGCCTCGGTCCCGAACAAGGGGCGCCAGACGCGGGTGGCGGCGGCGAGTTCGGGGAGGGACTGGCCGAACGCCTCGACCGTCAGCCAGCCGTCGTAGCGGACGGCCTTGAGCATGCGGAGCGCACCACGGATATCGGCATGGCCCTTGCCGGGGGTGCCACGGTCGTTCTCAGAAATGTGGACATGGGCGATGGCGGCGGCGGTCTTGCCGATGATGCCGACAGGATCGCGTTCTTCGATATTGGCGTGGAAAGTGTCGTAGAGATAGCCGTAGTTCGATTTGCCGACTGCATCGACAAGGCGGGCGGCCTGCGTGGCGGTGTTGAGCGCATAGCATTCGAAGCGGTTGAGCGGTTCGACGGCGAGCATCAGGTCGATGGCGTAGTCAGCCAGCATCCGCTGGCTTTCGATGAGGTATTCCCATTCCTGCGGCGTGGGGCCGTGGCCGGTGAACTGGCCGAGCGGTTGGGTGAAGGGGCCGCAGAGCACTTCGGCGCCCAGCGCAATGGCGCAGTCGGCGAGCCATTTCAGGTAGTCGTGGCCTGCGGCGCGGTGGGCGGGGTCTAGGCTCATCGGGTTGCGGGATTCGTCGGGGATGGCGCCGGAGGCGGTGGCACGGAGGCCGAGATCGGCAAGGATCCCGGCCAGCGCGGTATAGTCGGCGGCGGCGCCGCGGGTGATCGGGACCTCGACCCCGTCGTAACCTGCAGATTTCAGGTCGCGCAGAATGGGGATGTGGTCCGCCGTGACATGGGCGGTCCAGAGGAGGAGGTTGAAGCCGATCTTCATGGGCGGGTCAGAGGCCCAGCATTTTCTTGATCGCGCCCATGTCGCGTTCGCCGCCGGCGAAATCGTCAAAGGCCTTTTGCGTGACTTCGATCAGGTGCGCCGCAATGAAGGGGGCGCCTTCGGCGGCGCCCTGCTCGGGCGATTTGATGCAGCATTCCCATTCGAGGACAGCCCATGAATCATAGCCGTATTGGGTGAGTTTGGAGAAGATGCCGGAAAAGTCGACCTGACCGTCTCCCAAAGACCGGAAGCGGCCTGCGCGGTTCACCCAGGGCTGGTAGCCGGAATAGACGCCTTGACGGCCGTCGGGGTTGAATTCGGCGTCCTTGACGTGGAAGGCGTTGATACGGTCGTGGTAGATGTCGATGAAGGCCAGATAGTCGAGTTGTTGCAGGACAAAGTGGCTGGGGTCGTAGTTGATCATGGCGGCGACATGGCCGCCGCAGGCATCCACGAACATCTCATAGGTCGCGCCGTCGAAGACGTCTTCGCCGGGGTGGATTTCATAGCCGATGGTCACGCCCCGGTCGGCATAGAAATCAAGGATCGGAGTCCAGCGGCGGCCAAGTTCGGCGAAAGCCTCTTCGATCAGGCCCTGCGGGCGCTGGGGCCAGGGGTAAAGGAAGGGGAAGGCGAGCGAGCCCGTAAAGCTGACCGACGTGCCAAGGCCGAGGCGTTCCGAAGCCATCGCGGCCTTTTTCATCTGGTCGATGGCCCATTCGGTGCGAGCCTTTGGGTTACCGTGGACGGCTTTGGGCGCGAAGGCGTCGAAGGCGTCGAAGGCAAGGTCATAGGCCGGGTTCACGGCGACAAGCTGGCCTTGAAGGTGGGTGGAAAGTTCGGTGATCGCCACGCCGCTTTCGGCGCAGATGCCCTTGATCTCGTCGGCGTAGGTCTGGCTTTCGGCGGCTTTTGCAAGGTCGATCAGGCGGGCATCCCAGGTGGGAATCTGGACGCCCTTGTAGCCAAGATCGGCGGCCCATTTCGTAATCGCGGGAAGCGAGTTGAACGGGGCGGCATCACCGGCAAACTGCGCAAGGAAGAGGGCGGGGCCCTTGATCTGTGTGGTCATGTTCGGTCTTTCCGTTTGGTGGACTTGCGGGCCTTGGCCTCAGGTTTCGTCGCGGGGCACTTCAAGGCCCTGCATTGGCGGCAGATGTGGTTCTTTTATCGCCTGAATCGCAGCGCGTGCGAGAAATTCACCGGCTTCTTTCACATCTTCATTGATGGCCATGATTTCCTTGCGGAACAGGTTGAGGAAAGGGATCGCCTCTTTCGAGAAGATGTCGATGTCCTGACCAAGCTTGCGGTTACAGGTTTCAAGCCCGGCCACGGCCGCCATGGTGGCCGAGGTCGACGAGCAGATGATTCCATCGATGGCCGGATCAGTTGTCAGTATCTCCGCGATGCGGGACCGAATGCGGGCGCTGCTGCTGTCGCTGGTGATCCCTTCGGCAATTCGAAGCTGGACTTTTTGGGCCGAGGCGGCGCGGCGGGCGCCCAGTACCGTGTCGCGGCCATAGTTCTGGTCAAGTGGCGGAGCGATCATCAGAATGTTGCGGCGACCGGCGCGGATAAGGCGGTTGAGACCGATCTCGCCGAAGGCGCCGTTGTCGAAATCAAAGTAGGGGTGACGGTCGGACCAGCGGGTGCGACCGTGTGTGGCAAAGGGGAAATGACGTTCCATGAGCCACGCGACGCGGGGGTCGTCGGGCTGGGTCTGGTTGAAGATGACGGCATCGGCGGAACCGGTTTCGACGATGTAGCGAATCGGCTTCATGATATCGTCGGTGGGGAAATAGGGCGTGACGATCAGGTGAAAGGGCGTGCCCTGCAATGCGCCGGCGATGGAGTTGATGAGGCGTGCAGTGTGGTTCATCACGTCATGTTCGGTGGAAAGCACGAGCGAGATGACGTTTGTCCGGCCCGTCCGAAGGCGGACACCAGCCCGATTCGGGACGTAACCGATCTCGTCAGCGATTCGCCGGACGAGCTTCTTGGTCTCGGCTCCGATGTCGGGCGCGTCGTTCAACGCACGCGAAACCGTGGGCACGGCCAGTCCGCTGAGCAGCGAAATGGTCTTGAGCGTGGGCTTCGCTCCTGTCCTTGCCGCGACTTCGGGCAAAGGTTCGGCGGCCTCCTCCGCCTTTGACTCAAGTGCCACTTTTCCTCCCGACACCTTTGTTTTTGTTGCGCCACGCCCTCTCCCCAAGGCTTGACGCAAGGTTTGTTTTCTGACCCTTTTCATGCAGCGGTGGCGCGGTCCTGATGGATTGTTGCGCGGGCTGTGAAGGCGGGGTCGGAAAATTACTTGCCCTGCTAAACTAAATCGATATAGAAAAATCTACAACGATTTAGAACCAGGGAGGAGAAAATCGTGAAACTCACCACCAAACTGCTCGCCGCGACTGCGCTCATCAGCGCCGGCGCCATTTCGACGGCTGCCAATGCGGTTGAACTTGAGGTCACCCACTGGTGGACCTCTGGCGGCGAAGCTGCCGCTGTGGCCGAACTTGCCAAGGCATTTGACGCTTCGGGCGACACCTGGGTTGACGGCGCCATCGCTGGCGGCGGCGACGTGGCCCGTCCGATCATGGTCAGCCGTATCCTTGGCGGCGACCCGATGGGCGCGTTCCAGTTCAACCATGGCCGTCAGGCTGAAGAACTGATCGAAGCCGGTGTGCTTCAGGACCTGACTTCGGTTGCCGAAGCCGGCAACTGGCGCGAAATCATCCGCCCGATTTCGCTGCTGGATGCCTGCACTGTGGACGGCAAGGTCTATTGCGCCCCGGTGAACATCCACTCGTGGCAGTGGATGTGGCTGTCGAACAAGGCCTTTGCTGACGCCGGCGTTCCCGTTCCGACCAACTGGGACGAGTTCGTGGCTGCTGCTCCGGCTCTTGAAGCCGCTGGCAAGATCCCCCTCGCCATGGGTCAGCAGTCCTGGCAGTCGTCCGGCGCCTTTGGCGTGATGACCGTCGCGATCGCCGGTCAGGACGCGTATCTGGCCGTGAACCGCGACAAGGACGAAGCTGTTGCTGCTGGTCCGGAATACGCCAAGGTGTTTGAAGCCGCTGCCAACGCCCGTGCGATGGCTGCCAATTCGAACGTTCAGGACTGGAACCAGGCCACCAACCTCGTGATCACTGCTGCCGCTGGCGGCCAGATCATGGGAGACTGGGCCCAGGGTGAATTCGCCGTTGCCGGTCAGACCGCTGGCGTCGACTACACCTGCCTTCCCGGCCTTGGTGTGAACAAGATCCTTGATACCGGTGGTGACGCTTTCTACTTCCCGGTGAACAGCGATCCTGAAATCACTGCCGCCCAAATGCGCCTTGCCGCGCTTCTGGTTTCGCCTGAAGTTCAGGTTGCATTCAACCTCAAGAAGGGCTCGCTGCCCATCCGTGCTGACGTTGACCTGAACGCCGCCAACGACTGCATGAAGCAGGGCCTTGCCATCCTCGACTCCGGCGCGGTCCTTCCCTCGGGCACCCAGCTTCTGTCGCCCGACACTTCGACCCAGATCAACGACCTGATGGTCGAATTCTGGAACGACCCGGCGATCACGGCGGCCGATGCGCAGGCCCGTTATGCCGCGATCATCGCTTCGGCAGACTGATCTGAACTGAACTACGGGGCCCGGTCATGGAAATGACCGGGCCTTTTTCGATCAAGGCAGTATCCTTGATGCAAAGTCTGCGGCATCATTCGCGGACCAAGACCAACAAATTGCTACATGGGGGGGAACCACGATGGCAGTTGTGGATCAGTCCGCCGCACCCGTCTCGGCTGAGCGGAGTGCTGCGCGGGCAAGAAAGCCAAACAAACTGTTCAGGAACGTGACGTCGAAGATCGCAATGATCCCGCTGATATTTGTGTCGGTCGGAGTTTTTGTGGGCTTTACGATCTGGACGATCGTCTATTCGTTCACCAGTTCCAAACTCTTGCCCAAACTGAATTTCGTCGGGTTCGAGCAATACACGCGCCTTTGGGCCGACCGCCGCTGGCTTCAGTCGATCGAGAACCTGGCCATCTTTGGCTTTTTCTCTCTGATCCTGACACTGGTTGTGGGCTTTACGCTCGCCGCTCTGCTGGATCGGAAGATCCGGGGCGAAGACGTGTTCCGGACCATCATCCTTTACCCCTTTGCCCTGTCCTTTATCGTGACGGGCCTTGTCTGGCAGTGGATCCTGAACCCGCAGTTCGGCATCCAGCACATCATGCAAAGCATTGGCTGGACGTCGTTCCAGTTCGATCCGCTGAACAACCCCGACATCGTGCTGTATGGCATTCTGATCGCCGGCATCTGGCAAGGCACCGGTCTGATCATGTGCATCATGCTGGCCGGTCTGCGCGGGATTGACGAAGATATCTGGAAAGCCGCCAAGGTCGACGGGATCGGGACGGTAAAGACCTATCTGCGGATTGTCATTCCGATGATGCGCCCGGTGTTCATCACGTCGCTGGTGCTGATCGCGGCGGGGATCATCAAGGTTTATGACCTTGTAGTCGCCCAAACCTCGGGCGGGCCTGGCCTCGCGTCGCAGATGCCTGCGATGTACGTCTATGACTACATGTTCGGCGGTCAGAACCTGGGTCAGGGTTTTGCGGCGTCGACGATGATGCTGGTGACAGTGGCCATTATCCTGATCCCCTGGGCCTATCTTGAATTCGGAGGGAAGAAGCGTGGCTGATACATCTGTCAACACATCCCGCAGTCCGCGCGGACCCAAGCCAAAGCGGATCTTTTCGGGCGCCAACATCCTTCTGTACGGCATCCTTGTCCTTGTTTCGCTCTATTACCTCCTTCCGCTCTGGGTGATGATCATGACATCGCTCAAGACGATGCCGGAGATCCGGATCGGAAACGTCTTTGCGCCGCCGGTCGAGATCACGTTCCAGCCTTGGATTCAGGCATGGTCACAGCATTGCACGGGTCTGGTCTGCAAAGGCCTTTCGCCAGGATTCTGGAATTCGGTCCAGATCCTCGTGCCGTCGGTGATCCTGTCGATCGTCATCGCTTCGATCAACGGTTACGCGCTGGTCAACTGGCGGTTCAAGGGATCGGAAGTCTTTTTTGTGATCCTGATGATCGGGGCCTTTATCCCCTATCAGATCATGCTTTACCCCATGGTGATCATGCTGCGGGAACTGGGCGTTTATGGCAGCCTGACGGGACTTGTCATCGTCCACACGATCTTTGGGATGCCGATCCTGACGCTCTTGTTCCGCAACTACTTTTCTTCGGTCCCCGAAGAATTGTTCAAGGCGGCCCGGGTCGATGGCGCAGGGTTCTGGGGGATCTATTTCCGGATCATGCTGCCGATGTCGCTTCCAATCTTTGTTGTGGCGATCATCCTGCAGGTGACGGGCATCTGGAACGACTTCCTGTTCGGGGTCGTCTTTATCTCGAAGGCGGAAAACTATCCGATGACGGTGCAGCTGAACAACATCGTCAACTCGGTCCAAGGCATCAAGGAATACAACGTCAACATGGCCGCGACCCTGCTGACCGGTCTTGTTCCCCTCGTCGTGTATTTCCTTTCGGGCAAACTCTTCGTGCGCGGCATTGCTGCTGGCGCGGTCAAAGGCTGAATTCAAATGAGCACAAACAAGTATTCGGTCCAGATCAAGGACCTTGACCTCGCCTTCGGTGCCGTGAAGGTGCTGAATTCACTCGACCTTGATATCGGCGAGGGCGAGTTTCTGGTCCTTCTTGGATCGTCGGGCTGCGGGAAGTCGACGCTGCTGAACTGCATCGCCGGGCTTCTTGAGCCGACGGATGGCGAGATCTGGATCAAAGGCGACAATGTGACCTGGAAGGAACCGTCCGAGCGCGGGATCGGGATGGTGTTCCAGTCCTACGCGCTTTACCCGCAGATGACGGTCGAGGGGAACATGTCCTTTGGCCTGAAGAACGCGCGGGTTCCACCGGACGAGATCAAGAAGCGGGTCGCGCGGGCGGCGTCGGTTCTGCAGATCGAGCCGTTGTTGCAGCGCAAACCTGGCGCCCTTTCGGGCGGGCAGCGGCAGCGGGTGGCCATCGGCCGGGCGCTGGTCCGCGACGTGGACGTGTTCCTGTTTGACGAACCGTTGTCGAACCTGGACGCAAAGCTGCGCGCCGATCTGCGGGTCGAGATCAAGCGGCTGCATGAGCAGCTGAAGAACACGATGATTTATGTGACGCACGACCAGGTCGAGGCGATGACGCTGGCCGACCGGATCGCGATCATGAAGTCGGGCAACATCATGCAGCTGTCGACGCCGCATGAGATCTATAACCGGCCGGTGAACAAGTATGTGGCCGACTTTATCGGGTCGCCGTCGATGAACTTTATCGACGGGCATTTCGAGAAGGGCACGTTCAAGGCAGGAAGCGTGGTGCTTCCGATGGTGGGCTATGAATATGGCGCGCCGCAGGTGGCGGACCGGCCCGCGACAATCGGCATCAGGCCCGAGCATGTGGCGACGGGGGCGCTGGTCGCTGCGGCACCGGTCAAGTTCGACGTGATGGTCGATCTGGTCGAGCCGATGGGGTCGGACACGCTGGTCTGGGTCAAGCTGGGCGACAAGCCGTTCCGCGTGCGGATGGATGGTCAGGCGCGTGTGCATCATGGCGATCAGCTGACCATCGGCATTGATCCCTCCAAGGCAAGCCTGTTTGACGCGAAGACCGAGGTGCGTCTGTGACAGCAGCGACAAACCCGGTGGCCGTCGATCTCGGCGGCCACTGGACACTGACGGACAAGAATGGCGACTACGCCTGCACACTGAATCTGCCGGGCGACGGGATCACGGCGCTGCATGATGCGGGGCTGATCCCCGATCCCTATTGGGGCCGGAACGAATATGATCTGCGCTGGATATCGGAGCGCGACTGGATAGCCACCCGAACCTTTGACCATGATGGCAGCGAGGCCGATCTGATCATCGACGGGTTGGACTGCGTCGCCGAAATCCTGCTGAACGGACACTCTCTTGCCCTTAAGGCCAACGCATTCCGGCGCTGGCGTATCCCGACGTGGAACTGGCTGGTCGCGGGCCGCAATACCATCGAGATTCACTTCAAGAGCCCGGTGCGCGAGGCGGCCGAGCGGCAAGAGGCGCAGCCGTTCTTTGTGCCCTACATTGCCCAGAACAACCCGATCGCCAATGGCAACATGCTGCGCAAACCTGCCTGCGACTGGGGTTGGGACTGGAACATTGCGCTGGCACCCTTTGGCGTGACGGGGTCGATCTTAATCGAGCCCGTAGGGCCCCGCATCGAAGATATCATCGTCACGCAAACCCACCATTCCGACCGGATCGACGTGGCGCTGAAGGTGCGGACGCATGGTCTGCCGGACGGGGCCATCGTGACCGCGACGATGTGCGGCGTGACCACCACCGCGCCGGTTTATCGCGATCACGCGCATCCCACCGTTTCGGTCCAGGGGGCTGCGCTTTGGTGGCCCGCCGGTATGGGGGTGCAGGCGCTGCATGACCTGACCGTGACCAGCGGCGATGTGACCGCGACCCGCCGGATCGGACTGCGCGAGCTGTCGTTGGTGACAGAGAAGGACGCGGCCGGCCTGTCCTTTGGCTTCCGGGTCAATGGCCGCAACGTGTTTGCCAAGGGTGCGAACTGGATTCCGGCGGACGCGCTGGCGGGACGGATCACTGAGGAAAAGACCCGTGATCTGTTGCAGTCGGCAGTCGATGCGAACATGAACATGATCCGCGTCTGGGGCGGCGGTCGGTATGAACCGGATTCGTTCTACGACGCCTGCGATGAACTGGGCCTGATGGTCTGGCAGGACTTGATGTTCTCATGCAACCTTTACCCCTCTACCACCGAGTTCCTGGAAGAGGTCGATGCGGAGGTGCGCGAAAACGTCGCCCGCATCCACCACCACGCATGTATCGCGCTGTGGTGTGGGGATAACGAACTGATCGGCGCGCTAACCTGGTTCCCGGAAAGCCGCAAGGACCGCGACCGGTACCTTGTCAACTATGATCGGCTGAACCGCACGATCGAGACGGCGCTGAAGCAGACCGCGCCCGAGGCCAACTGGTGGCCCTCCAGCCCGAGCCCCGGCCCGATGAGTTTCGGGGATGCATGGCACGACGACGGGTCGGGCGACATGCATTTCTGGTCGGTCTGGCATGAGGGTCGGGATTTCGACCATTACCGCGATGTCTCGCCCCGGTTCTGTTCGGAATTCGGGTTCCAGTCCTATCCGTCGATGGATGTGATCGCCAAGTTTGCAGGGCCGGAGGACTGGAACATTGCCGCCCCGGTTCTGGAAAGCCACCAGAAGAACAAGGGCGGGAATGCGCGGATCGCCGAGACGATGTTCCGCTATTTCCGCTGGCCGTCCAAGTTCGATGATTTCGTCTATCTGTCTCAGGTCCAGCAGGGGCTGGCGATCAAGACCGCCGTCACGCATTGGCGAAGCCTGAAGCCGCATTGCATGGGCACGCTGATCTGGCAGTTGAACGATACCTGGCCGTGCTGTTCCTGGGCGTCGCTGGATCACGGTGGGGGGTGGAAACTGCTGCATCACATGGCGAAGGACTTCTTTGCACCGGTGTTCGTTTCTGCGGTTCCGGCGGGCGAGGATCTGGTGCTGCGGGCTGTCAATGACACGACCGGGCCAAGCAGGATGACGGTGACGGCGTTGGCGGTGAACATGGCTGGGCAGACCCGCCCGCTTGCCGATGCTGCAGCCGAGGTCGGGACCGAAGCCGCAGAGGTGATCCGCCTGCCCCTTTCCACGCTGCGTGCGGACGAGCTGCTGGCTTATACCTGGGTCGGGTCGGACGGGGCCGTGGGGGGCGATGTCTTTGCGCCAAAGCCCTACAAGACCTATGACCTTGCCGATCCGCGTCTGAGCCATGAGGTGACCGAGGCGGAGGGTGTTTTCAGCATCGACGTCACGGCGCAAGCGCTGGCGCTTTATGTCAGCCTTGAGGCATCGGTGCCGGGGCGGTTCTGCGACAATGCCTTTGCGCTGTTCCCCGGTTATCCGGCGACGATCACCTTTACCCCGCAGGAGAAGGGGGCGATGCCCGCCTTTACCCTGCGTGATCTTTATTCGGCCACGACGGCCTGAACCAAGGGACCACGACCGTGACGACCATCGCCTATCAACTTTATTGCTCGCGCAATTTCCCGCCGCTTGCGGATACGCTCGCCATGCTGGCTGCTGCCGGCTACGCGGCGGTCGAGGGGTTCGGCGGGCTTTACGCCGATCCTGCAGCACTGAAGGCGGGGCTGGATGCCAACGGGCTGACGATGCCGTCGGGGCATTTCGGGCTGGATATGGTCGAGGGTGATCCGGACCGCGCGATCCATGTGGCCCGCACGCTGGGAACGCAAAAGGTGATCGTGCCGCATATCGGCAAGGATCAGCGGCCAGCCGATGCGGCGGGCTGGGAGGCGTTCGGCAAGCGGCTGGCGGCGGCGGGCAAGCCCATTCAGGATGCAGGCTTTACCTTTGGCTGGCACAACCATGACTTTGAACTCGCCGATCTGGGTGGCGGTGTGACGCCGTTGGACCTCATCGCGGCGGCGGGGGTGGACCTTGAGCTTGACCTGGGCTGGGTGCGCGTCGCGGGGCATGATCCGGTGGCTTGGGTGCAGAAATATGCGGGCCGGATCATGGCGGTCCATGTGAAGGATATCGCCAATGACGGCGAGGCTGTGGACGAAGATGGCTGGGCCGATGTGGGCTATGGCATCATGGACTGGGCGGCGATCAAGACCGCGCTGGATGTGGCAGGGATCAGCCATTACGTCGTCGAACATGACAACCCCAAGGATCACAAGCGGTTCGCTACCCGTTCGCTGGCGACGATCAAAGGCTGGTAAGGGAACACGATCATGGCAAAGCTTGGCGTCGGCATCATCGGATGCGGCAATATCTCGACTACCTACCTCAAGTTCGCGCCGATATTCAAATCGCTCGAACTTAAGGCCGTAGCGGATATCAACATGGATGCTGCCCGGGCGCGGGCGGCGGAATACAATGTCCGGGCGGAAACGGTTGCGGACCTCCTGAAGGCCGGGGATGTCGATGTGATCGTCAACCTGACGGTTCCGGCGGTCCATTATGACATCACGCGGCAGATTCTTGAGGCGGGCAAACATGCCTATTCCGAAAAGCCGCTGGTTCTGACGCTGGACGAGGGCAAGCATCTGCGCGATCTGGCAGCGGCCAAGGGGCTGCGCGTGGGGTCGGCGCCGGATACGTTCCTGGGCGGGTCACATCAGCTGGCCCGGGCGACGCTCGATGCGGGCACGATCGGCAAGGTGATTGCCGGGACGGCGCATGTGATGAGCCACGGGATGGAGATGTGGCATCCGAACCCCGGATTCTTCTTTCAGCCCGGCGGCGGGCCGGTGTTGGACCTTGGGCCCTACTACGTGACAAACCTGATCCAGTTGATCGGGCCGGTGAAATCGGTGGCGGCACTGGCTAATGCGAGTTTCCCGACGCGTACCATCGGGTCCGGTCCTTTGGCCGGGCAGACGGTCCCTGTCGATACGCCGACGAACATTCATGCGCTGCTGGAGTTTGCGAACGGGGCCACGGTGACCCTGTCGGCATCGTGGGATGTGTGGAAGAACCGGCATGAGCCGATGGAGCTATATGGCACTGAAGGATCGCTGTTTGTGCCGGACCCCAATTTCTTTGGCGGCCCGGTCGAAATGGCGGGATCGGACGGGGTGATTCATGAATTGCCTGCGGGCGACCATCCCTTCGGCGTGCCGAACATGAAAGACGGGCGCGGAAACGACCGTGCGAATTATCGTTGCGCGGGGCTGGCCGATATGGCCACGGCGATCGACGAGGGGCGGCAGCACAGGTGCAATATCGACGTTGCCGTGCATGCGGTCGATGTCATGGTGTCGATCCTTCAGGCGGGCGCCGAGAAGCGGTTCGTGGAGCTGTCCACGACCTGCGAGCGTCCGGCGGCCCTTTCGCCGGATGAGGCGCGGGCCTTGTTGGCGTAAGAACAAGCCGCGCAGGGTGGGGCATACCCACCCTGCGCGGCAGATCAGCGACCCGGAATCGTGCCGCGCCGGACACCTGCATTGGGCCAAGTTCGGATCGCCTCAATCGCTTCGTCGGCGGTTTCGACATAGCGAAAAAGGGCGAGATCGTCGCGCGAGATCGTACCAGAGGCGGCCAGCGTCTCCCAATTGATGACGCGGTCCCAGAATTCGCGGCCAAACAGCAGGACAGGAACCTGCCCCATGCGGCCGGTCTGGATGAGGGTGAGGCATTCGAACATTTCGTCCAGCGTTCCAAAGCCACCCGGAAAGATGCACACGGCGCGGGCGCGCATGAGGAAATGCATCTTGCGGATCGCGAAGTAGTGGAAGTTGAAGCACAATTCGGGTGTCACATAGGGGTTGGGCACCTGTTCATGCGGCAGGACAATGTTGAGGCCAATGGACTTGCCCCCTGCTTCGGTCGCGCCACGATTGCCGGCCTCCATCACGCCGGGACCGCCACCGGTGACGATGATGTTTTCCTTCCCGCCGGCGAGCATCGAGAGCGACGTCATCCTGTATGCGAAGAGACGGGCCTCTTCGTAATACTTTGACAGGTCGGCCAGAGCCGGTGTGCGGGCCTTGTCCTTGTGGTCGGAGTCGGGAATTCGGGCGCCACCGAAAAGTACGATGGTGGACCTGATACCTGCCTCGTCCATCGCCATTTCGGGCTTGAGCAATTCAAGTTGCAGGCGAACGGGGCGCAGTTCCTCGCGCAGCATGAAATCATCGTCAACAAAGGCCAGACGATAGGTTGGGGAGCGACTTTGCGGGGTCGAGGGTATTTCCCCGGCGGTCTTGCTGTCTTCGACACTGTCGCGGAAGGGGTGGCGGCGGTCGTCCATCGGGCGGTCTGTCCTTGCAAGGGCTTTGCGGCTGTGATGGCAGTTGCGGCATGATTTGTCCAACAGCGCCGGAAGATTGCCCATGATCCCATCGCCCGCCGATATTGCAGCCGCTGCCGCGCGGATCGCGCCTTATGTGCATCGGACGCCTGTCATGGTGACCGAAGCCTTTGGGCGACGGATCGAAGTCAAGCTGGAGAACACGCAGGTGACCGGCAGTTTCAAGGCGCGCGGCGCGTTCAATACGCTGATCGCGGGGCCGGTGCCGCAGGCAGGCGTGGTGGCGGCATCGGGCGGCAACCATGGGGCGGCGGTGG
>JBGSWJ010000259.1:0-8577 GCA_041752495.1 Rhodobacterales bacterium
CCATCGGCGGCTTCATCGGTTCGACCATCGGCTCAGTGGTCGACAGCTGGATCGTGTCCTCGCTGGCCCCCGGCCAGCGCATCGAGGGCGCCCGGCTCGACACGCTGCGCATCACCTCGGCCAGCGAAGGCGCCGTGATCCCGCGCCTCTACGGCCGGATGCGGATCGGAGGCAACATCATCTGGGCCACGGATTTCCGCGAGGAAACACAGACCACCTCGCAAGGTGGCGGCAAGGGTGGCGGCGGCGGGTCGGTCACCACGACGGAATACCTCTACTATGCGTCCTTCGCGGTGGCCCTTTGCGAGGGTCCTATCACCGGCATCGGCTGCATCTGGGCCGACAGCAAGCCGATGGACATGACCAGCATCACCTGGCGCTGGTATCCTGGCGACGAAGCACAGACCGCCGATCCATTCATCGCCGCGACGATGGGAGCCGGGAACACGCCCGCCTTTCGCGGCACGGCCTATGTCGTCTTCGAGGATCTGCCGCTGTCGCGCTATGGCAACCGCCTGCCGCAGCTTTCCTTTGAGGTCTTCCACCCGCTGGCCGATCCCGACACAGCCGAAGGGCTGGTAGAGGCCGTCACCCTGTTCCCGGGCGGTGAGTTCAGCTTTGCGACGCAGGCGATCCGCTCGGGCAGCAGCGGCGAGACGGTGCCCGAGAACCTGACAGCCCTCCCCGACACGCCCGACATCGTTGTGGCGCTCGACCGGCTGCAAGCCATGGCACCTGCCGTCGAGAGCGTGACCCTCGTGGTGCCTTGGTTCGGCGACGACCTGCGGGCGGGATCCTGCACGATCAGGCCCGGTGTCGAATTGGAGGCCAAGACCACGACGCCGGTCTCATGGGGTGTTAACGGCGTCAGCCGGGGTTCTGCGCATCTAATCAGCCGTGACAGCGAGGATCGGCCGGTCTTTGGCGGAACACCGGCGGATTTCGCGGTCGTTGAGGCGATCCGGGAGTTGAAGGCGCGCGGGTTACGGGTGACGCTGCTGCCGCTCGTGCTCATGGATATCCCTCCCGGCAACGGCCTGCCGAACCCCTACAGTGCCAATGCCGCCGCGGCCGGCCAACCGGCCTATCCCTCCCGAGCGCGCCTCACCTGTTCCCCGGCGGCGGGTTTTGCCGGAACGGTGGACAAGACCGGTGCGGCCGCTTCGCAGGTTGCCGCGTTTTTCGGGAGCGCGACGGTCGGCGACTTTGACGTCTTTGGCGAGATCGTCAGCTGGGACGGCTTGTCGTCGGACTGGGGTCTGCGCCGGATGGTGCTGCACTATGCCCATCTCTGCGCGGCAGCAGGCGGGGTAAATGCCTTTCTGATTGGTAGCGGCATGCCGGGGCTGACGACCATCCGGTCGGGGGCCAGCACTTATTCCGCCGTCACTGCTTTGCGCAATCTCGCGGCCGATGCCCGGTCGATCCTCGGGACAGGCGCGAAGATCAGCTATGCCGCCGATTGGACGGAGTATTTCGGCCATCACCCCCAAGACGGCAGCGGCGATGTCTTCTTCCATCTCGATCCGCTCTGGGCGGATGAGGACATCGATTTCGTGGGGATCGACGCGTGGTTTCCGCTGTCGGATTGGCGGGACGGGTTTGAACACCTGGATGCCTCCCTTGCATCGGCGATCTACGACCGGACCTACCTGCAGGCCAACATCGCGGGCGGCGAAGGGTTCGACTGGCGTTACGCCAGCACCAATAACCGCGGCGCGCAAATCCGCACCCCGATCACGGATCTGGCCCACGGCAAGCCCTGGGTATTCCGCCCCAAAGATTTGCATGCCTGGTGGTCTAACCAACACTTCAATCGCCCGGGCGGCGTGGAGAGCGGCGCGCCCACTGCATGGGTGCCCGGCTCAAAGCCGATCCGTTTCACCCAACTCGGCTGCCCCGCCATCGACCGGGGGACGAACCAGCCCGACGCCCGCGTCGATGCGCTGTCGTCTGAAAGTGCAGTGCCCTACTTCTCGCGCGGGGGACGCGATGACGCGATCCAGCGGGCCGCGCTCGAGGCCACCTACCTCTGGTGGGGCGCGTCCGTGAACAACCCTGCCTCGTCTGTTTACGAGGGCCGCATGGTCCGACTGGCGGATTCATCTGCCTGGACCTGGGACGCACGCCCCTATCCCTTCTTTCCCGAACTGACCGACCTCTGGGCCGACAGCGCGAACTGGCGGACGGGGCATTGGCTAACCGGGCGGCTCGGTGCGGTCTCGCTCGCAGCTTTGGTCCGGCACCTTTGCCAGCGCGCCGGGATGCCGGAGGACCAGATCGATGTCTCGGGGCTTTGGAGCGCGGTCGAAGGCTATGTGATCTCGGCGCTGGAAAGCCCGCGGACTTCGATCAGCATGCTGGCGCGGCATTTCGGGTTCGATGCCATCGAGACCGAAGGCCGCATCCGCTTCGTCATGCGCGGGCGGGCGTCACGTCTCAGCCTGACCCATGACGATCTCGTGGCACCAAATGCTGGATCAGGTGACGGTGAAGTGCTGGAACTGGTCCGCGCGCAGGAGACAGAACTGCCGCAGGCGCTGAAGTGGCAGGTCGCCCGCGCCGATGAGGATTATGATGCCGCCCTTGTCGAGGCGCGCCGCATCACCGTCGACACAACGCGCATCGCCTCGGAGACCTTCCCCGTCGCGGTACCACCCGAGGAAGCCGAACGCCGCTGCCGCCGCGCGCTGATGGAATCCTGGACTGGCCGCGAGAGCGCCAGTTTCCGCCTTCCGCCGTCCCAGCTGGCGCTCGACCCGACCGATGTGATCCGCCTGGCCCATGATGGCCGGGAGATCGATTTCCGCATCGTCACCATTGCCGATGCCGACGGCCGGGGCGTCGAGGCTGTTCGTCAGGATCAGGGGGCAAGTGATGTGCCCCCTGTGCTGCCGCGATCAACCACTCTCGCCAAGCCCGTGGTCTTCGGCGCGCCGGAGGTCATTCTCCTCGACCTGCCGCAGCTCGCCGAAGACCAACCTGCGCACCGCCCCCTCGTGGCCGCCCATGCCGTTCCCTGGCCGGGCGAGATGGCCGTGTTCCGCAGCCCTTCGAACGATGGGTTTGCGCTGATGACCATCTTCGGTCGTCGGGCCCGGATCGGCACGCTGGTGTCAGATTTGCCTGCAGGCCCGACCTCGCGCTTCGATCTAAGCAATGCGTTCGTGGCCGATCTGGCCTCGGGCAAGCTGGAAAGCGTCACCGACCTCACGCTTCTCAGTGGGGCAAACGCGCTGGCGGTGGAAACCGCGCCGGGGACCTGGGAGATCGTCCAGGCCGGGTCGGCAGAACTGATCGCTCCCCGTCGCTATCGCCTGACCCGCCTCCTGCGTGGGCAGCGCGGAACGGAAGCGGCCATGGGCAATCCAACCTTGGCAGGGGCACGGGTGGTGGTGCTGGATGCCGCCGTGGTGCAACTCCCCATTGCCGAGGCCGATCTCGGCCAGCCGTGGAACTGGCGCATCGGCCCTGCGGCGCGTGCCGTCAGCGATCCGAGCTACACTGCGCGGACCTTCACACCCGAGGGCCGGGGTCTCCTGCCGTTTTCCTCGGTCCATGTCGAACAGCCGTGGCGTTCTGCCCGCGTTCCCGGCGATCTGACACTTCGCTGGACCCGGCGCTCCCGCGCGCTGGTCGCCGATGCCTGGGAACAGGTCGAGGTGCCGCTGGCCGAAGACCTCGAGCGTTACGACGTCCAGATCCGTGACGGGGCAACCATCAAGCGAACCCTGACAGCAACGACCACCTCGGTCATCTACAGCGCAGCCGACCAGACCGTTGATTGGGGTGCGCCACTTGGTCCGGGTGCCTCACTTGCGATCCGCATCTTCCAGATCTCGAACCGCCTCGGCCGCGGCACGCCTGCCGCCGGGACCCTGCAGTTCTGAACTCTCCCCAAAGGAACGCCCATGCCTGACACCACGACCCATCTCGGGTTGCCCTATCTGCTGGCCGCTCAAGCCCAGAAGCATGTCACCCATAACGAGGCGCTCCGCCTCCTCGAAGGGATGGTTCAGCTCTCGGTTCTGGACCGGACCCGCACCGCGCCCCCGGCCAGCCCCCCTGACGGAAACCGGTATCTCGTGGCGGCGGGGGCTACAGGTCTCTGGGCGGGCTGGGACCTGAACATCGCGCTCTGGGTCGATGGGGCCTGGCTACGCCTCGTGCCCCGGCCCGGCTGGCTGGTCTGGGTCGCGGCCGAAGGGTTGTTCCGCGTCTGGACCGGGTCTGCCTGGGAACCCGTCGGTGTGCTGCAGGACGTCTCGGATGCGGTCTTCAGCCTTGTCCACGCTGCCGATCCGACGAAGAAGGCGGTCTTCGCGCTGTCGGGGATCAGCACCGGGACCACGCGGAACTTTACGCTGCCCAATACCTCCAGCGAGTTGGCGGTCCTGGCAGGCACCCAGACCTTCACCGGAAACAAGACGTTTTCCGGTTCGTTCACCGCCTCAGGCGCTGTCACGGTCTCAGGAGACACAGCGACCATCGGCACCGCAACCGGGGCCGCCACCTATGGGATCGGCACTGGGGCTACCACCTCGGGTCTGACCAAGACGCTGAACTTCGGCACCAGTGGAGCGTCGGGATCAACAACCGTCATCAACATCGGCTCGGCCACCACCGGGGCGGGAGGCACCACGGTGGTGAACACGCCAACCGTGACCTTTGCCGATACCGTGACACAAGTGACAGCGAACCAGGCCAACCTCTCGGTCCTGGGCGCGGGGATCGGCGGGGCGGCGGCGGATGCCACCAACCGGCTGAGCGTTGCAGCCCCTGCCTCCCTCTTCAGCCATGCGGGCAACAGCCACGAACTCGCCATCGCCAAGGCCGCTGCTGGTGACAACGCGGCCTTGGCGTTCCGGACCGGGGCATCCGGTCGGGCCATCGCCGGGTTGCTTGGTACTGACGACTGGCGTCTTCGGGTCAGTGCAGATGGGACCACCTTCCGCGATGCGATGATCGCGGACCGGACGAGCGGGCGCGTGCAGTTTCCAGCGGGGGTCGCGCTAGCAGGGCTGGCTTCCGACCCCCCTTCACCGGCCGAGGGCTGGCTCTGGTACAATTCCACTGCATCGCAACTGCGCGCCCGGATTGCGGGCCAGACCATTGCGCTTGGCAATCGTCAGGTGCCATTCCTTGTGCCTGCAACAGGCGAGTATGTGATGACCTCCAGCATGGGCGCCGTGACGGGCACCCAGACCGGGGCGGCAGGGCGGATCAGGCTCTTCCCATGGGCCGCAGGGGCCGACCTCTCCGTCGATCAGATGGCGATCAACGTCACCACCGAAGTGGCAGGCGCGCTGGGCAAGATCGCGGTCTATGCGGCGGATGCGAACGGTCGACCTGATCAGCTGATCCTCGAAACCGGCGATCTCGATCTCGGCATACTTGGCGTCCGCAGCATCGCGGCCGCCCTGACCTTGCGCGCCGGGCGGACATACTGGTTCGGATTGCGCCATTCTTCCACAGCCACGGTCTCGGTCTGGTCGACCTCGGGGACCGCCGACATTAACGGCGGCGCGCCCGCTACGACCGCGCGCAAGACCCTGCAGCGGACGATCACTTACGCGACCGCTGCCCCCGCGACCTGGGGCTTCGATGCCAGCGAGATCAATGCCAGCGTCGCCACGGCGATCTGGCTCCGGATGGCGTGACGCCAAGCATCTGAACAACAAAGGATATGAGAGATGGGTGAACGCCCTGACATTCTGACATGGCTCTGGACCGAGCCGGGCAAGGCCGCCCTCGCCGGTGCCCTTGGTGGAATCGTGCGCTGGGTCACGCTCCGCGAGCACTGGCGCGACGGGATCCTATCGCTTCTCGTGGGCGCCATTTGCGCGGTCTATCTTGGGCCCCTCGTCGCCCCCATCCTCGAGCCGGTCATCGGCAAGCTCGCCCCCGGTGGCGATACCGCAGGCTTCAGCGCCTTCGTTGTCGGCATCGGCGGCATGTCGATCTCGGGCCTCCTCATCGACATTTTTCGTGCCCGACGTGCGGAGGTTGGCAAGGGGGAAGGTGGCAAGGGAGGCGGCGATGCGGAACCGTGATCTCCCCCGTTTCCTGCAACGCTGCGATCTCCCCCGTCTCCTGCGTAGGGAAAGACGGGTCTGGCTCGTGGCCCTGACCTTCGGCGTCGTGCTGTTCCTGGTCGTCGGAGTCTGAACGGAACTGACGATCCCGCAACCGGGCAATTCAGCAACCTGCAAACCCGGAACCCGTGCGGACATGCAAATGGAACTACAGTGGCCGCAGATTCACGCTGAGAGTCTGGATGCGCGGCTTTCGAAGGTCGAGCCTGTGCCTGCCATAATGACCGGGTGGAAATTCATGGCGGCCGGCGCCCTTGGCCTGGTCGGGATCTTCGGCGGTGCGAGAATCGGGCTGCTCAAGTTCACGGGCATCACCTTTGGAGGCAACAATCCGCCCGCTCCCTGATCCATCCGACAATCTGACCTATCCCGGCCCGCCTCGCGCGGGTCTTTCCATTTCTGGAGATCCCTATGGACACGCGGCTGCAACAGAGCCTTTTCGCCAATACTGGGCACTACAAGGGCGACATCGACGGCGATGCCGGACCAATGACCATGAAGGCCGTCGACATCATCGAGCACAACGGTGGCTTCAAATGGGACGGCTGGAGCAAGAGCCGCCGCCTGATCGCCGCGGCACAGGTGGTGCTGACGGCGCTGGGCTATGAGCCCGGCACGATTGACGGCCTCGAGGGCAACAACACCCGCGAAGCTCTGACCTCGTTCCAGACCAAGGAGGTGACCGGCAAACCTGTCCTTATCGAGCGGATTCCGGGGCCGGACTATGCGCCAACGGCGGGCCAGTCCGAATGGCCGCTCCAGCGCGACATGGACTCGTTCTACGGAAAGCCCGGCAATGTCGAATGCACCGCAGGCAAATGCTTCCTCCCGTTCCCGTTTCAGATCGCATGGGACGCCTCACAGCACGTCACCTCCGTCTCCTGCCATCGGAAGGTCGCAACGGCGCTGACCGGGATCTTCAAGGAGACCGCCAACCACTATGGCCGGGACCTGATGGAGGCCTATGGGCTGATGCTGTTCGGCGGCTGCTACAGCCTGCGCAAGATGCGCGGCGGTTCGAGCTGGTCTGTCCATGCCTATGGCGCGGCCGTGGATATCGATCCCGACAACAACCAGCTCCGCTGGGGCAGGGATCGCGCCCGGTTCGCCAAGGAGGAATACCAGCCTTTCTGGAAGATCGTTGAGGCGCACGGTGCCGTTTCGCTCGGCCGCGCGGCCAACATGGACTGGATGCATTTTCAGTTCGCGCGCTTGTGACTCGCTCCGCCGCGCGGCCTAACCGCGACTTGAGACCGATCGAGGTATTTCCAACTTCGCCCGGTCTTGATGTTGGAAACTGTCGATGGGGATATGCCCTAATCTTCAGCGATGTCAGGTGACGGCCTTGGGTCTGAGATAATGGCTTTCGCCTGACTTTCAGTGAGCCTCACCGAACCGTTGAACTCCCGTGACGAACTTGTCCCAAAGTGCTTCCTTCCATTCCTGCGAAAGGAAGGCACCATCAAAACATGGGATCAAACACCGAAACCAACACTGAGAGACGAAACGCCAGTCCTGTTCACTGGACGCTACCCAAAATGGGCACCTAGCTCCTTGTGTGCAGTCAGCTTCCGGTAACTATCGCTGGGTGAAATCAAGCGAGGAGAGGACTGACATGGAAAGACGTGATGTGCTCAAGGCTGCAGCCCTGACGGCCGGTGCTGCTGTGGCGGTCGGTGGTGCGGCAGGACTCAATCCCACGTTGGCGAATGCGCAGGGAACGCCCGGTGTCGGTCTCGTGGACATCCCGCCGCTTGACCCGGACTATTTCATTCCTGGCCGCTTTGCTGGCAAGACACTCATCGTCACCGGTTGCGCGCGCGGGATGGGGGCGGGCGCGGCAATTCGCGCAGGACGGGAAGGCGCGAATGTCGTCGGTGTAGATATTCTAGGTGATCTCGGGCAGTCCGTCATTGACTCCATCGTCGCAGAAGGCGGCAGCGCAGTGTTCGTGCAAGGCGACATCGCCGAAGAGGATACCTCGACCCGGATGATAGCGGCTGCCGTTGAAAACTACGGCGGGCTTGACCTTGCACTTAACAACGCCGGGGTCATGGATGCCGTGAACCCGGCCGAGCCGCCCGACTATGCAACCCAGAAAGACCTGATCTTTGCGCGGTTCCACGAAAGCACCGACGCCTACTGGGAGGGGGTCATCCGGACCAATATCACCGGCACCTGGCGGAACTTGCGCGCCGAGTTGAAGCAGATGGTCGCGCAGATGCGTGGCGGGGCCATTGTCAACGTAGCCTCGATCGCTGGTCTGACAGGGCTGGCAGGCAACCCGGCCTATGTCGCCACAAAACATGCCGTCAACGGGATGACACGCAATGCTGCGGTGGACTACGCGCCTTATGGCATCCGCGTGAACTCGGTCAACATGGCCGCGACGGATACGCCGATGGTTGCTCGGGCGGGTGCCCTCGTCAGGGCTTCAGCGGCCGAGACCCAAGGCCCGACTATGGGCAGAATCAAGACACAA
>JBGSWJ010000260.1:0-5868 GCA_041752495.1 Rhodobacterales bacterium
GTGGCGCGGCGCTACATGAGCCTTGAAACCCTTGCCCGCGTCACCGACAATCCCACCGTCAGGTCGTCCGCCGTGGCCACCTGATCAGGCCCGGACCTCACCAGAGGCCGGCGCTCTTGCACCAGGCGTCGGGACACGATCTTACGTATTCCCGTAGACGCTGGAGTATGCAGTTATCCCGCCGCTGCCGTGGCAGACTCTTGCACCGCCGTTCTCAAATGGAGAACTGCCCTGCCCTGTCGCCCGGCAGTGCTTCCAGACGGGTGCTCGGCAAGGCCTGAAAAGTATCCGGCCACGGTACGGCGTTCAGGGTGGCAAGCTGCCTTGCCGCCTGGCCCTCGAACCCCTGAAACGCCTTCGTGCACGCGCCGCGCGCCAGGTTTTCTGTTTCCTAGGCGCGATGGCTCAGGATCATTGCCCCAACAAATATTATTGGATTTTCATAATTATCCGGTTAAGATATTTACCAGATAATATGGGGATGCCTATGCCAACCATCGTGATCGCATCGCCCAAGGGTGGTGCCGGGAAGTCCACCACAGCAATCCTGTTGGGGACAGAGTTGGCCCATGCTGGCGCGAATGTCGTCATGCTGGACTGTGACCCCAACCATTCGCTGACCCTCTGGGCGGATCGCGCTCCGCTGCCAGACAGGATTCGGGTGCTGTCGAACGTGACGGAATCGGATATCGTCAGGACCATCAAACAGCACGACACAGATGGCCAGATCGTGGTCGTGGACCTCGAAGGCGTGGCCTCCCGACTGGTTTCGCGGGCGATCTCCCAGGCTGATCTGGTCATCACCCCGATGCGGGCAACAACGCTCGATGCCACGATCGGGGTCCGTGCGCTCCAGCTCGTCGCAGAAGAGGAAGAGGCGCTCGACCGGAAGATTCCGCATGTGGTGGTCTTCACGATGACGAAGGCCATCCGCTCCAAGCAGCACAGCAGCATTGCGGAGTCCTTGGCGAGGCAGGGCGTCGATCTGATCGATCCGCCATTGATGGAGAGGGCCGCGTTCTCGGCGCTCTTCGAATTCGGAGGGAACCTGCGGAACATGCCCGCCCAGGGGAACATGGACGGGGCGATCGAGAACGCAGCCCTGTTCGCTCGGGCAGTCTACATGCGGTTGGCAGAGGGAGCCTGAAATGTCGGACGGGAAAGCCTTCAACATCGATCTCGGTCGCCTGAAAAGCCGGGAGAAGGACCGCAGCCCGCAGGCAATCGAAAAGGCCGAGCGGGCAGGGGAGGAGCTGGGCTTCGTCGCCCGGGATGGCCAGAAGCGCCGCGGGCGCAAGCCAAGCCCTCGGACAGGGCAGGTCCACGCCAAGGTCATGCCCGGTATCCCCGAAGAGATCGCCAATGAAGCGAAGCGCAGGGGCGTGCAGCAAGGCGTCCTGATCGAAGAGGCCTGGATACTCTATAAAATAAAATCCGGTATTTAACATTATCCGGTATTTCTATTCTGCATCCATTTCCTGCAGAAACCCAGGAAGGCGGCTTCCGGGTTCCGCGGGCTTTCCGGAAGCCAGCTGCGCCACTCACGCTCAAGGTAGTGGACGTCAAAGCCCGGAGCGAGCATGCGCGCGGTCTCATAGACGTCGGGGTCAAGCTGGGGAGCGATCGCGCGGGGCAGGACGACCTTCACACTCTGACGGTTCGCAAAGGTCACCATGTCCTCCCGCTCGTCATAGGCGATAGCATAGTCAGGCATGTGATTGTGCGCCTGATCCTCGCGCACGATGTTCAGGACAAGGCGCCGGAACTCCCTTTGGGTCGAGTTCGATCCGCATTTCTTCTGCAACAGCATGACGCCGATCCGCCATTCCTTCTGTGCGCCGCAGTGTTTGCGGGCGAGTTCATAGATGCGGCGCTCGAGGGGCTTCCGAAGTCGGAAGTAATCCCGGTGCAGCGTCAGGACCTCTTTTGACCTGATCGCGTTGAACACCCAGTCCGACAGCTTGATCTCGACCTCCTGCATGCGGCCGTCACGGGTTTCCCGAACGACCTCGGCACTCTCGATCAGACCGAAGGTTCGGAAGATCTCCTTGCCACCGGTCACGATATTCGTGCTGATCCGCGTGCCGGCCAGGCGCTCGAGGGCGGCCTTCAGCTGAGCATAGCCTGACCCGGCCGTGTTGCGGTTCGTGGCCACCAGCATGTCGAAGGCACGGAACCGGACGATCTGCGAAACATCGTGCCCTTCATTGATGGCCGTCATCAGCTGGCTGATGCAATAGATCAGGATATCCCTGTCATGCACGGTTGCCAGACCATCCACGGACGGCTTGATCGCGATCTTGATGCCGTTGTGCTCATACTCCCGAACACGCGTGTCAGGCTTGGTCGAAAGCGAGAAGATCGGGTGCTCCATCGACGCCATATCGGCCTTGGGCACAGCATCGAAGATGTCACAAACGAAGAAATCGCCCTGCGGGTAACGATCAGGCAGGAGGGGAGAGCGGTTGGCAGCGGATTCCTCGGACACGGGAAAACCTTTCGTACTTTCACACACGGTAGGGCGTCTGCGGCGCGAAATCCATGGGCTTTCGTACTTTCACACACACAGCGAGGGCTTCGTACTTTCACACACATTCTTTCGTACTTTTACACACACCCTTTCGTACTTTCACACACAGGGGGGGGAGAATATCTATGTCCTGCCAATAGCTTGAAGGATATTTTCGCGGCTTAACACAGATCTAACACATATTTAACACCAAAGCCTGTGGATAACTTTGAGTATGACACCTCAATGGCATGGCCTGTGGTGATCGATCACACGGCTCCTGCAGCCAGCATTGGAAGATGCTCAGGAAGCCCGCCACAGCACACCCGCCGCAAGCTCATCGAGATCACCGGCCCCGCGCCGATTGCCGAGGTGGCGTCCCGCATGAGACTTACACCTGCTCGTACAAGCCGAAGGTCGCACGGCATCGGACGCCCGCGTGGACAAGGCCTGCACTCCGACGGCGGTCAGGGCTGGGTGCCAAGCCAGTCCCATGTCTGCGCCATTCCGTCACGCAGACCGGTCTGCGCCTGCCAGCCGAAAACCTCTTTCGCCTGATGCACGTCCAGCACGGATCTTGGCACGTCGATGGCGCGGCCAGGCTTGTAGACAGGCGCGACTGCGCTTCCGGTGACCTCGGCCACACGCGCGATGATCTCGTTCACCGTTATGCCGACGCCACTGCCCGCATTGAAGGTCCCTTCGACAGGTCCCTTCGTTGCAGTCGCACAGAGTGCGGCGAGATCGGCTACATGGATGTAATCGCGCATGATCTGGCCGTCGCCCCAGACCTCGATCGCATCGCCAGTCTTCACACGCCGCAGGAAGGTCGAGATCACGCCTTGCACTCCGACATTTGCCTGCCGCGGGCCGTAGGGGTTCGAGGCGCGAATGATCAGTGGCGACAGTCCGCGTGTCCTGCGATACATTTCAAGGTAGTGCTCGATTGCGACCTTGACGATCCCGTAAGAGCTGATCGGTCGCAGCGGGTGGCTTTCGGGTATCGGGACCGATTCAGGGATGCCGTACACGGTGCCGCCGGACGACAGAAAAAGAAGTCGCCGGATTCCAAGGCTCTGCATCGAGTCGAGCAGGCTGATCGTGTTCAAGAGATTGTCCTGCACATCGGTTCGCGGATCGAGGTCTGCCGTTCCCGGAAAGGTGGTGCTGACAAGGTGAAGAACGGCCTCGGTGCCGGCCAGCGCGTCGATAACGGCCATCCGGTCCGCGAAGCTGCCGAAGCGGTAGTCGACCCCCGCAAGCGGAGCCCTGAACCGTTCCGGCTGGCGGTCGAAGACCCGGACCGTATGACCCTGCAACAGCAGCGCGTCCACCACATGCGATCCGATGAATCCGTTTCCTCCCAGAACCAGAACCTTCATCCCACCATTTCCCCCGAAATGTCCTGGCAGACCTTCCCGATTTCCAGACACCTCTGCAAGGTGCGCCGGTCGCAATCACACCCTTGATGCGCATCGCTCCACCGCCGCCTCTGCGAGCGCCTCGATCCGTCCCACATAGGTCGGCAGGTCGAAACGTAGTGCCGCCATCTCGCTGCAGCGGAGCCGGATACGCTCCAGCAACTCCGGATCCCGGGCAAGACTGCGGATACGGTCGGCCAGAACCGCCGTGTCGAGGTAAGGTACCACCAAATGCGATGCGAGGCATGCCTCTGTCAGATGTGCGGCGATGCCGGTTGTTCGGTCGAAGCACAGAACCGGTAGACCTGCCGTCAAGGCATCGATCGTGACATTCGGCAGCGGGTCGAGGCGGCTTGTCAGAAGGAAGAGATCAGAGAGGCGATAGGCCGCCTCGATCTCGGTCGTCTGGCGCAGGATGGCGACCTGCCGCCCTATGCCGGCGCGCCGGATCTGGTCGGCCAGATAGGCGGAATAGGTCATGTCCGTTTCGGGTGCGTAGCCATGCCCGATCCAGACAAAGCGAAACCGTTGCCCTTCGGGGCTGGCGATCACTTGCGCGGCGCAATCGAGAAACAGATCAAGACCCTTGCGCGGATGGACCGTACCCGCACCCAACACGACCAAGGGATCCGGAACGATCCCGTCGGGGCGCATGGCCGCGCGCAACCAGACAAGCTCGGCCTCTCGCGCCGCGGCATCGGCAGCTCCTGCGGCAGGGGGGACGACGCACTTGCCCTGTGGCACGACATGCAACCGCGCATCCGTCGGCAGATGGGCAAGTGCTCGCGCGTCCTCAAGCGTGAGTGCGGTCGAAAACACCGTGTCGTCGGACAAGGCGGCGACGTCGGCAAACAGTGATCGCGGCAGCGTATAGGCTGCGAACTCGTGCACAAGACTAACTGTCGGAACGCCAGCCAGCCGCAATGGCTTCAGCGCCCCGACCGACTCGAGACTGTTGACGACGGCAAAGCGCAGCCCATGGCGGCGGGCAGCTTCGGCAACAAGCGTCGTGTAGGCATCGGCGTCCCGGGTGTAGCGCGCAGGCACGATCACTTCGGTTGCATGGCTCTGGAACTGAGGGAGCAACTCGCCATCGCGCAGGGACAAGACAACGACATTGTAGCGGGCCGACAGCATGTGACAGAGGTTCAGGGCGAGGATCGGGGCACCAGTCCGGCTGGCCTCATGCGTCACAATCAGGATCGTGTGCCGCGAAGGATCTGCCTTGCGCCCGGGATGGCACATGGCTCCGGAGCGCGCGGCGGAAGCCGTCGTCCCGGGGGCTGCATCGCGCGGCAGGGAACGACTGGGATCGCGCTTGGCGGCGCTACTTGCCATGCGAGACGCCATCCGTGCGGAAAGAGGGGGCGATGCCCGTGACAGCGCCGAAAGAAGACGAAAGGTTGCTAGACTGCCCATGGCCCGCAAGGGATGCTGTCGCTCCTCGGCCAGAGCCACCTGCAGCGCCGATCTCTCTGCCAGGATGGTATCACGATCCGCAGAGGACCGGACAAGGGCAGCGGCAAGCCTTGCAGAGGTCTCGGGTGGCGGTGCCAAGGCCATTGCCATGACGTTGGGCAGCTGCCAGAGCCCAGGACCCGAGGCCACGACAAGGGCCAATGCCCATCCAGGGCAGTCGGCCGCCTCGAACCATTCGGGGAGATGGTCGATGGCCGCCCGGCGCAGGACAAAACTGCCCAATGCGATGTTCGACCGAGAAGCCAGAAGCGCGGATGCGGTCAGTTGTTCGGGCGCAACGCCGGGTGGGTCGGTCTCCGCTTCCCTGGCCACCGGATGAATGCATCCGCCTGCATCGAGGTGTCGATCGATCCAGCCGACCTGTGTGACCAGCTTGTCGGGGTCGATCAGGTGCAGGTCAGGATCGATGAGGGCCACCATGTCTCCCCGGGCGCGTGCCGCGGCAAGCCGGATCGTCGC
>JBGSWJ010000261.1:0-3104 GCA_041752495.1 Rhodobacterales bacterium
GCATGCGCCCGGATCAGCGGCGCCGGAGCGGTCGATGTGCTGGCCCGCCTTGTTCCGGTTGACCTTCGCCTGCCGCACTTTCCCGTGGGCCAGACGGCGCGGACCCTGGTCAACCATATGGCGGCCTCGGTCTCCCGCACGGGGCCCGACGCCTTCGAAGTCATGGTCATGCGCTCCATGGGCCAGACCCTGATCCACGAACTGACCGAAGCCATGACTAACGTCGCGGCCCGCGCCACCTGAACGCCTCATACCCCGCTCGTAGGGTGCGCATCCTGCGCACCTTCCCTCAGTCCCGCCGCTGACCCCAAGAATTTTCGCCGAAAATTCTTGGGGTCAGCGTGCCGCCCCGGACTAGATCACGATCGGTTCCAACACTTCCGGCGTCTTCACATCGACACCGGGCAGCGCCGCCACCATCTCGTCCGCCGACTGCGCCAGCAGGCCAAAGGTCTTGTAATGGCAAGGTATCACGGTCTTGAAGTTGAAGAACCGCTTCGCCGCCCAGGACGCTTCCTTCATCCCCATCGTATAATGGCCGCCGGAACACAGGATGCCGATATCGGGGGCAAAGAACTCCCCGATCCAGCCCATGTCGGCCATGATCCCGGTATCCCCGGTGAAATAGATGCTGTGCCCTTCGCCCGCGATGACAAAGCCTACTTCGGACCCCACCGCGATCGCGTCTCCTCCCTTGTAGTCGATGCTCGACGAATGCGACGCAGGCACCATGCTCACCGCGACCGAGCCGATTGTCACCGTCCCGCCCTTGCCAAAGCCCACCGTCTTGGCCCCGGTATCCCGCGCAAGATACTCGGCCAACTCGTGCAGCGCATAGATCGGCGCCCCGGTCTTGACCGAAAGCCGCCCCGATTCGGCGGCATGGTCACCATGACCATGCGTGACAAAGATCGCCGTGGCCCCGCCAACCGCCGCATCTTCCTGTCCCGCAGGGAACACCGGGTTCCCCGTCAGCCAGGGGTCCAGCAGCAAAACCTGATCCCCGATCTCGATCCGGAATCCCGAATGACCCAGCCACGTGATTTTCATGTGAACCTCCCTACCTGTTCAGGGCAAGGATAGCCGGGAAACAGGAGGCAGCAACATGGACTGGATGGAAAAGATCGATGGCTACTGCGAACGCACCGATGTGTCCTACTGGTCCGAGCCTCTGAACGCCGTCACAAACGCTGCTTTCATCATCGCGGCGCTCATCATGTGGCGGCGCACGGCGGGACTGCCTGCAGCTCGCGTGCTCTGCGCGATTCTTTTTGCCATCGGCATCGGCAGCTACCTCTTTCACACCCATGCCACCGCCTGGGCGGCGCTTGCCGATGTGGCCCCCATCGGTATCTTCATCCTGACCTATCTTTTCCTCACCAACCGCGACATCCTCGGTCTCCCGCTCATCCTCTCGCTCATCGGCACGGCGCTTTTCATCCCCTATGCGGCCATCGTCGTGCCGCTCCTGAATCGCATCCCCTTCATCGAAATCTCGAATTTCTACTGGACTGTCCCGATCCTCCTCTTCCTTTACGCATTCTTCCTCCGACACCGCGCCCCCGCCGTGACGCGGGGCTTTGTCGCGGGCGGCCTTCTCCTCTGCCTCTCGATCACGCTCCGTTCGCTCGACGAAACGCTCTGCGCCGCCTTCCCCATCGGCACCCATATCTTCTGGCACATGCTCAACGGCCTCATGCTCGGCTGGATGATCGAGGTCTATACCCGCCACCGGAGGACCGCCTGATGGACATCTTTGCCGGCGCCGAACGCCTCATGGCCATGGACGACTCGACCTGGCGCCGCCATGCCAACTCCTGGTCGGTCTGGACCCGCATCCTGACCCCCCTGCCGCTCCTCGCGCTCGCAATCTGGTCGCGGGTCTGGCTGGGCTGGGGGGCGCTCGTGCCCGTGGCGCTCACGCTCCTCTGGATCTGGATCAACCCCCGCCTCTTCTCCGAACCCCGCAACTTCGACTCTTGGTCCGCTCATGCCGTCCTGGGCGAACGGGTCTGGCTGACCCACCGCGCCCGCATCGCCCGTCATCACATCCTGCCCGCCCAGACCCTGACCGCGCTCAGTGCGCTGGGCCTTCTGCCCTTCGTCTGGGGCCTCTGGACGCTTGACCCCTGGGCCACCGTCGCGGGCGCGATCCTCATCACCGGGGCCAAGACCTGGTTCATCGACCGCATGGCCTGGGTCTGGGCCGATTTCCTGCGCCAGGGCGGCACGATCGCGGAGCTGGAACGGCCCGATCCGCTTGCAGCCCGCAGCCCCGCCGACTAAAGGGATCGGGATCAGCAAAAGGTCAGCACCATGTCCATCGACATCGAAACCGCACGCAAGGTGGCCAAACTCGCCCGCATCCGGGTCGAGCCCGAGGCCCTGCCTGCGCTTGCCGCCGAATTCAGTGCCATCCTCGGCTTTATCGAGCAGTTGAACGAGGTTGACGTGAACGGGATCGAGCCGATGACCTCCGTCACCCCCATGCGCCTTAAGCGGCGCGATGACGTCGTGACCGATGGCAACCAGCAGGCCGCAGTCCTCGCCAATGCGCCCGATGCGCGTGAAGGCTTCTTTGCCGTGCCAAAGGTGGTGGAATGACCGAACTGACCCAACTGACCATCGCCGCCGCCCGCGACGCCCTGCGCAAAGGCGAAGTGACAAGCGTCGAACTGACCGAAGCCTGCCTCAAGGCCGTCGATGCCGCCGACAGCCTCAACGCCTTCGTCCACAAGACGCCCGAGATCGCGCTTGCGCAGGCCAAGGGCGCTGACAACCGCCTCAAGCTAGGCATGTCGCCCGACCTCTGCGGCATCCCGCTCGGCATCAAGGACCTTTTCTGCACCAAAGGCGTACCGTCTCAGGCCGCCAGCCGCATCCTTGAAGGCTTCAAACCCGAATACGAATCGACAGTCACCGACAAGTTGTTCACCTCCGGCGCGGTCATGCTGGGCAAGCTCAACATGGACGAATTCGCCATGGGCTCGTCCAACGAAACCTCGTGTTACGGCAACGCCGTCAACCCGTGGCGCGCCGCAGGCGACACCGAAAACCTGACCCCCGGCGGCTCCTCGGGTGGCTCCGCCGCCGCCGTCGCCGCC
>JBGSWJ010000262.1:0-2047 GCA_041752495.1 Rhodobacterales bacterium
CCTCCGCCCGCGCACGAAAACCCGCGCCCCCCTCCTCGGCCCGCACCCCTTCCGCCCCGGGGCCTTCATCGCCAACGGCGGGTTCAAGATCGGCTTCGGGATTGCCCCCCGCGTGGCCGAGGTCATGGCCGACCTCCTCCTCGACAATCACAACCGCATCCCGCCCGAGTTGCTCCATATCTCCGACCGCCGCTCCGGCTGATATGTCGGCGCCTCCGGCGGGGATATTTGGAACCAGAAGAAGACATGGACCTTCTTCTCCCCCTTCTTCTGGTCCCAAATATCCCGGGGGGCTGCGCAGCAGCGGGGGCAGAGCCCCCTCCTCAATCACCCATCGTCGTAGGGTGGGTGAAACCCACCATCCCCGCTAAAGCGAGGCCGCGCGTCCGCGCGGAACGGGCGTCCGCTACCGGATCGCCGCCCGCAATTCCCCCATCAACTCCCCCATCAACTCCCCCAAAGCCTTCACATAACTCTCACTCACCAGCCGCCCCTCGGCGTCGAACTGTTCCTTCGCAAAGGCCACCATCACCTCTGGCCCCGGCAACACGACCGCCCGGAACGGCACAAGGCAAAGGCGAAGCGAATACTGCCCCCGGTCGCCCCCCGCCCGACCGTCCGAGGCCGACATGATCGCCACCGGCTTGCCGCGCCACGGGCCCCCCTTCGTCCGGCTGACCCAGTCCAGCGCGTTCTTGAGCACCCCCGGCAGCGCCTTGTTGTATTCGGGCGAGGCGATGATGACTGCATCCGCCGCCCGGATCTGGTCGGCCAGCTTCTGTACCGCCGCCGGAATCCCTGCGGCATCCTCATCATCCCCGTTATAAAGCGGCAGGTTCAGGTCGCCCTCTGCAAACACATCCGGCCCGAACAGCCGCGCCGCTTCGTGCATCAGCTTGCGGTTCATCGATTCGCGCCGCAGCGATCCGCACAGGCCCAGCAATGTCGTCATGGTCATCCCCTCTGTCGCTTCGCATCTGACGTAACGCATCGCCGCGCCCCGGCAAACCGCCGCCTTGCGCCCGCCCGCCCGCCACGGGATAAGACCGCAGCAGCAAGGGAAGACCAAGATGGAACGGCACGGCGGCAAGATCCTCTCAGACCAGCTTCAGCGTCTCGGCGTGCGCCGCGTGTTTTCCGTCCCCGGCGAAAGCTTCCTCGCCGCCCTCGACGGCCTTTACGACTCGGGCATCCAGAACGTTGTCTGCCGCCACGAAGGTGCGGCCGCCATGATGGCCGAAGCCTATGGCAAGTTGACCGGCCAGCCCGGCGTCTGTTTCGTCACCCGTGGCCCTGGCGCCACCAACGCGAGCGCGGGCATTCACATCGCCCGACAGGATTCCACCCCTCTCGTCATGTTCGTGGGCCAGATCGAAACCGGCCACCGCGACCGCGAGGCGTTTCAGGAAATCGACTACCGTCAGGTCTTTGGCGGGCTCGCCAAATGGGCCGCCGAAGTCGACCAGACCGACCGTTTGCCCGAATACATCGGCCGCGCCTTTCATGTGGCCACCTCGGGCCGCCCCGGCCCCGTCGTCCTCGCCCTCCCCGAAGACATGCTCAGCGCCACCGCCGACGTCCCCGACTTGCCGGGTCCGATCACCTCTGCCGCCCCCGACTGGACCCGCGCCGCCCATCAGGTCATGGCCGAACTCTCTCGCGCCGAACGCCCGCTGGTCATTGTCGGCGGCCCGCATTGGAACGCCACCGCCGCCCATGACCTCGCCCGCTTTGCCGGAACCCAGCGCATCCCCGTCGCCGCCAGTTTCCGCCGGCAGGACTACTTCGACAACCGCGATCCGCATTATGCGGGCGATCTGAACGTCGGGATCAGTCCCCGCCTTGCCAAGCGGCTGAAGGAGGCCGACACCCTTCTCGTCCTCGGCTCGCGTCTGGGCGATATCGAAACCCAAGGCTACACCGCCCTCGATCCCGCAGGCCATGGCAAACGGATCATCCACGTCCACGCCGACCCCGACGAACCCGGCCGCGTCTACCAGCCCGCTCTGACCGTTACCGCCGACGCGCCCGCCTTCGTCGCGGCGCT
>JBGSWJ010000263.1:0-2907 GCA_041752495.1 Rhodobacterales bacterium
GTTGCATGGCGATGCGGTTCTGGTGGCGATGCGGGCGCCGGGTGCGCCCGAGCCGAGGATCACCCTGTCGGCCAAGGTGCTGCGCGGCGCGATCAGCCGCCATATCGTCATCACAGGTGCGGCCAAGCGCAAGGCGATCGAAGCCGCCCGTCATCTGAACCCCGAGGAGGCGCCGGTTGCGGCGGTGCTCAAGGGGTCAACCATTCACTGGGCAGAGAGTTGAGACATGTGGGACAAGCTGAAAGCGTATCAGGACAGCGTCGCTGACCGTCGGATTGCCGATCTGTTTGACGAAAGCCGCGCCGCCGGGTTTTCGGTGGCAGTCGGTGATATGCTGTTTGACTATTCCAAGACGAATATCGACGCGACAGCCCGTGACATGCTGATCGAACTTCTGGAGGCGACCGGGGTTGCCGCCAAGCGGGATGCGATGTTCGCGGGCGCGAAGATCAACAAGACCGAGGGGCGGGCGGTGCTGCATACGGCGCTGCGCAATCTGGACGGCGGGCCGGTTGTGGTCGATGGCGTGGATGTGATTCCGGGTGTTCGGACCACGCTGGAGCGGATGGCTGGTTTTGCGGCAGATGTCCGCGAAGGGCGATTCCAGGGGCAAGCGGGCGCGATTACCGATGTGGTCAATATCGGGATCGGCGGGTCTGACCTTGGGCCTGCGATGGCGGTTCGCGCCTTGTCGCCCTATCATGACGGGCCGCGCTGCCATTTCGTGTCGAACGTGGACCCGGCCGATGTGGCCGAGGTTCTGGCCGCCTGTAATCCGGCGACGACTCTGGTGATCGTGGCGTCCAAGACGTTCACGACCATCGAGACGATGACCAATGCGCGGACGGCGAAGGCCTGGATGGGGCAAACTGTGGCCGATCCGGCAGCGCAGTTTGCGGCGCTGTCTACTGACCTTGCCAAAACAGGTGCCTTTGGCATCGCGCCCGAGCGGGTGTTCGGGTTCGAGGATTGGGTCGGCGGGCGTTATTCCATGTGGGGGCCCATAGGGCTGTCGCTGATGATCGCCATCGGGCCTGACGCTTTCCGCGCCTTCCTGCGCGGCGGGCAGGCGATGGATGACCACTTCCGCAATGCCGACTGGCACGAGAACATGCCAGCGCTGCTGGCGCTGGTCGGGTTGTGGCACAATCAGGTTTGCGGCTATGCGACCCGCGCCGTGCTGCCCTATGACAACCGGCTGGGGCGGTTGCCGGCCTACCTTCAGCAGCTGGAGATGGAGAGCAACGGCAAGCGGGTGAGCATGGACGGGGTTGATTTGCCGTTCAATTCCGGGCCCGTTGTCTGGGGCGAGCCGGGGACGAACGGGCAACATGCGTTCTATCAGCTGATCCATCAGGGGACGCGGGTGATCCCCTGCGAGTTTCTGATCGCGGCGCGGGGGCATGAGGATGCGTTGCACCATCAGCAGCAGTTGCTGATCGCCAATTGTCTGGCGCAATCCGAGGCGCTGATGAAGGGCCGCACGCTTGAGGAAGCGACGGCGATCATGGCGAAGAAGGGGCTGACGGGGGCGGAGTTGGAGCGGCAGGCGCGGCATCGGGTATTTCCGGGGAACCGGCCTTCGGTGACTTTGGCCTATCCGGTGCTGGACCCGTTCCGGCTGGGCCAGATCATCGCGCTGTATGAGCACCGCGTGTTTGTCGAAGGCGCAGTTCTGGGGATCAATTCCTATGACCAGTGGGGCGTGGAGCTGGGCAAGGAACTTGCCACGGCGCTGGGGCCGGTTGTCGAAGGGCGCGAATCAGCGGCCGGTAAGGACGGGTCAACGGCGCAGCTGGTGGGTTTTCTGCGCGCAAACGGGGCCTGAAAGGGAGTTTGCTGCGCCCAAACCGCACCAGTCGTGGGGGGTGGTGTGACGGGTCGTCTGAACTGGCATTCAAGCTACTGATTTCATGTGAGAATAAGGATACCGCAAACTGTCGGTAAAGCGTAGGTATCACGTCGGTATTACGTCGGTATTTTTTGGACGGAAGCTTAATGGTGCGTTCATCTTTGGCCGGGCAGATCCGAGAGTGAAGGCTCTGGGTTAAGAAAAGGTAAGGGCTGCGCGTGGCGCAGCCCTTGTGTTTGCCGACGCCCGGCCCGGTGTCAGACGGCGGCCGTCACGATGATTTCGACCGTATAGGCCGGCGCGGCGAGTTTGGCTTCGCCGGTCCAGCGGGCGGGGGGGTGGCCGGGGGCGACCCAGGCATCCCAGACAGCATTCATTTCGGCAAAGGTCGAGATGTCGGCCAGCCAGATCTGCGCGGTCAGAAGCTTGGTCTTGTCCGTGCCGGCAAGGGCCAGCAGACGGTCGATCTCGGCCAGAACGGTCTGGGTCTGGACGGTGACGCTGGCGTTGGGGGTTCCGACCTGACCGGCCAGATAGGCGATACCGTTATGGACGACGGCGCCGCTCATCCGGGGGCCGGGTTCGATGCGTTTGATTTCGGACAATTCTGGGCTCCTGCCTGAGTGTTTCACATGCGGGAGCGGTTGGAGCGGGTAACGGGAATCGAACCCGTAACTGAAGCTTGGGAAGCTTTCGTGATACCTTTTCACCATACCCGCTTGGGTGCGGTTCAGGTAGCCGCAGCGGCGGACAGCGTCAAGAGTGAACCGGTTCAGGCGGGTTCGAAGAGAGCGGGGGTCACGTCCCGCACCGGGCGGCGCGCTGGACGGGGCCGGGTCCTGGGGGCGCTGCCCCCGCCTTCGGCTCCCCCGAGGTATTTGGAAGACAAAGAAACCTGGGGCTGTGACAGGGCAGGGGCAGGCTCTGGATGGAACAGGCCAGCCGGAGGTGATCAGGAGGCCAGAATGCGGGCCTTTTGTTCGGCGAATTCGGCCTCGGTCAGGATGCCCGCCTGGTGGAGTTCGGAGAGTTGCTTGAGGCGGGCGATGGCCTCG
>JBGSWJ010000264.1:0-2337 GCA_041752495.1 Rhodobacterales bacterium
AGGCCGAGGGCGTTGGCCCCGGCCTGGGCCGTGTGGGCGGTGTAGGCCGGTTCATTGCGGCGGCCCCGGTGCGGCGGCGGGGCAAGGTAGGGGCTGTCGGTTTCCAGAAGGATGCGGTCGAGGGGGGTTGCTGCAAAGATCGCCCGCAAGTCTGCCGATTTGGGGAAGGCCGCGATGCCCGACATGGAGAGGTAGAAGCCGAGGTCGAGTGCCGCGCGGGCGAGTTCGGGGGAGGAGGAGAAGCAATGCATCACGCAAGCGTAGGGGCCGTTGCGGTATTCCTCGGTCAGGATGCGGGCCATGTCGTCATCGGCGGCGCGGGCATGGATGATCAGCGGCAGGCCGGTGTCACGAGCGGCGGCAATATGGATGCGGAGCGAGGTTTGCTGCATCGCGGCAGTGTCGGCGGTGTAGTGGTAGTCGAGCCCGGTTTCACCGATGCCCACCATTTTCGGGTGGCGTGAGATGGCGATCAGATCGTCCACGGTGGCCAGCGGTTCTTCGGCGGCGCTCATCGGATGGGTGCCTGCGGCATAGAACACGGAAGGGTAGGTTTCGGCGATGGCGCGGACGCGGGGTTCGTGGCGGAGGCGGGTGCAGATGGTGACCATGCGGGTCACCCCGGCAGCCAGCGCGCGGTCGATGACCTGCGGGAGTTCGTTTTCGAAATCGGGAAAGTCGAGATGACAATGGCTGTCAACGAGCAGGGGAAGGGTTGTCATCCGGGACCGCCTCAGGCTGCGGCGGTCGTTTGGCGCGCCGTCTCTTCGATACGGAAGAGCATATCAAGGATCAGGCTGGCAGGGTCAAGGTTCACCGCCTTGCCGTGGCGGGCTCGGGCGCTGAGATCCTGCTGAAGTGCCGCCCAATTGCGCGCGGCGTGATCGTGGGGGGAGAGACGGGCGAGAAGCCGGGCCTCGCCGGGGACGGTCTGAATCGAGGGTTCGCCGGTGACGCCGGCACGGGCGGCGCGGGAGAGGAAGATGTCGATGAGGTCGAGGACATGGGCAAAGCGGGGCTCGGACCCTTTGCCGGCGCATGAATCGGCCAGACGCAGGGCGGCGGTGCGATCGAACCGCGGGAGGGTGGAGAGCAGGGTGACAAGATCGGCATAGGTGGCAAGGCCGTCCTGATGCAGCAGGCGGATGGCGTTGCCGACGGAACCGCCTGCGAGGACGGCCATGCCTTCGGTGACGGGGACCGAAAGGTCCATCGGGGCGAGGGCATCGGAGAGATCGTCGGCATTGAGCGTGGCGCAACGCAGGACGCGGCAGCGGGAGCGGATCGTGGGCAGGAGGCCCGAGGGCCGGTGCGAGACGAGGAGGAGGGTGGTGCGGGGCGGGGGTTCTTCGAGGACCTTGAGGATGGCGTTGGCGGCAGAGGGGTTCATTTCGTCGGCAGGGTCCACGATGACGACGCGGCGGCCACCGTCGGCGGCGGAGAGGTTGAAGAAATTGCGCAGGCGGCGCACCTCGTCGACGGTGATCTGGGTCCGGAGCTTGCCCTTGTCGTCGGCAGAGCGGCGGATGACGATCAGGCGGGGATGCGATCCGGCGCGGACGAGGCGGGCGTCGGGGTGATCGGGGGAGATGTCGAGCGAAGTAGGCGGGGGCGGTGCGCCGAAGAGGCCGCCGCCATCGTCGGGCTGTTCGGCCAGAAGGAAGGTGGCGATCCGGTAGGCGAGCGTCGCCTTGCCCACGCCGTTCGGCCCGGCGATGAGCCAGCCGGAATGGAGCCTGCCCGAGGCATAGGCGGTGAGGAAATCGGCCTCGGCCGGGGCCTGTCCGTAAAGGTGCAGCGTTTCGCGGGGGTGGGGCGCGCCTTCGATCCGGTCGGGTTCGGGAAGGTCTTCGTCGCTCATGGGAAGCGGGCCGCGATATCGGCGGCGACGAGTGCGGGGTCGCGGTTGCCGTCTATCAGGATACAGCGGGAGGGGTAGGTTTCTGCCAGTTGCAGGAAACCTGTGCGGAGGGTCTGCTGGAAGGCGAGGCCGAAATCCTCGAACCGGTCTTCGCCGGATTTGCGGGCGAGGCCACGGGACAGGGCGATGGCGGGGTCCATGTCGATGACAAAGGTGAGGTCGGGTTCGGTGCCGATCATCATGGCGTGGAGGCGGTCGACCTGATCGCGCAGGTCGCCGCGCGTGGTGCCCTGATAGACGCGGGTGCTGTCTGCGAAGCGATCCGAGATCACGACCTGACCGGCGGCAAGGGCGGGGCGGATCGTGCGTTCCAGATGGTCGCGGCGGGCGGCGGTAAAAAGGAGGATTTCGGTTTCCGCCGACCAGCGGCCGGGATCGCCGGTCAGGACGAGCGTCCGGATCGCCTCGGCCCCGGG
>JBGSWJ010000265.1:0-6561 GCA_041752495.1 Rhodobacterales bacterium
GCCCGAGGACCTGACCCGCACGCTCGTCGCCCTTTCGGGCGATCCGCTGATCTGGCCTTACCTCACCCTCTGGCTCGACATCGCCGCCCGCGCGGCGCGGGGGGATGCCTTCTGGCTGGGTGTGGGGCGGCAACTCGGCCAGGGCTTTCTCCACTGGACCGCCGCCCGGATCGACCTTCCCGCCGGGCCGGACCGTGACCGGGCCGCACTTGACGTGCTGGCCCGAGTCGAAGGCGGCATTGTCCTGCGCGCCGTCGGCCTGAACCCCTAGCGGCCCGCCCGCATCTGGATCGCATAAGCCACGAGAATCCCAAGGCCCCCGCCCCAGAGGATCAGCCCCGCCCCGGCAATCTGATGCGCCGGATCACTGCCATAGATCGCCGGAAAAAAGCCGAAGGCCAACCCGTCCAGCAGGATCGCAAAGGCCGTGATGATCCCGATGATTTCCGTCATCCGTTCCGCCGGATAACGCAACACCGCCCTGGCCCCCGGGATCATCACAAGAACAATCGGTACCGCGATCACGAACATCACCGCCCGCGCGCCGCCCTGCAAAAGACCGAACGGCTCCAGCACCCGCACGAACATCGCAAAGCCAAACCAGAACACCGCCCCCAGAGCCGCCATCATGCCCATCCCGGGCAGGCCGGGCATGCCCGTTGCATTCGAACCTGTCGTCATCGCCTCTCTCCTGTAGCAATCGCTACATCTCTGCTAGCAAAGTGTAGCGACCGCTACAATCGCCTTCTTGAGGTTAAGGCGGTCGTCAACAGGGCGCGGCACCTATCCATGCCGGTCGGACCGTGTCGACGCAGCAAGCGCTTGATCGGCACGCCAAGTCAGGTGATCCTGTTGGCCAAGCGCAGGCTCTAGGGTAAATTCCGGATAAGTCCGTTCCAGTATGAGGGGGCCGGATCAAAGAAGCTGAAGTCTGTGCCACGGCACATGTGAAACCGATCTGAATATCTCCGGCACTTGATGGAAGGTGGATATGAAGGCATTCGTTTCTCTTTTGTTGATCTCCGTCGGATTGACCGGGTGCGCCACTTCAGGCGGACAGGTCGGGAATGATGATCCGTCCAATCCGGTCGGACGCGTCGAAACTCTATCCTTGAACTTTGGCGAAATGGGATATCGTCGCACGGAAGAGATGAGTGTCGTCGCACCTGCAGATCTGCCGGTTTCCGGCACTGCAAGTTACAACACGATCATGGCAATCGGCGCAGACGATTGGCGCATTCTTGGCACCGGAAAAGTCAGCGTCGACTTTGGATCCGGCGATGTTGGCGGATCTTTCGATGGGTTTGCCGGGGTAAGGCAAGAGGTTTCCGGCGGTCCATACACCGAAGCAACATTTCTTGACGGCACGCTCGTCGTGACGGACGGCGACCTCGATCGAACCGTGAGTGAGCCGATGTCAATATACGTGGAAGGCGAACTAACCGGTGGTTCTGCGACAATCGGAATAGATGCTGAACTTGCCGTCGGCTTTTCAGAACTTGATTCCGCGTCATCAGGCGCGATGCCTGATGCCATCAACGGAACAAGTGTCAGTGGTTCCGTTCTTACCCTCGACGGAGCAATTGTTGATGGCTCTGTCCGGATTGAAGGCAACTAAGGTCAAATTCGCCGCAGGTGTCATCAAGACGTCAGATAAGCGCTGCAACATTCCGGCGTTGTGGCAATCGTGTCTCCGCTCCGAAACCCCTCTTCCCTCCCCCCGTTCGCCTATGCTCTAAACAACAACGGCGCGGGCTTGCCGCCGCGCCGCGAATAACCGGGGACATGTCCATGCCAGAACGGCAGGAAAGCGAAAGCCGCAAGCTGCTGGGCCGTTTGCGCGCTGCCCTGGCTGAAACCAGTGCCGGGCAGGCCCGTCTGAACTACATTGTGAGCCTCATCGCCTCCTCGATGCGGACAGAGGTTTGCTCGATCTACCTTTTCCGCGACCCTGAAACGCTCGAACTTTGCGCGACCGAAGGGCTCAAGCCCGAATCCGTCCACAAGACCCGCATGCGTCTGGGCGAGGGCCTTGTCGGCCGCACCGCCCGCACGCGTTCTGTGGTCAACACCGCCAACGCACCGGGCGAAAAGGGCTTTCGCTACATGCCCGACACCGGCGAGGAGCGGTATTCCTCCTTCTGCGGCATCCCGATCCAGCGTCTGGGCGAGGCTTTGGGTGTGCTGGTCGTCCAATCCAAGGCCGCCCGCGAATTCACGGCGGACGAGGTCTATGCCCTTGAAGTCGTGGCCATGGTGCTGGCCGAGATGACCGAGCTTGGCGCCTTTGTCGTGGGCGACGCCGGGGCCCTGTCGCCACGCCACCAGCGCCCGGTGATGATCCGTGGCACCATCGGTCAGGAGGGCGCGGTCGCAGGCCGCGTGTATCTGCACGAACCCCGCGTCGTCGTCACCAACCCGATCTCCGAAGACCCCGAGCGCGAGGTCATCCGCCTGCGCGAGGCCATCGACACACTCCGCGCCGCCGTGGACGGGATGCTGTCGTCGGAAATGCCGGTCGATCCCGAACAGGTGCAGGTCTTTGAAACCTACCGGATGTTTGCCAATTCCAAGAGCTGGCTGCGCCGGATGGAGGACGACATCGCCAACGGCCTGTCGGCCGAGGCGGCGGTGGAAAAGGAACAGTCGCTCGCCCGGTCGCGCATGTCACAGGCCGGCGACCCCTACCTGCGCGAACGCCTGCACGATCTGGACGACCTGTCGAACCGCCTCCTCCGAATTCTGACGGGTCAGGGCACCGACACCGGCGCAGAAATGCCGGAAAACCCGGTCCTCATCGCCCGCAACATCGGCCCCGGCGAACTCCTCGAATACGGCCGCACGCTCAAGGGTATCGTGCTCGAGGAAGGCTCGGTCGGCAGCCACGCGGCCATTGTCGCCCGCGCATGGGCCATCCCGCTCGTCATCCACGCCACCGGCATCACGACCGAGGCGCTGAACGGCAACGCCATCCTTGTTGACGGCGATCAGGGCATCGTCCACCTCCGCCCCGAAGAAACCGTGCGCAAGGCCTTTGACGAAAAGATCGCGATGCAGGCCCGCGCGCTGGAACGCTATGTCTCGATCCGCGATCTGCCCGCGCAGGCGCTCTGCGGAACGACGGTCGCGCTGCACATGAACGCAGGCCTCATGGCCGACCTGCCCTCGCTCACCGGGTCGGGGGCCGAAGGTGTCGGCCTCTTCCGCACCGAACTCCAGTTCCTCATCCGCAACAAGATGCCCCAGAGGGCCGAACTCTCAGCGCTCTATTCCCGCGTGATGGACAGCGCGAAAGGCAAACGCGTGGCCTTCCGCACGTTGGATATCGGGTCGGACAAGGTCCTGTCCTACATGAAGCCGAATGACGAACCGAACCCGGCGATGGGCTGGCGCGCGATCCGCGTCGGGCTCGACAAGCCGGGCGTGCTGCGGATGCAGCTGCAGGCGCTTATCCGCGCCGCCGCTGGCCGTCCGCTCTCGGTCATGTTCCCCTTCATCACCCAGCCTGAAGAATACCGCGCCGCCCGCGCCGAATTCGACAAGGCGATGGAACGGGAAAAGATCCTCGGCCATCCCCTGCCGGAGAAGGTCGAAGTCGGCGCCATGCTGGAAACCCCCAGCCTTGCCTTTGCCAATGACAGTTTCTTCCGCGAGGTTGATTTCATCTCGCTGGGCGGCAACGACCTCAAGCAGTTCTTCTTCGCCGCCGACCGTGAAAACGAACGGGTCCGCCGCCGCTATGATACGCTGGATGTAAGCTTTCTCGGCTTTCTCGAAATGATCATCGCCCGCTGCAAGGCCGCCAATACCCCGCTCAGCTTTTGCGGAGAGGACGCAGGCCGCCCGATCGAGGCTCTGGTCTTTGCCGCCCTCGGCTTCCGGATGCTGTCGATGCGCCCGGCCTCGGTCGGCCCGGTCAAGCACCTCCTTCGCCGCGTGAACCTGACCGACGCGAAAGCCGTCATCGACGCCTCCCGCGCCCGAGGCGACCAGTCTGTGCGCGGCGCCGTCACCGACTGGCTGTCCACCCTCGGCTGACCGAAAGCGTAGGGTGCGTGTAACCCACCACCCACATCATCGCCCGTAAGAAGGGTGAAAACCATCAACTATCCAGGCAAGTGTAGGGCGGGGTTCACCCCGCCCCCTGTCATGCGCCATCCGAAAGATGCGTGGCCTTGAACCCCAGGGCATATTTCAACCCATACCCCATCGCCCGGTCGAACCCGATATGGGCCACCCAAATCAACCCCGCCGACAGAACCACAGGCGCCCCCCAGGCCCATCCCGCGCCAACCACCGCCAGCGCCACCACATAACTGTGCCCGAGGTTATACACCGCAGCCCCGATCCCCGACCCGCGCAGATACCCCAGCATGAACAGATCCGGCACCAGAAACAGCGCCGCAAACAGCCACCAGTTCCCGCCCGTTACCGCATAGGCGGTCACCGCTACGGCCAGAACCGCCGCCCCTTCAGCCTGCAGAACAAGCCGGGGCACGCCCGTCACAGTGCCAAAGCCGGGTTGAACAGACCTGTCCGCACGCGCGTTGATTGTTACCGAAGTCATGACCGTGATCCCTTGTCTGTTGCCGCGAATACGACGGCCTGAGACGGAGATAGCACCTGACAATGCCAGTCAGAATTGCTCGCCTTCGCATGGTATCCATTCATTTTCGAATACATCTGCCGATCGCTTCTCCTGATCCTTCGGCCGCGACTTCCCTCTCCCACCCCACTCGCAAGCCGGCGCAAGAAACCTTCCCCATAACTGACCTCGATCAGCATGGCCGCGCCGTTTGCGCCTATGGTCTGACATTCGAGCCCGATGTGCCGTCAGCCGCGGCCTTGCGGGCATCCCCCTCACACACAGGATATCACTGAAATGAAACAGCTTTTGCTCGTGACCTCGGCTGCCATGATGCTTTCAACCGCTGCCATGGCCCAGACCGCGACCGTCGTCACCGATGGCACCGTCTATGGCGTCACATGGTCCGACGGCGTCCGCTCCGCGATCTATGACAACTTCGACATGCGCATGATGCGCACCACCGATCAGGCCCGCCCCGTCTGGCTCGCCCTGCCCGAAGAAGACCGCAACCTCGTTCTCGCCGACTGCGAAATGATGCGCGTGGCCACCGACGGCGGCATGGCCGCGGATGAAGCCGCCTCTGGCACCGCCGAATCCGACATGGCCGCCGGGGACACGACAGTTGCGGACACCGGCATCGAAGGCATCGCCAACGAAGTCGGTCTCAACAATACCGACATGATGAACGTCTGCACGCTGGTCGCGACCTTCTGATCCGACCCTCACAAAACGAAAATGGGGCGCAATCGTTGCGCCCCATCACCTGTCATAGAAACCCGAACGACCAGCGCTATCGCGCCACGGGCACCCGCCCCTCGGCCAGAACCTTGTGAAACAGGTCCAGCACCGGCTTTTCGCCATATTCACGGATCAACTTGCGCAGCCCGAAATGGACATGCGCCATTTCCACATAATACCCGATGAAGGCGTAATTCGTCCCTGCCCCCGCCGCTGCGCCCAGAACCGGCACCGCCTGCGTGGCAAATTTCTGCGACAGCACCGCCGCGAACCGTGGCGCTACCCGCGCGATAAGCCGGTTCACAGCCGCCCCCGACAAAGACAGCCGCGCCGCGACAAAGGACGTGTCGATCCCGTCATCCTTCTCCATCGGCCCACCCGACCCGAAGACGCGCAAACATTCCAGCCGGGTTTCTTCCGACAGGGGGTCCTCGCCATAGGACTCAGCCACGCCCTGCACGGCCCGGAAAATCACCGTCGTGGCCACCGGCAATTCGGCCAGCGCCGTGGCCCAGCCGCCAAGCCCGCCAACCGCCCCGGATACCGCAGCCAGCACCTTATGCGCCCGGTCCGTCTTCACGCTCTTGGTCACGCGGCCCAGTGCCCAGTCGCCCCGCGATTTGCTTGCAACCTCATAACTCTGCGCCAAAGCAGACCGCGCGGCACTCTCCACCTGCGCCCGCACGCCCTTGGGCAACAGCTTCATCCCGTCCTCGACCTGCCCGCCCACGAACATCACGGCCTTCATCAGCAGGCCGCCCGCCTTTCTTTGACGCAGGGCAAACGCCACGACAGCAGCGCGCGACTCCTCCGTCATCGGCGCAGGCGGGTCGTCCGGGTTGATCTCGATCATCAGGGCATCATCACTCATGCCCCAAAAGGTGGGAACCCGTGCCCCCCTTGTCAATTCGTCAGGCCTCGGGATCATCGGGCCGCATCACCCGCCCCCTGACCCCCGCCCAGGCCCCCGGCCGCAGGGCAAGTCCCAGCACTCGTTCGGGGTTGGTCGGCGGCGGCATGATGACCCCCTCCAGCTTGCGAAATCCGAACTTCTGGTAATAGGACAGATCGCCCACCAGCATGACCCGGCTCCACTTGCCCTCTTTCGCCGTCTCCAAAACCCGGAACATCAGCGCCGCGCCAAGCCCCTCGCCCTGATGCGTCGGGTGAACGGCCACCGGGCCCAGCAGCAGCGACCACTTGCCCCCCACCCGCACCGGCCAGTTCCGGATCGC
>JBGSWJ010000266.1:0-1875 GCA_041752495.1 Rhodobacterales bacterium
GCACCCGCGTTCGCCTCTTCGGCGTTGACGCCCCCGAGCAGGACCAGACCTGCACCCGGGGCGGCACGATCTGGGAATGCGGCGCCTGGGTCACGGCCCAGGTCGCCGCGCTCTACAGCAACCAGCCCGCCACCTGCATCCGGGTCGAAACCGACCGCTACGACCGCGAAATCTCGCGCTGCACCGTGGCCGGTTCCGATCTTGGTCAAGCCCTTGTTCTCGCTGGCCTCGCCACCGCCTACCGCGAATACTCCATGGACTATGACCTTGCCGAGAAGTCCGCCCAGGTCACCGGCGCGGGCATCTGGTCGGGCACTTTCGAAACCCCTTCCGAATTCCGTGCCGAACAGCGCCCACCCGCCCAAGAGATCCCCGGCGACTGCATCATCAAGGGCAACATCTCGGACTCGGGCCGCATCTACCACGTCCCCGGCAACGAAAACTACGAAGACACCCGCATCAACACCTCCCGCGGCGAACGCTGGTTCTGTTCCGAGGCCGAAGCCCGCGCTGCAGGCTGGCGCCCTGCACGGAATTGATGAGCCACCCGGTCCTCCGAACCATCCCGCAAGAACAATCATGGTCTCCAGCTTCTTCTGGCCCCAAATATCCCGGGGTCCGGGGCAGAGCCCCGGGGCCTTCCGCGAGTGCCGGAATTGCAGAATGAACGACCTTGATCCGTATCAAGGCCCAATACACCGACGCCGCCTATCATGAATCCGTAATCAAGAAGGAAAGGCCCGGACCCATGTCCCATACTCCGCACGAACTCATCGAAGAATTCCCCGCCCAGGCGGACCGCATCCACGCGCTGCGCGTCAGCGACGCCCATTTCGCGGAACTGGCCGACCGTTATCATGCGGTCAACCGCGCCATCCACCGGGCCGAGACGAATGTGGAGCCCACCGACGACCTCCATCTCGAAACCATGCGCAAGGAACGGATGCAGCTGAAAGACCAGATCTGGGCGCAGCTCAAGACCGCCGCTTAGTCCACCTGATAGGGCAGGACCCCACGCCGATCGGGGTCCACCCGCAGCCGCCGCTCCAGTGGCGGTACGGCCCGCTGATGGCAATTCCGCCTTTCGCAAATGCGGCAGGAAATCCCGATCGGCTCATAGGCGCTGCCGGATTCAAGATCCATGTGATCCGAATAGACCAGCGCGCGGGCATGCCGAACCTCACACCCCAGCCCGATTGCAAACCGTCGCACCGGCGCATCGAACGCGCCGCCTGACTTGCTCACATCGCGCGCAAGGCAGAAATACCGCACTCCATCCGGTGTTTCGGCCAACTGCCGCAACCATTGCCCCGGCTGCTCGAACGCCCGGTGCACATTCCACAAGGGGCAGGCCCCGCCATAACGCGCAAATTGCAGCGTCGTCGCCGAATGCCGCTTGGTAATCGTCCCCGCCGGATCGACTCGCACGAAAAAGAACGGAATCCCTTTCGCCCCCGGCCGTTGCAGCGTCGACAGCCGATGCGACACCTGCTCAAACGAGGCGCCGAACCGGTCCGCCAGCCGCTCGAGGTCATGCCGCGTCTCAACCGCCGCCGCGAGGAATGCGCCATAGGGCATCATCGCCGCCCCGGCAAAGTAGTTCGCCAGCCCCACCTTGGCGATTCCCCGCGCTTCAGCACTTTGAAACCGGGCCAGGTCCAGCGTCGCCTCGATCAGCCGGTCCTGTGTCAACAGCGCCAGTTGCAACAAGAGCTGAAAATCCCGCGTGGCCGGCGTGGCCCGCCGGGACAGCGCAATGCGCCCGGTCTCCGCATCATAATGCCGGGTCTCCGCAGACTCGGTCAGCGACACGACGATTCCGCGTTCGGCCAGCACCTTTTGCGCCAGTGCCGCCGGTGTCACCCCGGCCTCGCG
>JBGSWJ010000267.1:0-4641 GCA_041752495.1 Rhodobacterales bacterium
AGCGCGACAGAGGCGCGGGCCGAACGGCCGGCCCTGGCCTCGGCCGCAGCAAGCCTTGTGCGGAATTCGATGGCAAGCCGCGCCTGCCGGGTGACGTCGCTATCGCTGCGCATGTCGTCGCCAAAGGCCTGTGTCAGGACAAGACGCCAGTGGTCGGCGTCGTCGTCACGGTCGAACAGATCAAGCGCGATCTTGATGGCCAGAACCGCCGCACCCCCACCGAGCACAAGCGGCCATGTCCCCGGTTGCAGCATCCCGCGCCCTTCGGCGAGCCATGTCAGGAGCGTGGCAAGGCCAACACCGGAACCGATCAGCGCCGTGCCGGTCCCGGTCAGGGCGGCCTCGGTCCGCGCGGCGCGGAAACGGGCCCGGACGACCGAGGGCGATGTCGCGGCAATTCCCGTCGTCATGTCACTGTTCGGCCGAGATCTTCAGATAGGCCGCGTCGATCGAGGCCGGGGTTGCCGTGAAGAGGGTTCCTTGAGTCTCCTGAGTCAGGCGTTGCAGAACTTCCTGATCGGCGCCGTTGCCAAAGGCGATGGCAAAGACACGCGCCCCGTCGTCTTCGCCCCCGGTGCGCAGGCAGGTCTGGAACATCCGGGTTTCCGAGATTTCGCCGGCCGTATCCTCGCCGTCCGACAACAGGACAATGCCGTAAAGGCGGTTGTCGCCCGCTTCCCGGTCGCGCGCGATCTGTTCGTCGATGATCTCGGACGCCCGGCAGACGGCGCCGTTCATGTTTGTGCCGCCTTCGGCAATCAGGCCAAGCACCTGATTTTGGGCGCGTTCCCCGATGGCCGAAACCTCTTGCACGGCAACAACCTGATTGACCTTGTCGCTGAACATCAGGACACCGACCCTGTCACGCGGGTCGAGCCGGTCGAGAAAGGCCGCGGTGGCGCGAGTCGCTGTATTGATCGGTTCGCCCTGCATGCTCCCCGAGACATCAAGGACAAGGACGACGGTCGCCTTGCGCTTGGTCGCCATGAACTGGTCGATGATCGCCTCGGAAACTTCGGGCGAGGGAATGGCAAAGTCTGGCACGGTGGCGGGGCTTGCCGTGGGGTCGGTGCCATTGGCGGCGCTGAGGGCGGGGCCAAGGGGCGTGTCGGGCGACAAGGGGCGGATAAAGAACTGTCCGGCCGCCGCCTGCATCGCGTCACCCCGCAGGAAATCAAGGAATTTGCGGGCGGCGTCGGCCTGTTCGGGTTCAACCCAGCCCGACTGGTCGAGGATGCAGAAGGGATGATCGCTCCAGAACGTGCCTTCCTCGGGGAAGATGAAGGCAAGGGGCCAGCGCAGTCTTTGCGCCTGTTCGACATTCATGCGCACGGTGCCTTCCTCGAACGCCGATGTGGCATGGAGGAAGGACGGGCCGTTTGATGCCATGGAGTTGAGCAGGTCGGTCGTGATCATCCCATATTTCGACGTATTCTGCGCCAGCACGCGCAGGCCGTCTTCCACCTCGGGGGCATAGATGTCGTTGGGGGTGATGCCTTCGGTCTTGCCGGTGATGGCATAGATGACCGAGGTCAGGAACAACAGGCCCGCGCTGGAATACTGCGGATGGGTATGGCCAAGGCGCAGACGGCCCCATTCGGGGTGGCCATAAGTGGCCCAGCCGTCCGGGTCATTGGCCAGGTCGATCAGGGTTTTCAGGCTGATCGGCGTGTCGGGCCAGCCCAGCGCCTCGGCCATGGGTTGCCACATGGCAAGGCCCACGGGGGTCAGCACCGTGGGCGCGCATTCGGCGGATGTGATCGGGGTCGTGTGGGACCGGTTCCAGCGTTCGTTGAGCTGGTCCACCCAGGCGGTTTCACCCGGGCTCCAGACCGTGGGTTGCAGCGTGCCGTCGGCGATTTGAAGCATGGAGTCGCCGGACAGGACGTTTGACGTGGTGATTCTGATGGGCTGGCCCGATGTGGTGCGGATATCGGCGGCTGCGAATTGCGCAACAGCCTCGGCCAGCCATTTCGATTTGGTCACGGAACTGGCGACGGTGATTTCGACCGGGGCCTGCCCGGGAAGGGCCAATCCGCCGGGCATGGAAAGCTGGCCATTCATGCCAACCCCATAGATCACCCCGCAGACAACGGCAGCTGCTGTCACAATGGCCAGAAATGTGCGCCGCGACCTGTTCATATGATGCTCCCCTTTTGGTGGGATGGAACGCAATTCAGTCGTCAAATCAGAGGTGGCCAAAAGAATTCGGCCAGCAGCAAGGCTGGCCGAAAACTAGCATTCCGCATGGCGTGGCGGCAATTTTTCTTTGTGACGGCCGATTGTGCGGCTTTTTGCAGGAATATCCTAGACTTGTTCAAACGGGACATAGTCCCGGTCGTATTTGAAATAGCGTGGCCCGACGAGTTCGATGCCGCCCGGTGTGCGCCAGAGCGGGTTGCAGGGCCAGGCCAGCGCCATGAGCCTTTGGCCGTATTTCAGGCTGTCGGTAGTGACTGGGGCGCCGCTGTCGGCCTCGACCACGGCGATGAGGTCGGGGGTGGTGGCAAGGACGGTGCCATCGCGTTCGGCGATCAGGAATTCGTTCTGGAAATCAAGGCGCAGGGTCTGGCCTTTCCAGGTGTCGACGCCGGTCAGCGTGGCCTTGCCCCGGGCGAAACCGCCTTCGGTGCGGCGTTCGATATCCATGATGCGGCCGTGGAACAGGGTCTTGGCGCCCAGAAGATCAGTCAGGGCGCGGACGGGGTCGCTGTGTTCCGCGCGGGCGGCGCGGAGCGTTTCGCCGATCTTGGCGCAGAGCGACAGGGTGCCTGCCACCACGGCCTTTTTCGCGACCGCGCCCGACATGGGGTAGAAGGCCAGCAGGGCCGAGCCGCCCATTTCGATGGTGGCGGCACGGGCAAGGCGTTCGGTCCAGGCGTTTGACACGGTATCAAGGACGAGCGAATTGCCCTTGTCATCGCAGAGCACCATCGGCGTGGCCGAGACGCCGTGGAGCGTGAAGGTGACCATCTGAAGCTCGGGATAGGCCCGGCCCATGCCGTCGCCGTCGATCAGCGGGAGGCCCGAGGCTGCGGCCACGACGAAGGGCGTGGTGGAGTTCACGCCCCCTGCCTCTCCGCACAGCACAGCGTCGATCTTGCGGCCCATCACGGCTTCCAAAGCGCGGAAGGCGTTCATGAGTTCGTCGCCCTGGGGGAGCTTTTCCGTCATCACGGTGGGGGCGCCCATCATACAGACGGGGACGACCAGCGCGTCATCGGCCAGTTCCATCACGTCCATCAGCTTGACCGGGCCATATTTCCGGATCGCCTGCTGCGCCATGAGTTTGCCAACGTAAGGATCGCCACCGCCTCCGGTGCCAAGCACCGCGCCGCCGATGGCGATATCCTCCATGTCGTTCACGTCAACCATGCGGATGATGTTCATGTTTCGCGTCCTTTCAGGCGCTTACCGGGCCAAAGGCCAGCGGCGTGAAGGTCAGTTCGGGATAGCCAAAGGCCTGCGGTCCGACGACGGCCATTGCCTCGGGCGTTTTCATCAGGTCATGGACGGGCAGGCCGATCACGGCGACGCGCTGGCCATAGCGCAGGATTTCGGTCGTGATCGGTTCGCCGGTTTCAAGGTCAAGGTTGATGATCAGGTCGGGGACCATGATGACGGGTTCACCATCGACCCAAAGGACGAGGTTTTCGTTCTGGATAGCGATGCGGCCTTCGGAGCCTTGCCAATCGCCCAGGCCCACGATCTTGGCCTCGCCCCGGGCAAATCCGCCGGTCAGTTCGCGGCGGATGTCGGTGATCTTGCCGGTAAAGAACAGGGTTGCCCCGGTGGCGGCGCAGACCCGTTCGACAACATTCTGCCGTTTGGCGCGGGCGTCCTGCACGGCGCGGCCGATGGTGAGGGCTTGGGTGACGGTGCCGGGCACGGCCGTGCGGCGGACGAAATCCATCCGCATCGGCGCAATGGCCAGCCCCGCCGCGGCACCCATGGCGACGGATGTGTCGCGGGCAAAGCGTTCGAGCCAGTACATATCCTCGACATGGCGGAAAACGACGACATTGCCCTTGTCATCCGCGATGGCGGCGGGTGACGGCTTGGCCCCGTAGATGAAGAAGGTGGTCATCTGCACTTCGGGGAAGGCGCGGCCCATGCCGTCGCCGTCGATGACGGGCAGGCCCGCCTGTGCGGCTGTGATGACGGGTTCCATGGAATTGGCCCCGCCGATTTCGGCGCTGATGAGGGCGGCCATTTTGATGCCCAGCACCTCTTCGACTGCGCGCATGGCGCGGTAGCATTCAGCGCCTTCCTCGATCTTCTCCACGCCCACGACGGGGGCGCCGATGCCGCCGACTTCGCCGATCAGGGCGTCATCGGGCAGGGCCTCCAACGGGAGGACGCGGACGGTTGCGCCCTTGCGGAGGAGTTCGCGGGACCGGAGCATACCGACATAGGGGTTGCCCCCGCCCCCGGTGCCCAGCAGGGCAGCCCCGATGGAGAGGGGCAGCAGGTCAGCCTCGACCAGCGGCCAGCTTCCGTCATCCGACATGAAGTTCACCCACGGCCTTGACCCGCACCCGGGTGGCGTTACCGGGCAAGTAGGCAAGCGGGACGTCTTCGACGTCCACAATCTCGACCGTGTCACGGCGGGCGCCTGCGGCGACGGCGGCATCGGTCGCC
>JBGSWJ010000268.1:0-5347 GCA_041752495.1 Rhodobacterales bacterium
GGCGCTGACCGCGCTCGACGCCGTGGTCGATGCGCCGCAGGATGAAATGCCGGGGCGCACCTACCTGCGCCGTGACCGCCTTCGCGGGGCCTATGAACTCCGCGAACTCGGATTCCGCTACGAAGGCGACGGCGACCGCATCCTTGATATCCCCGCCCTGTCCATCGCGCCGGGGCAGCGCCTCGCGGTCCTCGGCTCCAACGGGTCCGGCAAATCGACGCTGATGAAACTACTGTCGGGCCTGTATGCCCCGACCACGGGCCGGGTCCTGATCGACGGGGTCGATATGGGGCAGGTCATGCCCCGCGACCTGCGCCGCCTGATCGGCTATCTGGGGCAGGAGGTGCGCCTGTTCGCGGGCACGCTGCGCGACAACCTCAACCTTTCGCTGCTGGAACGCGACGACGACCGCCTTCTGGCAGCGCTGGATTTTGCGGGCCTCGGTCCTTTTGTCCGCGCCCATCCCAAGGGCCTCGACCTTGCCATCCATGACGGCGGCGAAGGGCTTTCGGTCGGCCAGCGACAGTCCATCGGCTGGGCGCGCCTCTGGCTGCAGGACCCGCAGATCTGCCTGCTGGACGAACCGACCGCCGCGCTCGACCAGATGCTCGAAACAACCCTCGTCGCGCGGCTTGACACATGGCTGCAGGGCAGGACCGCGATCATCGCCACGCACCGTATGGCGATCCTGTCCCTGACCGATCGTGTAATGGTCCTGCAGAACGGCCGCCTTGTGGTGGACGGCCCCCGCGAACAGGTTCTGGCGCATCTCGCGTCAAGAAAGGCAGGATGATGGCCGCCATCGATGCAGAATTCCGGGGTCAGATGCGGGCACCCAGCCTTGTCATCTGGCTGGTCGCCGCAACGGTGATCCTGTTCATCGGCTGGGCCAAATTCGCCTGGATCGACGAAATCGTGAAGGCCGAAGGCGAAGTCGTCTCGGCCGCGCGTCCGCAGATCATCCAGAACCTTGAGGGCGGCATTCTGGCCGAGCTTCTGGTCAGCGAAGGCGATCTTGTCCAGCCCGGTCAGGTTCTGGCCCGCCTGCGCGACACGCAGTTCCGCGCCGCCGTGGACGATCTGGAGGAACAACTCGCCGCCGCCCAGATCCGCCAGATGCGGCTCGAATCCGAAATGGCCGGCGGCAGCACCTTCACAGTCCCCGCCGACCTTGCCGCGATCGCCCCCGAAATCGCCGAATCCGAACAGACCCTGCTGGCCGCCCGTCAGGCGGATTATCAAAGCCAGGTCGATGGCGCGCAAAGCATCCTGACCGAAACCGAACGCGAACTCGCGGTGATGGAGGACCTTCTGGAACGCGAAATCGCCGCACTTGTCGAAGTCACCCGCGCCCGCAAGGCCAATACCGACGCCCAGAACGTGCTGAACGAAATCGTGACAGGCGCGCAACTGGCCCGTGCCAGCGATTATTCCGATGTGCTGAGCGCGATCGGCACGCTGAAACAGGAACTCCGCCTCGCGCAGGACCAACTGGCCCGCACCGTCATCACCTCGCCCATGCGCGGCATCGTCAATGCCGTGGGCGTGGCCACCATCGGCGGCGTCATCCGGCCGGGCGAGGATATCTTCACCATCATCCCCGACGGCGATCAGTTGTTCGTCGAGGCCCGCGTCCGGCCCGCCGACATCGCCAATGTCGTGGCAGGCCAGCAGGCGACCATCAAGCTGACCGCCTATGACTATACGATCTACGGGTCCTTGCCGGGCGAGGTCACCTTCATCTCGGCCGATACGTTCGAGGATGAACGCCGCGCCGATCTGCCGCCGCATTACAAGGTCACGCTGACCGTCGATCTGTCACAGCGGACCGAACGCCAGCAGGGGATCGAGATCAGGCCGGGGATGCAGGCCACGGTCGAGCTCTACACCGGTGAAAAGACGATCCTGCAATACCTTACTAAACCGCTCTATCGCGGCAGCGAGGCGCTGCGGGAACCGTGATCGCGGGCGCTGGCCGCGACAAGATAGGTGAGTATTTGAAGAACAAAGTAACAAACGGCTCTGTCTACTTTGTTCTTCAAATACTCATCTTGCAACGATGCCGCGCGCGCCCCGTTCAGGTCAAGGCTGGTATAATCCTCCGCACCCCGGCCAGACGATAGCGCCCCAGCACGAAACCCCAGGCGGCGGCATAGTCCCCGGCCAGCGCAACCTCGCCCAAACGATTGAACCCGTCATGTGTCAGGTCTACCCGCGTGCCGCTATCGACGGGGGTGAAGGTCACTTCGACCTGTGTCGCGTCCTCTTCGCTCCGCCCGACATACCAGTCAAAGGCAAGCCTGCGGCCCGGTTCAAAGACCGTGATCGTGGCCCAGCGGGCCGGTTCGCCATCGGCCTTGACCTCGGTGATATGGCCGCCCTTGTGCGGGGTCACGCGGATCTCGCGTGGTTTGCCACCTTTGGCTGCCGAAACGGAATGCGACGCCCCCGGCCACCAGTCGCCGAACCCTTCGGTGAACAGGCGGAAGGCATCGGCGGGGCGGAGGGGGACGGTCAGGCTCTTGCGGATCGGATCGGTGGACATCGTCACTCCCTTGGCATCTGTTGCTGCGCAGCCTGACGCGCCGCCGCAGCAAAGGCCGCGAGCGCGTCATCCCACAAGCCATCCAGATAGGTGCGCAATTCCTGAACACCACCCGGGGCAATCGCATAAAGCCGCCGGTTGCCCTGCGGCGTCACCCGCAGCAGGCCCGCATCCGACAGCACCCGAAGGTGCTGCGACACCGCCGGTCGACTGACGGGCAGCCCCGCCGCCAGATCACAGACGGGCAGTGGCCCGTCCCGCAGGCGGTCAAGGATCGCCCGCCGCGTCGGGTCGGCAAGGGCGGTCAGTTGCGCCTCTATTGCAATCGCGTAAGTCATGACTTACCGTAAGCGAATACTTACCAAAAAGTCAATCGACTGACCCGCCCTTGAAGCCCCTTCGCCGCGCCACTAAGACTCCCGAAGGATTTAACGTGCAATGACACATCCGTCCCTGACCAGAGGCAGCCAAGATGCAAGATCCCGTTGACCACTACATGAACCTTGTCCCGATGGTCGTCGAACAGACGAGCCGGGGGGAACGGGCCTATGACATCTTCTCGCGCCTTCTCAAGGAACGCGTGATCTTTCTGTCCGGTCCCGTCCACGACGGGATGAGCCAGCTGATCGTGGCCCAGCTTCTCCATCTTGAGGCCGAAAACCCCAAGAAGGAAATCTCCATGTATATCAACAGCCCCGGTGGCGTCGTCACCTCGGGCCTGTCGATCTACGACACGATGCAGTACATCAAGCCCAAGGTTTCGACCCTCGTGATCGGGCAGGCGGCTTCGATGGGCTCGCTCCTCCTGACCGCCGGGGAAAAGGGCATGCGCTTCTCGCTCCCGAACTCGCGCGTCATGGTTCACCAGCCGTCGGGCGGCTATCAGGGGCAGGCGACTGACATCATGATCCACGCCCGCGAAACCCAGAAACTCAAGACCCGGCTGAACGAAATCTATGTCGCCCACACTGGCCAGTCGCTTGAAACCGTCGAGGCGGCGCTGGAACGGGACAATTTCATGTCTCCCGAAGATGCCAAGGCTTTCGGCCTGATCGATGATATTCTGGTCAGCCGTGACAAACTGGAACCGCCTGAAACTTCCATGAAGTAAAGCCGGATTTTTGGCGTTGTGGACCCCGGCAGGCTGCCCTACTGTATTGGGTAGGGCAGAATACCAAGACGCAAATAGGGCCAACGAGCCAGAGGTTTGAGATGGCGAACGCATCGGGAAGCGACAGCAAGAACACGCTCTACTGCAGCTTCTGCGGCAAGAGCCAGCATGAAGTCCGCAAACTGATCGCAGGGCCGACCGTGTTCATCTGCGATGAATGCGTCGAGCTGTGCATGGACATCATCCGGGAAGAAACGAAGTCCAGCGGGCTGAAATCGTCCGAAGGCGTGCCGACACCGCGCGAAATCTGTGCAGTGCTGGACGACTACGTCATCGGCCAGATCCATGCCAAGCGCGTGCTGTCTGTGGCCGTGCACAACCACTACAAACGCCTGAACCATGCGGCCAAGGCGTCTGACATCGAACTGGCCAAGTCGAACATCCTGCTGATCGGCCCCACCGGCTGCGGCAAGACGCTGCTGGCGCAGACGCTGGCCCGCATCCTTGACGTGCCCTTCACCATGGCCGACGCCACCACCCTGACCGAAGCCGGTTACGTGGGTGAAGATGTGGAAAACATCATCCTCAAGCTGCTGCAGGCGTCGGAATACAACGTCGAACGTGCGCAGCGCGGCATCGTCTATATCGATGAGGTCGACAAGATCACCCGCAAGTCCGACAACCCGTCCATCACCCGGGACGTGTCGGGCGAAGGCGTGCAGCAGGCTCTGCTGAAGATCATGGAAGGCACTGTCGCCAGTGTTCCGCCGCAGGGGGGGCGCAAGCATCCGCAACAGGAATTCCTGCAGGTGGATACGACCAACATCCTGTTCATCTGCGGCGGTGCCTTTGCTGGTCTGGAAAAGATCATCGGCCAGCGCGCCAAGGGATCGGGCATGGGCTTCAACGCCAAGGTCCGCGAAGTGGACGAACGCGGCGTGGGCGAAATTTTCAAGGATCTCGAACCCGAAGACCTGCTCAAGTTCGGCCTTATCCCCGAATTTGTGGGCCGTCTGCCCGTGATCGCCACGCTGACCGATCTGGACGAGGCCGCATTGGTCACCATCCTGACCGAGCCGAAGAATGCGCTCGTCAAGCAGTACCAGCGCCTCTTCGACATCGAAGACACCAAGCTGACCTTCACCGACGAAGCGCTCAAGGCCATCGCCAAGCGCGCCATCGAACGCAAGACCGGCGCGCGCGGCCTGCGGTCGATTATGGAGGACATCCTTCTGGACACGATGTTCGAACTGCCCGGCCTGAACACGGTCAGCGAAGTCGTAGTGAACGAGGAAGCCGTCAACCCGACCGGCAAGCCGCTGATGATTCACGCGGAACAAAGCCCCAAGAAGGGCGCAGTTTCGGTCGGCTGACCTTCATCGTCCGCTGAATGCTTAAAATGACCGCCCCCTCCGGGCGGTCATTGTCGTTTGGGTTTCAGCCTGATAACTGCGTATCTGTCACCGGTTCCGCCCAGGTCACGGCTGACCCGTTCTCGGCCTCCTGAATCGCCAGATGCGTCATCTCCTCGTCCGGGCCTGCGCCATGCCAGTGCCGCTCTCCAGGGGCGAACCAGACGGTGTCGCCGGAGTTCAGCGCAATGACCGGGCCGCCTTCCCGCTGCGCCCGGCCCTGTCCGGACAGAATCTGGATCGTCTGGCCCAGCGGATGCGTGTGCCAGTGCGTCCGCG
>JBGSWJ010000269.1:0-8464 GCA_041752495.1 Rhodobacterales bacterium
GAAGTGACCGTGCTCGGCTGGCCGGGCGGCCCCGAGGAAACCGCGCTCCGCGCCGTGGCCGACCTCTACAACGCCCGCCCCGACGTCGCCGAAGAAAATAAGGTCGAGCTTCTGTTCACCTCGCGCGACGGCTTCTTTGACAAGCTTCAGGTCGATCTGGCGGCGGGGTCCACCGCCTTTGACGTCAACCTGATCGCTACCTATTCCATCGGCCGCTATGCACCCTTCATGGAACCGATCACCCTGTCGAACGAAGCCGGTGCCGTCTTCGGCGATACCGTCCTCTCCACCATGCAGTTCGGCGGCCAGCAGTATGGCGTGCCGACCGACCTGTCGCTGCACTTCCTCTACTTCCGCAAGGACCTGATCGACGCGCTGATGGCGGACGAGGCGGCCAAGACGAAATACGCCGACATCGCCGAACAATATCTGGGCGAACGGCTCGAACCCAAAGACCCGACTGAATGGACGTGGCAGGATTTCGCGGCCAACGCGCTCTACTTCAGCCAGTCGGTCAACCCTGACAGCCCGACGCGTTACGGCACCGTCATCCAGATGAAGAACCTTCTGTTCAACATGATGGTCTTCCACTCGTGGCCGCGCAGCTATGGCGCCAACTGGATGGATGACGCGGGCAACATCACCGTGGATTCGCCCGCCTACCGCACCGCGCTTGAAATGGCCAAGATGCTCTATGACGCCGGCGCGACCCCTCCGGACTCGACCTCGTATGAATATGCCGAAGCGAATGCGGCCTTCACCTCCGGTCAGGTCGCGGCGATGATCCAGTGGAACGCAGCAGCAGCCGAACTGACCGCGGCCCAGCCCGCCACCTCCACCTTTGCCCCGCCGTCAGGCCCCGAAGGCCGCTTCACCCACATCCACGGCCTTGGCCTTGGTCTGAACGCGGCTGCTGAAAACAAGGACGGCGCCATCGCCTTCCTCCAGTGGCTCTCAACGTCCGAGGCGGCGTTGGCCTACGCCCGCGCCGGTGGCGCACCGGGTCTGGCCGGTGAAACGGTCGCCGCTCTGGCCGCAGAACGGCCCGATCTTGTCCAGGTCGGCGAATACGCCTCAACCTATGGCTTCGTGATGAACGGTGGCACGTCGGAAAACGCGCTGTCCGTCTACGAGGCTCAGGCGAAAGAGTTCACGGGCTACTGGGCCGGAACGCAGGACCTTGATACCACGATGGCCAACATCACGGCCTCGATGACCGACCTTCTCAAGTAAGGCTGACGGGACCGGCGGCTTTGCCCGCCGGTCCCATTCCCAAAGGACCACGCAGATGCAGAACCGGGAAAGGCGCGAGAATGCAGTACTGGCGTCGCCGCTGGTCCTGTTCCTTGTCGCAATCCTTGGCTTCCCGGTGATCCTGAGCGTGATCTACGGCTTCTCGGAAACCAGCTTCACCACCCTCACCTCCCCGCAATTCAACGGCCTCGACAATTTCCGCCGCGTGCTCTCCGATCAGGATTTCTGGCAAGCGGCGTCGTTCAGCCTGCGGTTCGGTGTGATCTGCGCGGTGGCCCAATGCGTGCTGGGCCTGTTTCTTGCCGTCTACCTTGCCCCGCTGATCCGCCATCACGGCTGGATGGTGGCCATCCTGATCATCCCTATGATCGTGGCCCCCGCGATGATGGGGCTCATGTACCGGCTTGTCCTGCGCGAATTCGCAGGCCCCATCCCCCATTACCTGTACGCCCTCTTTGGCTGGAGCCCCTCTTTCCTCAACGCGCAGAACGTCTTCACCACCGTCGTCGTGGCCGAAACCCTGCAATGGACGCCCTTCGCCTTCCTCCTCTTCCTCACCGCCTACCAGTCCATCCCGCAGGACATGCGCGAGGCTGCAGCCGTCGACGGCACCCGGCCGTGGCGCATGTTCTGGAAGATCGAACTGCCCCTCATGGCGCCCACACTCTTCGTGGCCCTTTTTATCCGCTTCATCGACGGCTTCCGCGTGTTCGACAACATCTACACACTGGTCGGCGCAGGCCCCGGCGGCGCTACAACCTCCATGTCGATCTACATTTACGAGGCGTTCCTCCGGCAGGGCGACATCGGCCGTGCCCTTGCCGCAGCGATCCTCCTCTTCGGCTCGGCCTTCCTCCTCCTCACGCTCGCGCAAGTCCTGATGCGGCGGGCCACATGAAACGCATGGGCACCGCCACCCGCTGGATCGTCTTTGCCATCGCGGCCTTCGTGATGAATTTCCCCGTACTCGCCACGCTCATCACCGCCTTCAAGGCCCCGGGCGAGGTGACGCGCAACCCTTCCCTCTGGATCGAACAGCCGACGCTTGAAAACTTTGCCGCCGTGCTGACGGTCAGCGACCGGCTCAACATCTACCACTACCTCTGGAACTCGCTCGCGGCCGCCACCATCGGCGCGGTCCTGCCCATCGCGCTCTGCTTTCCCATCGCCTGGGCCATGGCGCGGCGCGGCACCGGGCGCGGGGTGCTGTTTCCGCTGGTGGTGAACCTGCGCGCCGTCCCGCTCATCATCTTCGCGATCCCGCTCTACATGATGTATTCGGCGCTTGGCCTCCTCGACACGCGCATCGGCCTTGGCCTGATCCTCGCCGTCGTCAACCTGCCGCTGGCCTTCATGCTGCTGGTCAACGCCATCTCCGAGATTCCCCTGGAACTCGAAGAAGCCGCCCGCATGGACGGCGCCCGCCTTCCCCGGATCCTCACGCGCGTCGTCCTCCCCCTCTGCCGCCCGGCTTTTGTCACGACCTTCGTCTTCGGCTTCATCACCGCCTGGAACGAATTCCTGTTCGGCCTGATGCTGACCACGCAAAACGCCGTGCCCGTCACCGTCGGCGCGTCCTTCTTCTTTGCAACCTCGGGCGGCGGCGTCCAATGGGGCATGGCCGCCGCCGTGATGATCGTGGCCGCCCTGCCGCCGCTGGCCCTTGGTCTCATCATGTATCGCCGGATCAGCGGATCCATGGTCACCGGCGCGGTAAAGGGCTGATATGGCACAGATCGAACTCCGCAACATCACCAAATCCTTTCAGGGGACCGAGGTCATCCGCGACGTCTCCCTCACCGTGCAGGACCGTGAATTCTGCGTCTTCGTCGGCCCCTCAGGCTGTGGCAAGTCCACGCTTCTCCGCCTCATCGCGGGGCTCGAAACCGTGACGGCGGGCCAAGTCCTGATCGACGGGCAGGATGTGACAGCCCGCGAACCCTATGACCGCCACCTCTCCATGGTGTTTCAGTCCTACGCGCTCTACCCCCACATGACCGTCCGCCAGAACATCGCCTTTGCCCTTGAAACCGCCCGCATGCCCAAGGATCAGATTGCCGCCAAAGTGACCGAGGCCGCCCGGATGCTCCGCCTCGAAGGTCTCCTCGACCGCCGCCCAGCCCAGCTTTCCGGAGGCCAGCGCCAGCGCGTCGCCATCGGCCGGGCCATCGTCCGCGAACCCAAGGCCTTCCTCTTCGATGAACCGCTGTCCAACCTCGACGCCGCCCTCCGCGCCGACACACGGATCGAGATTGCAACCCTCCATCGCACCCTTGGCGCAACGATGATCTACGTGACCCACGATCAGGTCGAGGCGATGACGCTTGCCGACCGGATCGTCGTCCTGAACGCGGGCCGTGTCGAACAATCCGGCACGCCGATGGAGCTTTACAACACCCCTGCGACCGAATTCGTAGCCACCTTCCTCGGCTCACCCACCATGAACATCCTGCGCGGCCCGGCGGCGTCCGGCTTTGGCGCAGACTCGGTCGGCCTCCGCCCCGAGGATATCAGCATTGTCCCTGCCGCCGGGGACTGGTCGGGCACGGTCCGGCACGCTGAACAACTCGGCTCCGACACGATCCTTTACCTTGATATCGCAGGCATCGGACACATCACCATCCGCGTCCCCGGCCAGATTGGCGCAGGCCCCGGAACAGGGCTGCATCTGGCCTTTGACAGGACGAAACTGCACCGTTTCAGGGACGGTCGGCGCATCACCTGATCTCGGCATGTCCCCGCCGGACAGTTCAGCTTGGCCTCACGCCGGATGAACCGCCCAGCGCGACGCCAGATCCGCCAGCCCGCCCCGGATCAGCTCCTCCAGAACGCCCGTGTCGATATCCGACAATCGCTTCACATAAAGACAGGATTTGCCGATCCTGTGCTTGCCCAACCGGCCCAGAATCTCGCCAAAATCGGAATATCCTGGCAGGATATAGATCGAAAACTCCGCTTTTCGGGGTGAAAATCCTGTGGCCAACGACGATCCGCCATGCCCGGTTTCATAGACATAGTCATAGCGCCCATAGCCGATCATCGACGGCCCCCACATGCGCGGCGTGAACCCCGTCACCCGGCGGAACAGCGCGTCCAGCGCCTCTGCATCCGCCCGCTTGGCCTCGGGTTCCACCGCTGCGATGAAATCCGCCACGCTCACCTCGGTCGCCTTGGTCTTGTTCTCGGCCATCACACAACTCCTCTCACACCGATGGCCCATGGTAACAGATCCGGCACCGTCTTGCAGTCCCTCATCCGCACCGCCTTGCCCAACCGTAACATTGCCTGAACATGCGGGACTTTCCTGCGGTCCTGCCATGAAAGGAGCATCCGAATGCCCAACCGTCACATCATGTTGGCCGCATGAGCGCCCTTCCCATGCCACAGCCCCGCCTGTCGGGCCTGCTCCTCAGCATCCTCGGCGGTGCCGTTGCTGCCTCGCTGGTCAGCGTTATCCTCGTCTTCCTCCTTCCCGGCGGGGCGGGCAGCGTGGATGAAACCCTGCCCCTCACCGGCCCGCTTGGCGCACTGATCTCGGATATCGTTCCCTTCGTCTGGGTCGGCCTCTTTGCGGGTCTCGGCGCCGCCTTCTGGCTAGTGGCCGCAGGCCGCCCCGCCCCGGGCCGCGCCGGATGGGCCGTCCTTGGCCTCCTCGGTCTGTGTGTCGTCTATCCCATCGTCGCCTGGGCTGCCGTGACACCGATCATCCCGATCCTCGGCAACCTCTTTACCATCGCCGCTGCCCTTTGGGCCGCTGCCCGATGCTGGCCGGTTTCCCGCCTTGCCGCCCTTCTGACCGGCGCTGTCGCGGTCTGGGTGTCATTGGCGACCGCTGGCCTCATCGCCCTGATGATGGGCTGGCCGTTCTGAACGCGACGCTGCGCCCAGACGGCCGGGGTTCGATCATCCGCGCAGGGCGGGGTTCACCCCGCCACCACTCGGCCCCTACGACCCGTCCCGCCACCGGTTCACAATCGGATACCGCCGGTCCAGCCAGAACGCCTTGCGCGTCAACCTTGTCCCCGGCGCAGACTGATGCCGCTTCCACTCGCTGATATAAACAAGGTGCTCTACCTTCTTCACAGTCGCCCGGTCATACCCCGCCGCCACGCATTCCGCGACGGACGCGTCACCGTCCACCAGCATCTCTAGGATCCCGTCGAGGATCTCATAGGGCGGCAGCGAATCCTCGTCCTTCTGATCGGGCCGCAACTCGGCCGACGGCGGCTTATCGATCACCCGCGCCGGGATCACGACGCCCTCCGGCCCCATCATCCAAGCCCGGTGGTTCGCATTCCGCCAGCGGCAGGTCTGGAACACCCGCGTCTTGTACAGGTCCTTGATCGGGTTATAGCCCCCCGCCATATCGCCATAGATCGTGGCATAACCCACCGCGACCTCGGACTTGTTCCCGGTGGTCAGCAGCATCTCACCGAACTTGTTGGACTGCGCCATGAGGAGAAGCCCGCGCAGACGCGACTGAATATTCTCCTCGGTCAGATCCGCCTTCCGCCCGGCAAAAAGCGGCGCCAAGGCCTCGGTCACCGCCGCCCGCGCCCCGTCGATACGCACCTCGTCCAACCGGCAGCCCAAAGCCCCCGCCACCGCCGCCGCATCCTCAAGGCTGTGGGCCGAGGTGTATTCCGACGGCAGCATCACGCAATGCACGTTCGCAGGCCCGATCGCGTCCGACGCAATCGTCGCCACCAGCGCGGAATCTATCCCCCCTGACAGGCCCAGAATCACACGGGAAAACCCCGATTTGCCCAGATAATCCCGCAGCGACAGGACCATCGCGTGATAATCCTGCTCCACCGTCTCGGGTGCGATCTCGCGCTGGCCCGTCTCGGCCTCCCAGCCATCCTCACCCCGGCGGAAATCGACATGGGCCACTGCTTCTTCGAACACGGGCAGTTGCACCGCCAGCCGCGCACCGCGGTTCAGCACAAACGACCCGCCATCAAACACCTGATCGTCCTGCGCCCCCACCATGTTCACATAGACCAGCGGCACGTCATTCTCGGTGACGCGCGCCACCATCTGGTTCATCCGGATGGGAAACTTGTTGCGGAAATAGGGGCTGCCGTTCGCCACGACCAGCACCTCGGCCCCGCTCTCGACCATCGCCTCGGACACGTCCGGAAACCACGCATCCTCGCAGATCGGCGTCCCCACCCGCAGCATCCCCGCATCAAACGGCCCGTGGATAGGCCCGTCGGAAAAATGCCTGACCTCGTCAAACACGTTGTAATTGGGCAGTTCGTGCTTGAGCGTCCGGGAAATCACCCGTCCCCCCCGCAGGATGTGATAGGCGTTATAAAGATGCCCGTCCTCGAACCACGGCCCCCCGATGCCAAGGATCGGCCCGTCCGCACACTCCTGCGCCAGCTTCAGCACCGCCCCCACCGCATCCCGGTGAAAGGCGGGCTTCATCACCAGATCCTGCGTCTGATAGCCCGTGATGAACATCTCGGGCAGCGCCACCATATGCGCCCCCGCAGCCTTGCCCTGTTCCCAGACGGCCTTTGCCTTGGCGGCATTGCCCGCCAGATCGCCCACCACCGGGTTCAACTGGGCCATCGTCAGGCGGAAATGATCGGACATCGGGCACCCTTTCGCAGCGTCGGACCTGATGTAGCAGATCACGGACCAAGGGAAAGCCGCAAGGTCACCTCACCCTGCCGTCATCCCTTCCGGTCAGCCGTTGTCACCAGCCCGCCCCTTGGATAGTCTGCCGCAAACGCCGCAGGTCCGATCAGTGCCGCAAGGCAAGGACCAAGCGACAAAGCCATAACGACGGGGGCAGGCCGCATGTCATCAAGAACTCTTTCATTCCGGGCCTTCGGGCCGGTGCTGCTGGCCTTGTCCCTTGGCCTTGCCGCCCCGCTCGCCGCCCAGACGATCGAGACCAAGCAATACGATGACGGCGGCATCTACGAAGGCACCTTCCTGAACGGTCGCCAGCACGGGCAGGGCACCTACACGCTCCCCAACGGCTATTCCTACACCGGCGAATGGTTCGAAGGCGAAATCCGCGGTCAGGGCACGGCCACCTTCCCCAACGGCTCGGTCTATGTCGGCACCTTCGCGCGCGGCAAACCCGAAGGCACGGGCAAGATCACCTTTGCCGATGGCGGCACCTATGAGGGCGACTGGCTCGACGGCAAGATCACCGGGCGCGGCATCGCCATCTATGCCAATGACGTGCGGTACGAAGGCGAATTCCAGAACGCCATGCACCACGGTCAGGGCACGATGACCTCGCCCAACGGCTATATTTATAACGGCGCCTGGGTGAATGGCGTCAAGGAAGGTCAGGGCAAGATCACCTACCCCGACGGCTCGGTCTATGAAGGCACGCTGGTCAACGGCGAACGCGACGGCACCGGCACGCTGACAATGCCTGACGGGCTCACCTATACCGGCGCATGGGTCAACGGCCAGATCGAAGGTCAGGGGCGGCTGGTCCAGCCCAATGGCGATATCTACGACGGCACCCTTGTTGCCGGCAAACGGCAGGGCGAAGGCACTGTGACCTATGCCAATGGCGATAACTATGTCGGCACGTTCAAGGACGACCTTCGCGACGGTCAGGGCACTTTCACCGGCACCGACGGGTACAAATACGTGGGAAGCTGGGTCGCGGGCCGGATCGAAGGCGAAGGCACCGTCACCTATCCCGACGGCTCGGTCTATGTCGGCAGCTTCAAGGCTGATCTGGCCGACGGTCAGGGCAAGATCACCTATCCCGACGGTTCCACCTATGAAGGCGGCTGGGCCGCCGGTGTGATCGAAGGCACGGGGACCGCCACATATGCCAACGGCCTTGTCTATGTCGGCGAATTCAAGAACGCCAGGAACGACGGGCAAGGCCGGATGACCTATGCCGACGGCTATGTCTATGACGGCCAGTGGGCCGACGGACAACGCAACGGCATGGGCACGGCAACCTATGCCGACGGCACCGTCTATGTCGGCAATTTCGTGAACGGCCAGCGCGACGGTCAGGGCAAGATCACCATGCCCGACGGCTTTACCTACGAAGGCGAATGGTCGAACGGAGAGATTTCGGGCAAGGGCGTGGCCACCTATGCCAATGGCGACATCTACGAAGGCACCTTCCTGAACGGCCGCCGTCAGGGCGAAGGGACGATGCGCTATGCCACCGGCCAGACCGAGACCGGCGAATGGCGTGATGGGGCGCTGGCCA
>JBGSWJ010000270.1:0-32756 GCA_041752495.1 Rhodobacterales bacterium
GCGCAGTATGGAGGCCGTTGGGTTTGTGGAGCTTCTGGCCGCTCCGGCGGCCAAGCGGCGATGGTCTGACGAGGCGAAGGGCCAGATGGTGGCGGAGACGCTGGTGCCGGGCGTCACGGTGAACGAGGTGGCGCGTCGGCATGGATTGAAGGCGAACCATCTGTCGTCCTGGCGGACGCTGGCCCGGAAGGGCAAGCTGGTTGTGCCCGAGGTTGCGGGGGCGGAGTTTGCAGCACCCGTTGCGTCGCCGATGGTGGTCCCGACAGTGCCAACGATGGCGTCGATTGAACTGATCATGGGGCCGGTGACGGTGCGGCTGGACGGTGCCACACCAGCAGCCCGGGTTGCGGAACTGGCTGTGGCGCTGCGGGCCTGCTCATGATCTTCCCGTCGAACCGGGTGCGGATCATGGTTGCCACGAAGCCCATCGACTTCCGCAAGGGACACGACAGTCTGGCGGCGATGGTGAAGAACGAGCTGCGCAAGGACCCGTTCACTGGGACGGTCTTCGTGTTCCGGGCCAAGAAGGCGGACCGGTTGAAGCTCTTGTATTGGGACGGCACCGGTCTGGTGATGGCCTACAAGCGGCTGGAAGAGCACAGCTTCACATGGCCCGCCGTGAAGGATGGGCTGATGCTGATGAACCACGCGCAGTTCGAGGCGCTGTTTGCGGGGCTCGATTGGCGGCGGGTTCGGGCCGTCGGGGCGAAGGCTCCCGAAGCGGTGGAATGAGCCGTTCAAGGCTGCGGCAGGATGACTCAGTCGGCTCTTTCCAGAGGCATAGTCGATGGTGGTTTGGTAAAAGCCGGCCATGCCGAAGACCGCTGATCTGCTTGAAGAAATTGCTGCGCTGAAGGCGATGCTGATCGCCGCGGATGCGCGAGACAAGCGCAAGGACGAGCGGATTGCACGACTGGAGAAACTGGTCGCGGCCTTCAAACAGGCCGTCTTCGGCCGGAAATCGGAGAAGAGCGATCCGGACCAGTTCGAACTGGCGCTGGAAGATCTGGAAACGGGCATGGCCGTGATCCATGCCGAAGAGGATGCCGAGGATCGGGCTGCCAAGCGCCCCGCCAAGCCACGCGCTGCCAATCGTGGATTGCTGCCCAAACACCTGCCGCGCATCGAAGAGGTCATCGAGCCGGACAGCCTGACCTGCGCCTGCGGTGGCTGCCTGCATTGCATCGGGGAAGATGTGTCGGAACGGCTCGACATCGTGCCAGCTCAGTTCCGCGTCATCGTCACCCGCCGTCCGAAGTATGCCTGCCGCTCCTGCACCGATGGCATTGCACAGGCAGCTGCGCCTGCGCGGCTGATCCCGGGCGGCATGCCGACCGAGGCGACTGTCGCCCATGTGTTGGTCAGCAAGTATGCCGATCACCTGCCGCTCTACCGTCAGGCCCAGATCTACAGCCGTCAGGGCGTCGATCTGGACCGCTCCACACTTGCGGATTGGGTGGGTCGCGCTGCCTTCGAACTCCGCCCCGTCCAAGACGCGCTGATGGCCGATCTGAAGCGGTCCACCAAGCTCTTCATGGATGAGACCCGCGCCCCGGTCCTCGACCCCGGGGCCAGAAAGACCAAGACCGGATACTTCTGGGCGCTGGCCCGTGACGACCGACCGTGGGGCGGCACATCACCACCGGGCGTGGTCTTCACCTATGCCTCTGGTCGGGGCGGGCAACATGCCGAGCGGATCTTGCAGGGCTTTGGCGGCATTCTGCAGGTCGATGGCTATGCCGGATACAACCGACTGATTGCAGCGGACCGGATCGGTCCGGGCATCCAGCTCGCATACTGTTGGGCGCACGCGCGCCGCAAACTGATCGAGATCACCCGCACCGGACCCGCGCCGATTGCCGAGGAAGGCGTGGCCCACATCCGCGAGCTATACTCCATCGAAGCCGAGATCCGCGGCCGTGACCCCGCCACCCGACTGTCCGTCCGTCAAGACCGCTCCGCCCCGCTCCTCGCCCGCCTCGATGACTGGCTGGCCCACCATCGCGCTCGCGCTTCGGCGAAGTCCCCATTGGGCGAAGCGCTCGCCTACATTGCCAAATACCGCGACGGCCTTGGTCGCTTCCTCACCGATGGCCGCGTCGAGATCGACAACAACACCGTGGAACGCACCATCCGCCCCATCGCCCTGAACCGCAAAAACGCCCTCTTCGCGGGCCATGATGCTGGTGCCGAAAACTGGGCCGTCATCGCCTCGCTGATCGAGACCTGCAAGATGAACGGCGTCGATCCCCATGCGTGGCTGTCTGCCACCCTCACCGCCATCGTCCAAGGGCACAAGCAGAGCCAGATCGACGGCCTGCTGCCGTGGAACTATGTCGTCACCGTGTGATCGGGACACCGATTACCCATAAGCGCCAATGGCGAAATCCACACTAAGCGGCGCATGAGACCGTGACAGTATGGCCCGAGCGATTTGGCCTTTGGCTGCTCTTAGGGAATGGTATTTGGATCAATCGGTTGGCCGCCTCTTTGCAACTTTGGGGTGGTAACGCCTCGTTAAGCAATAACGACTAGAGCGTTACCAAGAGGTAAACACGGCAACCCCAGAGGGAAAATTGGCAGCGATCATCGATCCGAAGTGGAACTACTCGTCCACAGTCCTTCACGATGCCCATGCCTCCCGACAGCAAATCGGGCTGAGCCGGGCAGCCGATGGTCCATTACGGATCGTCCATGTGCTCACTCGCCTTCTGCGCGGCGGATCCGAAGAGAATACGGTCGCGTCAGCCCTTTGGCAGGCGGAACAGGGGCATCACGTCACCCTTGTGCACGGCGGAGAGCCTGATCCGGTCTGGCAAACAATTTTGACCGGAAAGGTCGACCTTGAACCTGTTCCCGAAATCGTCCATCCGGTTCACCCGTTTGCTGATGCCCGTGCCATTGGGGCGCTACGCAGATGTTACTGTCGTCTTGCCCCGGATGTGATCCATACCCACCAAAGCAAGGCCGGGATTGTTGGACGACTGGCGGCGAGTTCGGCCCCAATGGCCGTCGTCATCCACGGAATCCATATTGTGCCTTTTGTTGGCGAACCGCAGCTGAAACGGTCCGCTTATGTTCTGGCGGAACGGCTTGCAGCACGGCGCACGGATCGGTTCATCGCCGTGTCTCGGGGTACGGCACAGGCGTATTGTGCTGCGAAGATTTGCAGGTCGGACGACATCACAGTTGTTCACTCCGGGATGCATCTGGGTCCGTACCGGATTGGGCAACCACCTGAGGACGCTGACATGCTGGTCGGTCGGGGCGGTTTTCGGGGCGAGCGCGCGCCAGTAATCCTGATGCTCGCAGCACTTGAACCCCGCAAGCGACATGTCGGGTTCCTTGCGGTCTTTCATCGCATCCTGCAACGTGTTCCGGATGCACATCTCCTCATTGCGGGAGAGGGCTCCGAAAGGGTGGCAATCGAAAAAACGGTGGTGAGACTTGGCTTGGGCCGACATGTCACGCTCTGCGGCCATCGGTCAGATCCGCATGCGCTTGTCGCTTTGGCGGACGTCACGGTGATGACCTCAGAAAGAGAAGGTCTGCCACGGGCTGTAATTCAATCGATCGCCGGAGGCCGGCCCGTCGTGGTTTCGGATTTGCTTGGTATCGAGGAAATCGTGGAGAGCGGCGTAAATGGCGTGATCACACCCGCAAATGACTTGTCGATCACTGCCGATGCCATCGCCACTCTGATCGCTCAGCCCGATCGCCTGAAACGGCTGTCCGCAGGGGCGCGTGCGACCGACGTGAGCCGCTGGGAGCTTGATCGGCTAGGAGAGGCGACCACAACGGTCTACCTACAAGCGCGCCGTATGGGACAGCGATGACATGGGGGTCACGGTCAATGCCCGATTTCTGACGCAGCCGCTTTCAGGGGTGCAAAGGTATGCGGGCGAACTGCTTGATGCCCTTGACAAACGCCTGACGAATGATCCGGACCTGCGGCGTCGGATCGGAACGGTCACGGCCTATCGGCCGACAGCAGGCACCTTTCGGGAACCGGACTGGCACACAATCAAGCTGAGGGAATTGGCGGGTGGAGCGGGCCATTTCTGGGAACAGACAGCCCTGGCAAAGGCGGCGCGAGGGACCGTGCTCCTCAGCCTTTGCGGCAGTGGACCGGTTTTTCATCATGAGCAGGTTCTTGTGATCCATGATGCGAATATCTTCACGGTTCCCAGTACATTCCCGTTGTCTTACCGTTTGCTGCACAAGACTTTGCGACCACGTCTGGCCCGATCTGTCAAAGCAGTCGCTTCTGTCAGCAAGATGGCGGCAGAGACGCTCGCACCGTTTCTGGGTGTTGCCTCCGAGAGCATTCATGTTCTGCCAAACAGCGCAGAACATATCCTGAGAGTAAGGGCCGACCAAACCATACTGGACAGACTAGGGATGCATCCGGGAGGATATTTCCTTGCGGTTGGCAACCAAAGCCCCAACAAGAATATCGAACGGCTGATCGAGGCGCACAGCCTTGTGCCAACCATGCCGCTTGTCATCGCCGGTGGGGCGGCACCCGGCGTCAAATCTGTCCGTGTTGACATGTCGGTCCGGACCCAAGTGATTGGCCGGGTCTCAGACGAGGAATTGCGCGGCCTTTATGCGGGGGCGGCCGCGTTTGTATGGCCTGCTTTGAGTGAAGGGTTTGGCATCCCGCCCCTTGAGGCAATGACATTGGGCATCCCGGTCCTGTCATCAAGCACGACCGCGATGCCCGAGGTCTTGGGCGATGCGGCCCTCTACTTTGATCCTCTGGACGTGCAAGATATCGCGCGGGCAATGATGCGGGTTGGTGCCATGACAGAGTCAGATCGGAAGGCCATGGTCACGAAGGGTCATGAGCGGACATCCTACTATCGATGGACAGCGACTGCCGACAGATTGGCCAGTCTGGTTCTTGATTTGGGGGCGCGTGCCTGACGACGGTCACTGACCGAAATAGGCGGTTCGCCCCGTTGTGGACCAGCGGGTTCTCTCTCGTGGAAGTTCGGGTGATGGGCCTCGAGTCAGTACCAGCGCAACTGGCAAATGGGGTATTTCGCGGAATGCCTTCAAGGCCTCGGCGGCTTCGGTCCGGGTTGTGCTGCATGCGCGGACTGCAAAGACGACATGGTCGGCCAAGCGTGCCAGAATACGGGCATCGGGAACCAGAAGGGCGGGTGGCGCGTCGATAATGACGACGTCGTAGGTATCCCGCATCAGGGCGACAAGATCGGCAAACCGGTCCGAGGAAAGGGTGTCGGGCACACCAGGGAATCCGCCGATCATCCCAAAAAGGACATCGAATCCGTATGGTTGTGCCGTGAAAAGAGCATCTTCGATGACGGCGTCACCCGAGAGAACAGACATCAAGCCCTTGCCTGTTCCGGCGCCGAACACCTCGTCCATGGCGCTTTGCCGCAGGTCGGCGTCAACCAGCACGACTGACTTTCCCATCGCTGCGATGTTCTGGGCCAGCGCCACCGACAGCGTCGTCGTTCCTTCATCTTGCTTCGCGGCGGTGCAAAGGATCACCTTTGGCAGTGTTCCCGCGCCAGAACCCAAGAGGGAAGTCCGCACGCCCCTGACCGCTTCGGCTGCGGGAGAAGTCGGACGTTCAGCCAGATGCAGTACCACGCCGGCCCGACCCTTGGCCGGAACATCCGGCATCTGACCAAGGACCGGCAGCCGGAGATTGGCGGCAAGGTCAGCCGGTTGGCGGTAAGTGTTGGCCATCGCTTCGCGCAGAAGGATCATGGCCAAAGCCCCCACAAGGCCAAAGATCAGCCCCATCGTGATGAGTTGCACCCTTCGCGGTTCGACATGGTAGTTTGGTACGACTGCCGCAGAAAGGACGCGGCTGTCAGGTCGGATCATGCCGAGAAGGGCCTCGGTCTCTTTCATCCGGCCCAGGAAATCGCGGTAGAGGTCACGGGTCGCTTCGGCTTCGCGTTCATACTGCGTCAGTTCGCGCAAGGTTTGCCCGATCTGCCCGGCGGTGTTGCCTGTCTGCGCGGCACCCGGAGTCACGTTGTGACTGGAGGCAAAGGCGGAAAGACGCGATTCGGCCTCGGCCAATTCGAGCCCGAGCTGATCGACACGGGCCTTGAGAACCGTGAGTGCATCCCGTGTGACCGCCTCTTTCCGGGCGATCTGGCCATCCATATAGGCCCTGGCGACCGTGTCGGCGATCAGCGCGGCCTTTTCCGGGGCGCTCGATTCGGCTGTGATGCGGAACACGAAACTGGCCGGGACCGCAGTGATCGAGACATGGGAAATCAATGCGTTGATGGCAGCTTCGCGTTCCCATGTCAGGGTGGGGGGCGGCGGATCCTGCGCCATGATCAGGGACCGAAGCCGGTGCTTAATCCGCGTTTGCCAGCCGTCGGGAACAAGGGCCCCGTTGAATTCCGGGTCTTTTGTCAGGTCTAATATATCGACGACCTGGCCCATCAACGCACGGCCGCGAAGTACCTCGATCTCGGTGTTGATCTCGGGCAGTTCGCCGCTCAGTTCCGTCAGGACGGCGTCAATATCGGCGATTTCTCCGGTTCTGGTTTCAAGGATGACGACGGTGGTCGCACGATAGACCGGGTCTGCGACAAAGAGTGCGTAATAGCCGAAACTGATCGTTCCGATCAATGCCCCGAGGAAAATGATGAACCGTCCATGCCACAACAGCCGCCGCAGCGGATGCAGGTCGAGGGACCGCTGGTCTGTCGCCATAGTTTGCATGTCTCCCGTCCAACGCGGAGCCCTTTCTAGGTTCGCCAACGTCTAGACTAAGGCAGAGGTTTCGCTCTGCCCATAGTCGATGTGACGGGATCATGCTTCAATCTGAAATTGTGTTCAGGAGGACGCGAAAAGATCCTTCCATGTCTCTCGCAGCAAGTTCTTCTGCACCTTTCCCATGGCATTGCGGGGCAGGTCTTGGGTCAGGATGATCCGCTTTGGAAGCTTGAAAGCGGCAAGTCTTTCGCGGAGCTTTTCCCGCAGGCCGTCTTCGGTCAGGTTTGCGCCCGGTCTTGGGACAACGATTGCCACAACCGCCTCACCGAAATCGCGATGGGGGACGCCGATGATGGCCGCTGCGGCGATGCCACCGAGGTCATCGAGTACGTCTTCGACTTCGGCTGGATAGACATTCAGCCCCCCCGTGATAACGAGATCCTTGGACCGTCCGACAATTCGCAGATACCCTTCTGCGTCATAGGCGCCTACATCGCCCGTGATGAAAAAGCCGTCGGGCCTGAATTCTGCTGCCGTCTTTTCCGGTGCGCGCCAGTAGCCGGCGAAGACATTTGGTCCGCGCACTTCGATCGAGCCGATGTCTCCCTGCGGGAGGTCCGCGCCGGTTGCCGGATCCCGGACCCGCACATCCACGCCAGGGAGAGCCATTCCCACCGTGCCTGCACGTCTTTCGCCGTCGTAGGGGTTAGAGGTGTTCATGTTCGTCTCGGTCATCCCATAGCGCTCAAGGATGGCGTGGCTGGTCGCAGCACGCCATTCCCGGTGGGTTGTGGCCGAGAGCGGGGCCGAGCCGGATACGAAAAGCCGCATGTGAGAGGCAGCACTGCGGGTGAGACGGGGATCATTCAGGAGCCTGGTATAGAATGTCGGCACGCCCATCATCACTGTGGCGTGTGGCAGGGCCGCAAAGATGGCATCGGGGTGGAAGGCGGACAGGAAAAGCATCGAGGCGCCGGACATGATGACGGTGTTGGTCGCGACGAACAGTCCATGCGTATGAAATACAGGTAGGGCATGGAGCAGCACGTCGGTTTGCGTGAAGCGCCAGAGATCTGCCAGCGTTTCGGCGTTGGAGGCGAGATTGTCACGGCTCAGCATCACGCCCTTCGAACGTCCCGTGGTGCCCGATGTGTAGAGGATGGCCGCAAGATCCTTTCCCGAAGTTGCTGCATCCTGGAAGTCGGGTGCGCTGCGGTCAGCCTGTCGGGTCAGGGCGGCCGTGCTGATCGTTTGCGTGCCTTGGGCGAGCCCGGACATGGCAGTCATGTTCTCGGTGTCGCAGACGTGAAGGACAGCTTCTGAATTTGCGAGGAAGTAGGCGGTTTCTGCGGCAGTATAGGCAGGGTTCAGCGGAAGGAAGACGATCCCGGCCCGAAGACAGCCAAGGTAAAGGCAGATGAACTCGGGCGATTTGGAGGCCTGACAGGCCAGCCTGTCGCCTTTTGTCACGCCAAGGGCGGTCAGGGCGGCTGCATATTGGCCCGCGCGGTCAAGCGCCCCCCGATATGTGAAGCGTTGGCCATCGGGCACGGACATGAACATCCGCATGGCATCTTTCGCCCCGTGTTCCATAGCGCGCATTATGTCCATGGTCTGTCCCCCGTTTCCCTTGCAGCCATGGCTGGCAACACTGCCCGGTCTGGTCAAGCCTGCATCCCTGTTCGCCTTGCAGACGAGGAGCAATTGTGACAGGGACAAAGGCGTCTTTACTGACACGGACACCGGACATGACCGCCACTCACCCTCGCGCGGCGACCGACGCTGCCTATATCGTTATCTTCGGTGTCGCGCTCGGGCACCTCCTGAATGACGTGATGCAGTCCCTGGTGACGGCAATCTACCCCCTGCTTCAGGTAGAGTTTTCGCTGGCTTTCTGGCAGATCGGCCTTCTGAGCTTTGCGTTTCAGGTGACTGCGTCGATCCTACAGCCGGTTGTCGGGAACTATACGGACAAGAACCCGATGCCGCAGTCTCTGGCATTTGGGATGGGTTCGACGCTGGTCGGAATCCTTCTACTGGCGGTCGTTCATTCGTACTGGCTGCTGGTCCTGGGGGCGATGCTGATCGGCGTGGGTTCGGCGATCTTTCATCCCGAGGCTTCCCGCGTGGCGCGTTTCGCGTCGGGCGGCCGCTATGGAACGGCGCAGTCCTTGTTTCAGGTCGGAGGCAACATAGGCACTGCGATTGGTCCGCTCCTGGCCGCCTTCATCGTCGTACCGCTGGGTCGTCCGAGCCTGTTGTGGTTTTCGGTCGGGGCGCTGGTGGGGATTGTTGTCTTGCGTCAGGTCGGAAGTTGGTATTCCCGCTACCGCGCGACACATACGCCCGTGTCGCGGGCCACACGGGCTGCTGACGTCGCCCCGGAAAAAGTGCGCATGTCGCTTATCATCCTTGCACTTCTGGTCTTTACGAAGAACATCTATACCGCCAGTTTTTCAAGCTATTACACCTTTTTTCCTGATCGAACGCTTCAGCCTCACAGCGCAGCAGTCGCAACTCATGCTGTTCGTGTTTCTGGCGGCGATGGCGGTTGGTGTCATCATCGGAGGCCCGATCGGGGACCGGTTTGGGGCGCGCACGGTGATCTGGTTTTCAATCCTCGGGGTCTTGCCCTTCACGCTCGCGCTGCCCTACGCCGGACTGATAGGGACGGGTATCCTGACGGTGCTGATCGGAGTGATCATCGCTTCGGCCTTTCCGGCGATCCTTGTCTTTGCGCAGGAACTGGTGCCGGGACGGATCGGGATGATCAACGGCGTGTTCTTTGGGTTTGCCTTTGGCATGGGTGGTATCGCTGCGGCGGTGCTGGGTGTAGTTGCGGACTGGAAGGGGCTGGAGTTCGTTTTCTTTATCTGTTCCTGGTTGCCGGTCATGGGGCTTCTGACGGTTTTTCTCCCCCGGAACGTGGCGCGACCGCGCCAGAGCTAGACGGTGCACTGGCAGGCTCATGCACGGCTTCCTATGTTTGAGCGACGAACTGGGCCCTATGCAGTGGTACAAAGGCCCTAGATTACGCAATTTATTGACTGAATTCCGTGACGGAATCGGCCCGGCCCTGCGTAAGAGTAGTTAACGCCTGGACCCGACCAGATTGGATAGCGCAGCCATGACGACCATCGATCCTTCTGCCAAGCCTGAATGGGCGATGTCCCGGCGTGAAGCGGATGCGGCACGCCGCAAGCGTGAGGGGTTGCCGCCGCGGCGGCGACGCTGGCCCTGGGTTCTGGTTGTCCTGCTTGTCGCCGGGGGAGGCGGCTATGCATGGTGGAAGGTACAGCAGCCCGCTCCGGTCGCTGAAGTTGCCGCACCCGAGCCTGTCATCGTCAGCCGGATGCAGGTAAATCCGGACGAATACGTGACCATTTCTCCCCAGACCCTGGAACGCGCCATCAAAGTGATCGGGACGTTGCAACCGTCGCGCAAGGCCGAGTTGTCTTCTCAGACCGGAGGGCTGGTTGAAGCGGTCAACGTCCGGCCGGGGGACGCGGTCAAGGCGGGTGATGTTCTGGTACAGGTGGATGTCGAACGCCTGACGCTAGACCTTGATCTGCAGCGCAGCAATGCGGATGCCACGCGGGCCCAGCTGGCGCTGGCTGAGGGGCAGCTTGAGAGGGCCAAGCAACTGGTGGACCGGGGGGTTGGCACCACATCCACCATGGAAGAGGCGCAGAGCAACGTGGATGGTTTGCGCGCGAGCCTGTCCGCCCAGACCGATCAGGTTTCGGTGGCGGAACTTACCCTGCGCAACGCATCGGTCCATGCGCCCTTTGACGGTGTCGTTTCCGCACGGAATGCAGAGCCGGGAACATATGTGCAGGTCGGAACGCCGCTGATCACGGTTGTCGATCTGTCGACGGTCGAACTGGAGGCCACGGCATCGGTTTCTGCCGGGGCGCTGTTGCAGCCGGGGCAAGGGGTTTCGATCGTAGTCGACGGGATTCCAGACCGGGTGTTTTCCGGTACGGTCGAGCGGATCAATCCCGTGGCGGCAGAGGGAACGCGGGCCATTCCGGTCTATATCAGCCTGCCTAACCCAGATAGCATTCTGCTGGGCGGCATGTTCGCCACCGGGCAGGTTGTTGTGGCCCGGCAAGAGGGTTCGATTGCCATTCCGTCGGATGCGATCCGCGAGGACGGTGAGGGCCCATATGTACTGGCCATCGTGGATGACACTCTTGTCCGGCAGCCTGTCACCCCGGCGGACCAGTGGGAGGGCCGGATGACCCGGATCAGCGAAGGGCTGAAGGCGGGGGATGTGGTCGTTGCGGCGGCGCTGCCGGAGTTAACGGTTGGCGATCTTGTCGAACTTGTAAGGAACTGACCCCATGTTCTTGACCCGCATCAGCGTCAACCATCCGGTGTTTGCGACGATGGTCATGGCGGCAATCGTCGTCTTCGGGATCTTCAGCTTTCAGCGTCTTGCCATCGAGGAATTTCCGGACATCGATTTTCCGGTCGTGGCCGTTCTGGTCACCTATCCCGGCGCTTCGCCCGAGGCAGTTGAGAACGACATCATCAAGCCTATCGAAGATGCCGTGAACACGATCAGCGGGATCGACACTGTCAGTTCGACCAGCGCGTCAGGACAGGGTCGTGTCATCATGTTTTTTGACATGGACGTTCAGTCGGCAGAAGCCGCCCAGAACGTGCGCGACCGGATCGCAGGGATCAAGGGGCGCTTTCCCGACAATGCCGACGAGCCGACTGTCCTGCGCTTTGACCCGGCCTCGCGGCCGATCATGTCGCTGGCGGTCAGTGGCGGGAACCTGTCGACCCGCGATCTGACGGCCCTGACCGAAGACGTTATTGTCCCGCGCCTATCGGCCGTGCAGGGTGTGGGCAGCGCCACTGTCGTGGGCGGCGCAGCGCGCGAGTTGCAGATTCTGATTGACCCGGACCGGATGAACGCCTTTGGCGTCGGCGTGGGCGAAGTGACGGCCGCCTTGTCTTCGGACAACCGGAACCTGCCGGCAGGGTCGATTGACAGCAATGGTATCGTCCAATCCGTTCAAATCGAAGGCCGTCTGGACCGTGCCGAGGATTTTCTGGACATCATCGTTGCCCGGCGTGGCGGCCAACCGGTGCGGCTTGGCGATATCGCGACCCTGCAAAGCGGTGCAGCCGAGGCGACCTCGATTGCTTTGCTGGATGGTGAGCCGGCGCTGGCCGTGGACGTGATCAAGACGCAAGGGTCGAACACCGTCGAGATCGCCCGCAATATTCGTGCGGCTGTCGAGGAACTGGCCGCCAAGGATCTGCCAGAGGGCGTGACGATCGATATCGTCCGTGACAACGCAATGTCGGTCGAGCAGAGTTACCAGAGTGTGCAGAACATGCTGGTCGAAGGTGCCGCGCTGGCGACGGTGATCGTGTTCCTGTTCCTCAATTCATGGCGGTCCACGGTCATCACAGGGTTGACGCTTCCTATTTCGGTCATCGGGACGATGACGTTTCTTTGGGCATTTGGATTTACCCTCAACATCATGACGCTTCTGGCGCTGTCGCTGGCTATCGGTCTGTTGATCGACGACGCCATCGTGGTGCGGGAAAACATCATGCGCCATCTGCATATGGGCAAGACGCACCGGCAGGCTGCCTTGGATGGAACGAATGAAATCGGGCTGGCGGTGCTGGCGACGACACTGTCCATCGTCGCGGTTTTCATGCCGGTGGCCTTCATGGACGGGATCATCGGTCGCTTTTTCCTGCAGTTCGGTGTCACGGTCAGCGTGGCGGTCATGATCTCGCTGTTTGTAGCCTTCACGCTTGACCCGATGATGTCTTCGGTCTGGTATGATCCATCTGCGGCGCCGGGGGCCAAACGCGGGCCGATTGGTCGTCTGGTGGCCCAGTTCGACCGGTTTCTGTCGTGGGTGGCGCGGGGATACCGGCATGTCCTGCGGTGGAGCCTGCGGCACAGGATCACGACCCTGTTCGTGGCGTTTCTTGCCTTTGTCGGTTCATTCTTCCTGTTCCCCCTTGTCGGGGCCGAGTTCGCGCCCGCGGTCGACAATTCCGAATTCCGGGTCGAGGTGACAACGCCTGTGGGATCGTCGCTGGATTACACGGCAGGCAAGATGCGGCAGGTGGAAAGCCTGCTGCGGACTTTCCCCGAAGTGGAGCGGACCTATGTGACGGTCAATGGGGGGCAGAATAACGCCAGTTCAAACTCCGGAACGGTCGAGGCCACGATGGTTTCGCCCGATCAGCGGGTGCGTTCGCCGCAGGACATGTCGCTGCCGGTGCGAGAGGCGCTGACGACAATCCCCGGCATCACGTTCACGGTCGGTGCCGCCGGTGGCCTTGGCGGGTCGGATGCGCCGATCCAGATCAGTCTGTCGGGCGAAAGCTTTACCGTGTTGGGCCCGCTTGCCGATGAGTTGGTCCGGCGTCTGCAGACGATTGATGGGATCGAAGATGCCAAGTCGAGCCTGGATGATGCCCAGCCTGTCATCGGGATCAGGGTGAACCGCGATGCGGCCAGTGATCTTGGTGTGTCACTGGCGCAGGTGGGGGATACATTATCGCCGATGCTGGGCGGTCAGTCTGTGGGCGATTGGACGGCTCCGGATGGGCGGAGCTACACCGTCACCGTGCGCCTGCCGGAATCGGTGCGGGGCGACCGGGCGACCATCGGATCCTTGCCGATTGCGCAGACAGGCGGGCAGGGGCTTGTCCGGCTGGATCAGGTGGCAGAACTGGTCGAATCGACCGGGCCGTCGCAGATTGACCGGGAAAATCTGGCGCGGAACATCACGGTCACCGCCAATCTGGCCGGGGTGCGGCTGGGCGATGTTTCGGCCCAGGTGCAGGCAGCAGTGGACAGCATGCAGATGCCACCCGGAAACCGGATTTCGACCGGCGGCGAATCGCAGGATCTGGCCGAGTCAGGCTCAACAGCTCTGACGGCCTTGTTCCTTGCGATCACTTTCATCTACTTCGTGCTGGCGTCGCAGTTCGGGAGCTTCCTGCAACCCATTGCGATCATGTTCTCGCTGCCGCTTGCCCTGATCGGGGTGATGGTCGGGCTTCTGGTGGGGGGATCGACGCTCAACATGTTCTCGATCATCGGGTTCATCATGTTGATGGGGCTGGTCGTCAAGAACGCGATCCTGCTGGTCGACAATGCCAACCAGCATGTGAAAGAGGGGATGAATCTTTACGATGCGTTGGTGGAGGCGGGGCAGACCCGGTTCAGGCCGATCATCATGACTTCACTTGCCATGATATTCGGGATGCTGCCGCTTGCCCTGAACATCCACGAGGGCAGCGGGCAGAATGCGCCGATGGCCCATGCGGTGATCGGCGGCCTGATCTCATCGACCATCCTGACGCTGGTCGTAGTGCCGGTTGCGCTGACCTATCTGGATCAATGGGGCAAGCGTGTTGCCCGCTGGTTCCCCGCGCCGCCGGATCATGCCCAGGGAAATGCTGCGGGTTGACAACTGGACTCATGAAAAGCGACAAAAATGGGCAATCTGTTCAGTGATCCTATGAATGAATCTTGTTTTATGAACGGATTGTGAAACAAGGCTTGGGCGGGACATATACGGCCCCTGCGCAGAAAGGAACGTCGCAACAGGTGTACGATCACGGCACTTCATTCCCTTACACAGTTGATGCAATCCAGCGTTCGAGCATTCTTACTGGTGTCCCGCAGATCCTGAAAGAGTTCGGCGTTCCGTTTGAAAGGGTGGTCGAGGGGCTGTCTCTGTCCCAGGCGGTCTTTACGGACCCGAACAGCCATCTGCCATATCAGAAGGCAAGCATCGTTATCGAACGCTGCACCACGTTGAGCCGGTGCCCGCATTTCGGCGTGCTACTTGGTTCAAGGTTTGATCATCGGATCCTGTCGATCGCCGGGGCGTGGATGGCACAGGCTCCCGACCTTGGGTCCGCAATAAGCGGATTCGTTTCGCTGCAGCAATTCAATTCGCGCGGGGCGTCGTCCTATCTGCATGCGATGGGCGACAGGGTCATCTTTGGCTATGGTATCTATGACCGGCAAGCCGTTGCGCGGGACCAGATTTATGCGGCTTCGCTGATGGTCGGGTTGAACGCCATCAGACAAATCACGGGGCGCGAAGACAGGCTTGTCGCCGTCCACCTGCCATTCCGGCAGCCCGAGGACGTGGGCCCGTTTGTCCGTGCTTTCCGGGCGCCTTTATTGTTCAACCAGCATCAGGCGGGGCTGGTCCTTGACCGGAAGGCCCTGAGCGACCCGGTCAATCCGAATGAGTCGGTCCCGTTTGATGTGTGGCTGCGCCGTGCGCTGAACAATACGCCGATGCCTGCCGGGGTATGGAAGTCGCGGGTTCTGCATGCGTTGCGGCCCCTGATGCTTGTCGGGCAGGGCCGGGCGCCTGCGGTTGCGACGCATCTGGGGATCAGCACGCGGAGCCTGAACCGCTACCTTGAACATGAAGGCACGACGTTTCAGACCCTGCTGGACGATGTCCGTTTTACCACGGCCTGCGAACTGCTTGCGCTGACGGATCTGTCGGTAGCCGAAGTGTCGGACGCCCTGCTGTTTGCCAATCACAGCGCACTTGTCGGGGCCTTCCGGCGGTGGAGCGGGATGACCCCAACCGAGTGGCGGCGGCGGGGGCGGCGATCGGACAAGGGACAGTCTGACGCCCGAACTGATCAGGGGGTTCGGCCGGGGGCGTTTTGAACCGGGGTGCCACCTGCTGCAGTCAGTAGGCCCGTCATGCTTGACCCGACCCCGGAATCAACAAGGCGAACCTGTCTGATGGTGCCGTCCAGCTGCGGGACGGTGACATAGCTGTCGGCGGTTACGATATAGGCCGTGCCCTGGGGCCGGGCCTGAAAGGAAATGACGAACAAGGGCAGGGCATCGACAGTTCCGTCGAAGCGCAGAATCAGTGCTGCGGCCGCGTCGGGTGTGGGCAGGGTTTCGCAGATGACCGTGTCGGGGGCCGGGCGGCGGGGGGTTTGGCCGGGGTTGTCGCAGGCGGCCAAGGCTGCGTCGAGAAGGCCCTGGGGATAGGTGGGAAAGCTCGCCTTCTGTTGCCCGGCGGGAAGCATTCCCTGTTTGGCCGGGGGCGCTTCTTCGACCATCGGAAGATATTCGACGGGGGCACATCCGGCGAGAAGACACAGAACGGTGAAAATTCGTGCACGCATCAGCGGGCTCTTTCAATGTGGCAAGCGTGGCACAGGGGCATTACGGGGATGGGCCTTCCGGACCGCGCCTGTGGCGTTGCCCGTGCCAGCGGTTCCTGTGACGGGGGAGTGCGGCGCGGCGCGAGAAGGTTCAAGCTGATTCTCAGCGGTTGCGCGTAACGCTGCCGTGATGCGCGGTTTTCCGGCGCTGGTTGAAGGAAAGCGTGAACGACGGGCCGCGTGTTAACAGTCTGTGGACAAGTCTTTGGATGAATCGGCCCCGCCGCTTTGGCCAGAGCCGTCCCGGCAGCGTCAACCGGAAAATTGCATCATGTGGTGCAAGATTGGCGTTGACCCCCTATGGATAGATAAGTCAGTTTGTGTGGGCTGACCGGAGAACCACAATATGTAGTGGCGGGCGGCAAAGGGGAGACATCCTGATCCGCACCGCAGCCGGGACAGGGCTGCGCACGGGCCGACCTTGGGTCAGCTTGCGGTGTCCCTTTGCCAAGACCGCAGGGTGACGGACAGCACGGGGGGCGGAGGTCGAAGACCCCGCCGGATAATCAACAGCGCCGCAGCAACGGCGCAGGACGAGGGGCAAGGCGCGATGAAGATCGAACGCAATTTCACCAAGGCCGGGCAGGATGCCTATGCGGCGCTGAATTTCCGCACGACCACGTCGGAGATTCGCAATCCTGACGGCACGATCGTCTTCAAGCTGGACAATTGCGAAGTGCCCGAGGGCTGGTCTCAGGTCGCGTCCGATGTCATCGCGCAGAAGTATTTCCGCAAGGCGGGCGTCCCGTCGGCCGTGAAGCGCGTGAAGGAAAAGGGTGTGCCGTCCTTCCTGTGGCGCAGCGTGCCTGCCGAAGGCGCTGTCATGGGTGGCGAGACATCGGCCAAGCAGGTGTTTGACCGGCTGGCGGGAGCCTGGGCCTATTGGGGCTGGAAGGGCGGCTATTTCACGACCGAAGCCGATGCGCAGGCCTATCTGGACGAGATGCGGTTCATGCTGGCCGCGCAAATGGCAGCGCCGAATTCGCCCCAGTGGTTCAACACCGGGCTGCATTGGGCCTATGGCATCGACGGCCCGGCGCAGGGGCATTTCTATGTGGATTACAAGACGGGTGAGCTGACCAAATCGGAAAGCGCCTATGAGCATCCGCAGCCGCATGCCTGCTTTATCCAGTCGGTGGCCGATGATCTGGTGAACGACGGCGGCATCATGGACCTGTGGGTGCGCGAGGCGCGCCTGTTCAAGTATGGTTCGGGTACGGGCACGAACTTCTCGTCCCTGCGCGGCGAGGGCGAGAAGCTTTCGGGTGGCGGCCGGTCGTCGGGGTTGATGGGGTTCCTCAAGATCGGGGACCGCGCGGCGGGCGCGATCAAGTCGGGCGGGACGACGCGCCGGGCGGCCAAGATGGTGATCGTGGATGCCGATCACCCCGATATTGAAGATTTCATCAACTGGAAGGTCATCGAAGAGCAGAAGGTGGCGTCCATCGTCGCAGGCTCCAAGATGCATGAGCAGAAGCTGAATGCGATCTTTGCCGCGATCCGGGCGTGGGATGGCAAGGCCGAGGATGCCTTTGACCCGGCGGTGAACGGCGCGCTGAAGGCGGCGATCCGTGAGGCCAAGAAGGTGGCGATCCCGGATACCTATACCAAGCGGGTGCTGGATTACGCGCGGCAGGGGCATACGAGCATCGAGTTTCCGACCTATGATACCGACTGGGATTCGGAGGCCTATGCCAGTGTTTCGGGCCAGAACTCCAACAACTCGATCCGGGTGACGGATGCTTTCCTGAAAGCGGTGGAGCGGGATGGTGACTGGCAGCTGATCAATCGTAAGGACGGGAAGGTTTCCAAGACGATAAAGGCACGGGCGCTGTGGGATCAGGTGGGCCATGCGGCCTGGGCCTGTGCCGACCCCGGCATCCAGTATCATGACACGGTCAACGCCTGGCATACCTGCCCGGAGGATGGCGCGATCCGGGGGTCGAACCCCTGTTCGGAATACATGTTCCTTGACGATACGGCTTGTAACCTGGCCTCGATGAACCTGCTGACCTTCTACAAGGACGGCGTGTTTCAGGTGGAAGACTATATCCACGCGTCGCGGCTGTGGACGATCACGCTCGAAATCTCGGTGCTGATGGCGCAGTTCCCGTCGAAGGAGATCGCGCAGCGGTCCTATGACTTCCGGACGCTGGGGCTGGGCTATGCCAATATCGGCGGCCTCTTGATGAACATGGGACTGGGCTATGACAGCGACGGCGGCCGGGCGATGGCCGGGGCGCTGACCGCGATCATGACCGGCGTGTCCTATGCCACGAGCGCCGAAATGGCGGGCGAAGTGGGGCCGTTCCCCGGCTATGCCAAGAACAAGGCGCATATGCTGCGGGTGATCCGCAACCACCGCAATGCGGCCTATGGGAAGGCTGCGGGCTATGAAGAGCTGAATGTGGCGCCGGTTGCGCTCGACCATGCCAACTGCCCCGATCCGCGGCTTGTGGGCATCGCCATGGGCGCATGGGACGAGGCGCTGGCCTTGGGTGAAAAACACGGGTTCCGCAATGCGCAGGCCACGGTGATTGCCCCCACGGGGACCATCGGCCTTGTCATGGATTGCGACACGACCGGGATCGAGCCTGACTTTGCACTGGTCAAGTTCAAGAAGCTGGCTGGTGGCGGTTACTTCAAGATCATCAACCAAAGTGTTCCGGCGGCGTTGAAGAAGCTGGGCTATCCTTCGGGCCAGATTGAAGAAATCATCGCCCATGCCGTAGGCCACAAGAGCCTTGGCAATGCGCCGTTCGTCAACCGGACTGCGCTGATCGGGCATGGGTTCGGCATGGCCGAGATCGAAAAGCTTGAGGCGGCGCTGCCTGCGGCGTTCGATATCCGGTTCGTGTTCAACCAGTACACGCTGGGGGCCGATTTCTGCACGGGCACGCTGGGTATTCCGGTGGACAAGCTGAACGATCCGTCCTTTGACCTGCTGCGCCACCTTGGTTTCAGCAAGGCGCAGATCGACGCGGCGAACGACCATGTCTGCGGGACGATGACGCTGGAAGGGGCGCCTTACCTCAAGGCGGAACATCTGAACGTGTTCGACTGCGCCAATCCCTGTGGCAAGACGGGCAAGCGGTTCCTGTCGGTGGATAGCCACATCACGATGATGGCGGCTGCGCAGTCCTTCATCTCGGGTGCGATCAGCAAGACGATCAACATGCCGAACGATGCGACGATCGAGGATTGCCAGAAGGCCTATGAGAAGTCCTGGAGCCTCGCACTCAAGGCCAATGCGCTCTATCGGGACGGGTCCAAGCTGTCGCAGCCGCTGGCTTCGGCGCTGATCAGCGATGATGAGGAAGCGCAGGAGATCATGGAGACCGGGACCGTTCACGAAAAGACGGTTCTGATGGCCGAGAAGATCGTCGAGAAGATCATCATCAAGGAAATCCGCAACCGCGAACGCGAGAAGATGCCGCAGCGGCGCAAGGGGTATACCCAGAAGGCCATCGTCGGCGGGCACAAGGTTTACCTGAGGACCGGCGAATACAGCGATGGTTCCCTTGGGGAAATCTTCATCGACATGCACAAGGAAGGTGCTGGTTTCCGGGCGATGATGAACAACTTCGCCATCGCGGTGTCGGTCGGGCTTCAGTATGGCGTGCCGTTGGAGGAGTTCGTGGACGCCTTCACCTTTACCAAGTTCGAACCGGCGGGGATGGTGCAGGGCAACGACTCGATCAAGTCGGCGACGTCGATCCTGGACTACATCTTCCGCGAGCTGGCGGTGTCCTATCTGGACCGGACGGACCTGGCGCATGTGAAGCCGGAAGGGGCGACGTTTGACGATATCGGCCGGGGCGAGGCGGAGGGGATCCGCAACTTTGCGCCCGTGTCTGAAGGGGCGGCGTCGCGGTCTTTGGAAGTGCTGAAGCAGATTTCGTCCACCGGGTATCTGCGCAACCGGATGCCGCAGGATCTGGTGGTGTTGCAGGGCGGGCTGATGAACACGGCCTATGCCGGTGATGCGGTGCAGGCGATGATGCCGGTCGTGGTGAACGGGGCGATGACGACGACGGCTGTGGTCAGCGGCACGGTCAGCCTGACGGCGCGGGACAAGGCCAAGATGCAGGGCTATGAGGGCGAGGCCTGCGGGGATTGCGGGAACTATACGCTGGTGCGGAACGGGACCTGCATGAAGTGCAACACCTGTGGCGGGACGAGCGGGTGTAGCTGATCCGGGCCAAGAACTGAGGCAGCGGGAGGCCGGGCAGATGCCCGGCCTTTTGCTTTTGGCGCGGAGGGGCGTGCGTTGCTTTTGGGGGTGAAAACGGGGGTATGGGGGGTGTCGTTGGGGGTGGGTTGGTAACAGTCTGAAAACGTTGCGGAAAACGGCGAAGAATCGTGTCGGTGGAACGTCGGTATCACGTCGGTATTACGTCGGTATTGCGTCGGTATTTCTGGTGACTTGCGGGGCTTGCCGCCGGGGGAGAAGCCAGACTGGCAGGTTTGCCTTGCCTTGGCGTTAACGCCGCGCGCGGTGGGGGCCGGGCGGGCCTTTCCAGCGGATGTTGCGGTGATTGCGGTGCAGCCTTAGGCTTCAGGGGAGAAACCGGAGAAGCCATCGCAGATGGGGCCGGGATGGCCGGATCCTGAGGGAGCAAGCGATGAAGCGTCGTAGCGTTTTGCTGGATCTGGTCATGTTCGTTCCCTTCATGGCGTCCATGATCTTTGTCGTCGCGCTTTGGCTGATTTCGGGCGTTGCCGTCAGCGAGGCCACGCGGTTTGCCGAAGAGGGTGTCACAGCGGAAGCCGAGGTTACGGCCATGCAGGTCCGCACCGAGGAGCAGCGGACGACGGACTCTCAGGGACGGACGAGCACGACGTTCGTGACGCGGTATCTGGTGTCCTATTCCTTTGTGGATCAGGAGGGAAACCCGGTCGAGGGGATCGGCGATGTGTCCTCGGGCTTTTACGGCAGGCTGGATGTGGGCGATGTGGTGCGGCTGGTCTATGTGCGGAGCGATCCGGGCATGGTGGAGCTTGAGAGCGGGACGAGGGCCGAGACGGTGAAGTGGATGGCGCTGGCCTTTTGGGCGGCGCTGGTGGCGGCTGTCGTGGCGCTGGCGGTGCCGCTTTGGTTTCTGATGCGGCGGCGGGCGCGGGCCCGGTATCTGAGGCAGAACGGCGTTCGGCGGACGGCACGGATCACGGGGCATGTGGCGACGATCCTGACGGTCAACGGGCAGACCCAGTATGCGGCGGAGTGGCTGGATTCGGCGGGTGCCACGGGGCAGAGCCGGGTCGCGGCGCCGGGGCAGTTGCCGGATATCGGGTCGGACGTGACGATCCGGGCAGATCCGAAGGGCGTTGTTCCCGCGATGATGGAGGCGGATCTGAACTGACCGGCACAGCCCCTTGAAATGACAACGCCGCCCCGGGGGGCGGCGTTGCTGTTTCCGGGTATCCCGGGAAGGGGCCGGGGTCAGTCGCTGGCCTTCTTGGCCGCATCCTGAAGGGCCTGGATATCGGCCTCGGTCAGTTGCGGGCGGTCGATGGTCAGGTTCAGCTTGTCGATGGTGCCGGTAAAGGCGAAGGGCACCTGATAATCGGCGTCATTGACCGGGGTGCCGGTATCCGAGCCGATGTCCATGTTTTCGTCCCATGCGAGGATAAGGGGGACCACATGTTCCATCTTGTCGGTCGCCACGACGGTTCCGTCCACCGAGAGGGTGCCGGTGCCGCCCTGACCAATGCCGCTGGGGCTGCCGTAGGCGAGCGTGCCCATGCCAAGCCCGTCATATTTGAAGTCGAATACGAGCGTGTGTTTGCCCGGTGTCAGGGCTTCGGTGCCTTTCCAGGTCTGGACCTTGAGACCGGCGAGGTTCCACGCAAAGGTCGGGATGCCGTCCTTGATGTAGAGACCATAGCCGGTGAAACGCCCGCCCTGGGTTATGATCACGCCATCGCCGCCGTTGTCGGGCACCGTCACTTCTGCCGTGATGGTGTAGGACGCGTTCAGGAGCGAGGGCGCGACACCGTTCGAGATACCGGTCATCGGGCCGGGGAAATCGAACGAGGTGCGGCCCGCCGTGGCGCTTGGCCGTGGCGTCAGGAGGCGCGTAACGACCGACCCGTCGAGCGGGAAGACGTTGTTGCGCGTGGCCTCTTCGATGAAGAGATCCTGCAGTTCCTTGAGCTTGTCAGGGTTGGCGGCTGCGACATCATTCGACTGGGTCCAGTCGGTATTGATATCGTAGAGTTCCCATTCGGCCGTTGTCGGGTCGGGGAAGTTGCCCATGCTGACCCATGAGGGACGGGTGACCTTGGAGACGGCCATCCAGCCTTCGTGGTAGATCGCGCGCTGGCCCATCATTTCGAAATACTGGGTGATGTGGCGCGTGGGTTCATCGGCCATGTCGGCGTCGAAGGTATAGGCGAAGCTGGTGCCTTCCATCGGGCTTTGGGCGATGCCGTTGACGACCGAAGGCTCTTGAATATTGGCGGCTTCAAGGATGGTCGGGACGACGTCGATGACATGGGCGAACTGGTTGCGGATGCCGCCCTTGTCGGTGATGACGGCGGGCCATGCGACAGCCATGCCCTGACGGGTGCCGCCAAAGTAGCCTGCGATCTGTTTGGTCCATTTGAACGGTGTGTCGAAGGCCCATGACCAGCCCACCGCCATGTGGTTGTAGGTGTGTTCCGAACCCCAGATGTCGTAGAAGTCCTTGAGCTGGACATCGACCGGCACTTCGACCTGGTTGAACATGGCGACTTCGTTGGGCGTGCCGATAAGCGTGCCTTCGGCGGACGACCCGTTGTCACCCGAGATGTAGATGATCAGCGTGTTGTCAAGCTTGCCCAAATCTTCGACCGCCTGAACGACCCGGCCGATTTCGTGGTCGGTATAGGCCAGATAGGCGGCATAGACGTTGGCCTGACGGATGAACATTTTCTGTTCGTCGGCGGTCAGGTCTGTCCAGTTCTTGAGAAGGTCAGAGGGCCATTCGGTCAGAACCGCATCCTGCGGGATCACGCCAAGACGTTTCTGGTTGGCGAAGATCGTGTTGCGCAGTTCGTTCCAGCCGGCATCGAACAGATGCATGTCGGTGATCTTGTCGATCCATTCCGGCGTGGGGTGGTGGGGGGCGTGGGTGCCACCGGGCGCGTAGTAAACAAGAAACGGCTGGGCCGGCGCGATGGTGTTCAACTGCTGCATGTAGTCGATGGCTTCGTCGGCCATCGCAGTGATCAGGTTGAAATCGGAGTTGCCGATGGAGGGGTAGATCTGGGTGGTGTTGCGGAACAGGTTGCCCGGTGTCCACTGGGACGTGTCGCCGCCCATGAAGCCGTAGAAGTAGTCAAAGCCCATGCCCGTCGGCCACTGGTCGAAGGGACCGGCCATCGAGGTCATGAAGCCCGGGGTATTGTGGTTCTTGCCGAACCAGGACGTCGCATAGCCGTTGTCGCGCAGGATCGTACCGATGGTGGCCTTGTCCGGCGTGATGATGCTGTCATAGCCCGGATAGCCCGTGGCCTGTTCCGAGATCACACCAAAGCCCACGTCGTGGTGGTTGCGACCCGTGATCAGCGCGGCCCGTGTGGGCGAGCAGAGCGAGGTCGAATGCATGTTGGTGTAGCGCAGGCCGAGTTCCGCGATCCGGTCGAGCGAAGGGGTCGGGATCACGCCGCCAAAGGTTGAGGGCGCGCCGAAGCCCACGTCATCGGTGATGATGAGGAGGACGTTGGGGGCACCGGCCGGGGGCACGATGCGGGGCTGCCAGAAGGGGGTGGAGGTCGTCGCCTCTTGGGTGATGACGCCGCCGAAGGCGATGGGCGGTGCGGGCAGTTGCAGCCCGTCGATTGTCCGGGTCGCGGCAGGCGATCCGAGGGGGGGTGCGGTGTCTTCTGCCAATGTGGCGCCCGCGAGTGCAAGCGCCAGACCGGCGGCTGCAACGAGCGGACGAAGCAGCAGACGACCAACGTGGGCTGGTCCGAATTGCATATGTGTCCTCCATTTCATCAAACTGGATTTATCGTAATGCGCCATGTCCATTGTCGCAATGAATAAATCAGGCGGAGGGTGAAGGGAACTTTGCCTTTTTTGAGGGCGATGGATGGCAGTCTTCACCCAATTGCATTAACTGATGCTCTCGATTGCCGCATATATTATGTTATAAAACAATATATTGCTGGATGTTATTGATGTTTTGCATGAAGCCCGAGGGCAGAATGCAATGTGCCGTCCGGAAAACGTGGCCTTGATCCGGGGTTGTGGGTGGCAGGAACCACATGACAAGGGGATCAAGGTCGGCAAAGGGCACGCGCCCTTCACGTTCAGGCGGATCGGATCACCGCGCAGCCATAGGGACCCAGTGCCAGCGGCCCCGGGCCCTGCGCCCGGTCTGTGAGCAAATCCGTCCCCGCAGGGGCCTGCGGCAGGGTGACGGATGCATCGGTTGTGTTCAGGATGAACCAGAGGCTGCGTCCTTCGGCCTGGCGGATGGTGATTTCGACGCCTTCGGGCACGTCGGGCAACAGGGGGGCGGCACCGGCGGGGATGCAGACCGTTTCGACCAGTTGAACGGCTAGTTCGGGCGTCAGGTAGGTGCCGACGTAGATGACCTGCCCGGCCCCGACGGGTCGTCTTGTGATCGCAGGGGAGCCGGAAAGCCAGCGGTCGGACCAGTGGCCGATGGCTTCGGTCCCCGGGGCGAGGTCGAGCTTTTCGTAAAGATGCCCTGCTGTGAATCGGACGTTCCCGAAGGTCAGGTCCTGCCGGCGGGTGGCAGAGGAGGCGGGCTTGGGTGCTGGGTTGTTATAGGCTCCGGGGTAGCGGTCGGGCCAGAGGAAGCCCAGACCATCGGCGCCCGGAGCCGCAAGGCGGCCGAATTCATACACGCTGACGCCCGCGAGGTCGGAGAGGCCTGCGGCGGGGGCCGAGGTCCGGTGGATATGGTTGTTGATGTCGCGGGTGGCGGTCAGTGCCGAGAGGATCAGCGTGCCCCCGGCATTGACGAAAGCCGCGACACGTTCGGTCCATTCGGGTTTCCACATGACCCAATGCGGGACATAGAGCACCTTGAGCCGCGAGAGGTCGTCTTCGGGATGGATGAAGCCGCAGGCGATGTTCTGCGCATAACAGGTGCTATGCAGGAGAGTCGCATCTTCAACCGGGGAGGGCAGGCCGATGGCGTAGGTCTTGTGCGCTTCCTGATTGTCGAAATCCGCGCCGGCGATGCCGATGTCCATCCGGACGTGGGTGCCCAGAAGATCGGTTTCGATCCGGCCCATTTCGGTAAAGAATTGGGTCGCTTCGTCATACCGGCGGCGGGGCACGTCGTCGTGGTCGATGACGCCCATCCAGTAGATTTCCGCGCCGAAATGTGCGGGGCGCCAGCGGAAGAACATGACCCCGTCCGCGCCGCGCGCGACCGAGGTGAGCGCCATGCGGCGCATTTCGCCCGGTTCGGGCGTCATGGTGGAAAAGGCGGGCTGGCTGCCAAAGCCACTGGCCTGTTCTGGGACGATGAAGTTGCCGGAATAGGCGCGGCACAGGTCAAGGTGTATGGCCTGCGTGGCCGCATGGCCGCCCTGACGGCGAAATTCGTCATAAAGCATCGGATAGATGTCGAAGCCGATGAAATCGAGGTCCTGGCCGAACTGACCCCGGAAATCAATGTCGGCGAGATTGCCGAGGTTGTGGAAGATGAACCAGTCGGGGTTCACATGGCGCAGGATCGTGACCTGATCGTGCTGGAAGGCGGCGGTCGCGGCGGCGAGGAAGCGGTGGTAATCCTGCACATGGCCCGGCGACAGGAAGGACGGGGTCATCTGGCGGGGGAGTTCCACGTCTTCGAAACCGTCATAGGCCAGCGCCCAGAAATCGCCGCCCCAGGCGCGGTTCAGCGCCTTGATGTCGCCCGCATAGGCGTGCCGCAGCCAGACCTGAAAGGCGAGGCGGCAGGAGGGCGAATAGCTTTCCGAAACGGTGGTGTTGAGTTCGTTGTCGGTTTGCCAGCCGATCACATGGGGGTTGTCGCGGTAGTGATCGGCCAGCGCCTGTGTGATCCGGCGGGAATGGGCGCGGAAGACGGGGCTGGTCGTATCGGCATGCTGGCGCGATCCGTGACCCATCTGGCGGCCGTTGGCGTCGACGCGCAGCACCTCGGGGTAGTCGCGGGTGAGCCAGCGGGGCGGGGTGGCGGTGGGGGTGCAGAGGATCGTCTTGACCCCGGCGGCGCCGAGGACGGCGATGGCGCGGTCGAAAAGGTCAAAGTCGAAGCGGCCTTCGTAGGGTTCCCAGATATGCCAGGCGAATTCGCCCATGCGGACAGTGTTTGCCCCGGCGGCGGCAAGGCGTTCGGCATCGCGCTCCCAGTAGGATTCATCGACATGTTCGGGGTAATGCGGCGCGCCCCTGAGGAAGGACGCAAGATTGGTCGGGCGCCAGACGGAAAGGGGCGCGGGCGGGTTACGTGTCATGAGGCCTCGGATCGGGTTGAGCGTGTCAGAAAGAGCCGTATGCGGCCCGGAGATTGGTTTCGGCGCGGGCAAGGAGGGACAGCATGGCCTCGGTCGCGGCACGTTCGTCGCGGGCGGCGACGTGTTCGTGAATGGCGCGGTGTTCCTCGAAGGACAGCCGCAGGGCGGCGGCGGTGTTGGTCTGGCCGCGATGGCTCGCCATGAAGGCCTCGAGCAAGGACGTTTCCATCGCTTCGAACAGATAAGTGAGTACGCGGTTGCCCCCGGCAAGCGCGAGTGCCTGATGAAACTGCACGTCGGCCAGATCGAAGGCAAGATCGGCGGCGGGATCGTAGCTGTCTTCGGGCATGGCGCGCGCGGCTTCGCGCATGGCGTTGAGCGCGGCTTCGATGGCGGCGTGCCCCGTGCGGCTTGCGTGGCGGCAGGCGAAGGTGACGGACTGGATTTCAAGGGAACGGCGGACCTGGAGCAGGTCGAACATGCTTTTCGGGTCCGATTTGATGAGCGACCTGAGAAAGGCGCCGAACATCGCGCCGTCGGGCTGTGTCACCACGGCGCGTTTGCCCCGGGACAGCCCGATGAGACCACGTCCGGCAAGGATTTTGAACGCTTCGCGGATGGTCACGCGGCTGACGTTGAAGCGGGTGGCAAGGTCGGCTTCAGAGGGTAGTTGGGCGCCGAGAGAGAGATTGTCGATGATCTGGTCAGACAGGAGATCGGCCACGCTGCGGGCGGCAGAGGTGAGGGGCGTCTTGCGAATCGCGGTGCGGTCAGGGGCGGGTGTCATGTCAAAGGTGTAGGACAAGTTTTGCTGCCGGTAAATCCGGGTTGCGGGGCCCAAAGGACGAAACCCGAAGTTGGTCAGCACTATTGTCATAAAAACAAGGCTCTAGTGGGTCATGCAGCGGAACGGAAATCTGCCTGCGGGACGCCGTCAGAGAATCCTTTACAGGCTTGTATGATTCCACTAGCGATTCTTGTCGTGACCCCAAGTGCGCGGAAGATCAACAAAAGCACCGTAGGGTCCGATCATTTGGGAGGAAACAATGATTTCTGGCAAGTTCTGGCTTCAGGCCGCGGCCTGTTCTGCGGCGGCATTTCTGGCGACCGGCGTCATGGCCGATCCGACGGAAAAGTGGTGTTCTGGGGTGACCATCGCGGCATTCCCCGGCGGCCCTCAGGGCGGCGTGTTCGCCAACAACGTCTATAACGGCTTCCGTCAGGCCGAGTTGGACCTGGGTCCGACCGTGACCTACTACTTCTCGAACTGGGACCCCAACCTGATGCTGCAGCAGATCCAGCAGGCTGTGGCGACCGGTGTGAACGGGATTGCGACCTATGGTTTCGCGGGCGAAGCGGCCACGGGGCCGATCGTGCAGCAGGCCTATGACGCGGGCATCATCTTTACCACGCTCAACACCTCTCTGCCGGACAGCCAGGGCAAGTTTGCGCCCAACGGTTTCGGCTATGTCGGCGCGCCGAACTATGCGGCGGGTCATGCGCTGGCTGCGGAAGCGGTCAAGCGGTCGGGTGTGGTTGCGGGGGACTCCGTCTTCGTCTGGGGCTTGCAAGGGCAGGGCGGCGACCGCGGGCAGCGGACAGTGGGCGTGATCGACGCCTTCACCGAGGCCGGGCTGAACGTGATCTATCAGGAAATCGATGCCGCCACCAACGCTGACCCCAATGCCGGGACTGCGACCTTCGTGGGCCTCATGGGCGCCAACCCGGACGTCAAGATTGTCGTGACCGATCACGGCGGCCTGACATCGAACGTGGGCGTTTATGCGCAGGCGGCGGGGCTGACCGCCGGGCAGGTGTATTTCGCGGGCTTCGACATGTCGCCCAACACGGCGCAGGCCGTCAAGGACGGGTTCCAGAACCTTGTCATCGACCAGCAGCCGTTCCTGCAGGGCTATCTGCCGATCCTGAACATCTGCCTGACCGAGAAATATGGCTTCTCGGGCCTCGACATCAATACGGCGGGGGCGTTTGTGGACGCGACCAACGTGGATGCGGTGGCGCCGCTGGCAGCAGTCGAAATCCGCTGAGGCCTTTGGCCTTGCGGCTGGCCCCCGGCGTTATGCCGGGGGCCATTCATCCTGAAGGGTTCACCGATGGCTGAGACCGTCCCAAAGCCGGCTGGAACGCCGGTGATCGAGTTGCGCAACGTGTCCAAGACCTTTGGCGAGGTGCGGTCGCTGTCGGGCATAGATTTTGCTGTATATCCCGGCGAGATCGTGGGCCTGCTGGGGGACAATGGCGCGGGCAAATCCACGCTGGTCAAGACGGTCATGGGCTTTCACCGGCCCGATCCGGGGGGCGAAATCTGGTTCAACGGCAAGCGGATTGACGACTGGTCGGTCGCGCGGGCGCGCGATCTGGGGATCGAGACGGTTTATCAGGAACGGGCGCTGTGTGAAAAGCAGCCGATCTGGCGCAACATGTTCATGGGGCGCGAACCGCGCACGAAGTGGGGATTGCTGGACGTCAAGAAGATGCGGTCGGAATCGGCGCGTCTGATGAGCGAGCATATGGGGTTCACTTCGGCCGCCGTGCATCCGGACAATGTTGTATCCACCATGTCGGGCGGGGAAAAGCAGGGCGTGGCGATCACCCGGGCGCTTTATTTTGACGCCAATCTGGTCATTCTGGACGAACCCACGATGGGCCTGTCATTGACCGAAACCGGCAAGACACTGGATTTCGTGCGCAATATCAAGGCGGTGGGCAAATCGGCGATCTTTATCGATCACAATATCTTTCACGTCTATCCGGTCGTGGACCGGCTTTATGTGTTGGACCGGGGCAAGGTGGCCGGGGTCTATGACAAGAGCCAGATTTCCATGGAAGACCTGATCGACCGGCTGTACCGGGTTGCCCGGACCGGCTCTTTGACCTGAGGGGCGGATGCCATGAGTTCTGAAACGACAGCCAAGAAACCCGCCAACAATCGCGTGGCCCCGCCATCCTTTCTGCGCCGCTATGGTTCACAGATGGGGATCATCGGGGTGGGTCTGGTCATGTGGCTGGGCTTTGTCGCGGCGGCACCGGCGGTGTTTACCAATGCCAACATCTATCTGGCTTTTGCGCAGACGACCCCGCAATTCGGGATCATCGCGATTGCGCTGACCTTTGTCGTCATCACGGGCGAGATTGACCTGTCATTTCCGTCGATCATGGCGCTCGGCACGGCGGCGTTCTGCCTTGTCGTGCAGGCGGGGGGCGCGTGGCCCGTGGGGCTGGTCGCGGCCTTTGCGACGGGGGCTGTATGTGGATGGATCAACGGGGCGCTGGTTTCGTATCTGAACATTCCGTCGCTAGTGATTACCATTGGCACGTCGTTTCTGTTCCGGGGGCTTGAACTGGTTCTGATGAACGGGACGGGGGTTCCGTTGACGGCCGAGGACTATCCGGCGATGCATGCGATTTTCCGGTCAACGCCCTTTGGGATTCCGATCCAGACGTTGTGGATGGTGGTGATCCTGTTGGGGGCATGGTTCCTTTTGAACCGCACGCGGTTCGGGGCGCATGTTTTTCTGGTGGGCGACAACCCGACTTCGGCGCGCCTGATGGGGATTGATTCTGTCAGTGTGAAAACCCGGGCCTTTATTCTGGTCGGGCTGATGGCCACGTTTTCGGGGCTGATGACGTCGATCTATGGCTATTACTTTTGGCCGACGACGGGCGAGGGGTTCCTTTTGAACACCATCGCGTCGGTCTTTCTGGGTGGCACATCGGTCTTTGGCGGCACGGGAAGCGTCGTGGGCACCTTTGTGGCGTCCTATATCATCGGGGCGATCAATGCGGGGATCGTGTCGGCAGGGATCAACGCGTTTTACACGCAGCTTGCCTTTGGGTTGGTCATTGTCGTGTCGGTCGTGTTGCAAACCCTGATCGACCGCAAGATCCGCCGCCAGTCGATGACCGGGCGGTAAGGCTGTGAAGATCACACGGATCACGACGCAGGTTGTCAATGCAAGGCTGCGCAATTGGGTCTTTGTCCGGGTCGAGACGGATGTGCCGGGCCTGACGGGGCTGGGTGAGGCGACGCTGGAGTTTCAGACCAAGGGCGTGGTGGGGGCGGTCGAAGATCTGGCCCCGCTAATCCTGGGCGAAGACCCGCGCAATATCGAACATCTGTGGCAGGTCATGTTCCGGCACCCGTTCTTTAAGGGCGGGGTGGTGACGATGTCGGCGCTGTCGGGGATCGATCAGGCGCTGTATGACCTTAAGGCCAAGGATCTGGGCATCCCGCTTTGGCAGTTGCTGGGCGGGCTGACGCGGAAAAGGCTGCGGATGTATGACCATCTGGGAGGTGGGGATTCATCGGCGGTTTATGACTCGGCGCAGGTGGGGTCGTTTGCGGAGAAGGCCGCGCAGTCGCGGGCGGATGGGTTCAGCGCGGTCAAGATATTGGCGGTGGGCAAGACGGCACCGCTGGACGGTCTGGCGGCGTTGAAGCAGGCGGATGCGCTCATGGCTGCGGCCCGCGAAGGGGCAGGCGATGACATGGACATCATGGTCGATCTGCACGGGCGGACGACGGCGGCGATGGCCATTCAATATGCCGAAGTGCTGAAACCCTATCGGCCTTGGTTTCTGGAAGAGCCTTGCCCGCCCGAGGATTGGGAAGGGACGGCGCGGGTGGCGCGGTCGACCACGATCCCGATTGCGGCGGGGGAACGGCTGGTGCATCGGCGCGAGTTCCTGCCGTTACTGCAGGCAGGCGCGATTGCGGTGGCGCAGCCGGATGTGTGCCATGCGGGTGGTCTGACTGAGGTCAGGCGGATTGCGGCGCTGTGTGACACGTTTGGCGTGTCGATGGCCCCGCACAATCCGCTGGGGCCGGTGGCGACGATGGTGAATATCCATCTGGGCTTTGCCACGCCGAATTTCCTGATCCAGGAGGTGATGCGGTCGGACGTGCCCTGGCGGGATGAGGTGGTGATAGGGGGCGCGCCGATTGTGGGCGGCTATGTCACGCCGCCGCAGGGGTTGGGCATCGGGATCGAGATTGATGCAAAGGCGGCCGAGCGGCATCCTTATGCAGAGGCGAAGGCGATCCAGTGGTATCACCATGACGGATCTGTTGCGGATTGGTAGGGCAGCATGGGCAGGCTTGACGGGCAGCATGTATTCGTGACGGGCGGCAGCCGGGGGATCGGTGCCGCGACGGTCGAGAAGGCGTTGGAGGAAGGCGCGCGGGTCAGTTTCATTGATCTGGAGGCCGAAGCGGGGGCAAAGCTTGCCGTGGCGCTGGGGATCGAGCGGTGCCATTTCGGGCAAGGGAATGTGACGCGGGCCGACGATCTGGCGCGAGTGACGGGCGAGGCTGCGGCGCGGTTTGGCCCGGTCACGGGGCTGGTCAACAATGCGGGACGCAATTCCTATGCCGATCCGGTCAAGATGACCGAGGCGGAATGGGATGATGTTTTTGCGGTCGACTTGAAAGCCGCATGGCTGGCGGCACGGGCCGTGCTGCCCGGCATGATCGCGGCGCGGGCCGGGTCCATCGTCAACATCGCGTCGGTCCATGCCGAGATGACCTATCCAGGGTTTTTTCCCTATGCGGCGGCCAAGTCCGGGCTTGTCGGGCTGACGCGGTCGCTTGCGCTGGAGGTCGGGCCGCAGCAGATACGGGTGAATGCCCTGTCGCCGGGCTATACGGAAACCGCGCTGGTCAAGGAATTCTTTGAGCAGCATGATCCTGCGCTGCGGGAAAAGGTGCTGGAGACGCATCCGATGCGCCGGATTGCCACGCCGCGCGAGATTGCGAACTGCATCGTCTTTCTGTTGTCCGACGAGGCGTCTTTCGTGACGGGGGCCAACTGGACAGTTGACGGCGGCCTGACGGCGCGTTTCGCGGGGTAGAGTCAGCGGCGTTCGGCCGGGGGAAGGCCGAAGACCTCGGTTGCCGGTTTGCCGGCGGCCAGGGCTGTGATCCAGCCTTCTTCGCGGGCAAGTTTCGCCTCGGCATCGGGGATGCGGGCACGGATGGTGGACGGCGAAAGGCAGACAAGGCCGTCGTCGTCGCCGATGATCAGATCGCCGGGTGTAACGAGGGTGCCTCCGAAGACGACGGGGATGTTGACCGCGCCCCGGTCGGCGCCGGAGGGCCCGCGCGGGGTGATCCAGCGGGAAAAGACTGCGAAATCATCCCACTGGCCAAGCGTGCCGGTATCGCGCACGGCGCCGTCGCAGATGACTCCGGCCACGCCCTTGTTCCGCAGATGGCCTGAGAGGATATCGCCGATCATCGCGGTATCGCGGTGGCCGGCGGCGGCGATCACCAGGACCTGACCGCTTTGGATCACATCAAGCGCCTGCACGACGGCGCCGAAATCGGGCGGCTCGCACCGCACGGTGACGGCCTGGCCGAACAGGCT
>JBGSWJ010000271.1:0-2406 GCA_041752495.1 Rhodobacterales bacterium
GTGCTGGTCCGGGACGGCGAGGGCTGGAGCATCGCCGCGGTCATGGTGGCAAGCCTGAACCAGGCCAGCGCCCAATCCTTGGCGGCCCTGGTGCCCGAGGACCTGCGCGCGATCATCCTTGCCCCGGCCGGCGCCAGGACAGGAATGGGCGAGGCGCTTCGCCTCGGGACAGGAAATGGCCCGTCCTTCCTCTCACCGCTCCCGAATGCGCAAGCAGCCCAACCGGGGAATGGAACCGGCGATTGACGCACGGGTGACGGGTAGGATCGGCCCCGGCCAGAAGGCCGAAGTGCGCCGGATGTGCGACGCAGAGGGACGGAACCTAGCCGAGATCGCCGCGCTGTTCCGCGTCAGCGTGAAGACGGTGCGGCGGGTGTAAGCGTGCGGGGGCGGTTGCCCTTTGTCATGGGATGGGGCTATCTGCCCGGGTGGTACATGGATGCAAGGACGCAAAGCTGATCTGATGACGTCTGCCGATACATCTGCCCCTCCTGCCGTCTCTGTCGTTGTACCCACCTACAACCGTGCCGACACCATCCGTGCAGCAGTGGAGAGTGTGCTTGGCCAGACCTTTGCTAATTTCGAACTACTTGTCGTGGATGACGGCTCGACCGATGGCACAGTGGCGGCCCTCAAAGGGATGAGCGATCCCCGCCTTCGGCTGTTGAAGCATCCACGAAATCTGGGCGGCAACGCAGCGCGTAACACCGGCATTCGCGAGGCGCGCGCGCCGTGGGTAGCTTTTCAGGACAGCGACGACGAATGGCTGCCGCAAAAGTTGGAAAAGCAGATGGCGCTGTTGGCGATCCTGGGCGCGGGCTATGTCGCCGCCTATTGCGGCATGGCGGTCGTAGATGATCTTGAAACAGCGGGTTCCACCTCGCCCCGCGCACGCACCAGGCTACGCTACGTCCCGGATTCCGCTCTGGTCGATGTTGAGGGCGATATTCAGGCCGCCCTGCTTCGGACAAGTCTAGTCAGTACCCAGACGTTGATTGCCCGCCGGGACGACCTGCTGACGATTGGGGGCTTTGACGAGGGGCTGCCCGCGCTTCAAGATTGGGACTGCGCTATTCGTCTGTCAGCGCTCGGGCGCTTCGCCTTTGTCGATGAACCCTTGGTGGTGCAGTATTTCTCGCCCGACAGTATCACCAGGCATCGCGACCGCCGCCTTGCCGCCCGGCAGAAGATCGTCGCCAAGAATCTTGTCGCACTAAAGGCTGATCCCGCGCTGTTGGCCCAACATTACCGCGCCATCGCCGGAGAGCAGCGCCGTCTGGGGCTGATGAGCGAGGCGCGTGCGTCACTGGCCGAGGCCCGCAAGCAGACGCCGCGAGATCCCGCACTCTGGGCGCTGAGTGCCTATCTGACGCTGAAACGCTGAGCGGTAATCCGGGCTCGCGCGCTCTGAACCGACGTGGTGCGCGGCGACACGGCGCGGGATCGCAACATGGCCCGAAAGGGTTTGCCCGGGGACCTGACCTGTCAAATCTGCCCAACCTCTTGGGGTTTGCCCCCGGCACCAGTTCGATCCGGGACGGGCGCGGCCGGGTGTCTGTTAGGCAGAGCTGGAGCGGCTTCTGATCGCGGTGGGTTGAGGCGTCAGCCTCCGGGTTTCGGCGCCTTCGTTCACCGATTGTTTTCCATCCCGTGACAGTCTGCCGGCGCAGGGCAGGACTGGTCAGCCCGCCGTCGCTGTCGCTTGCCTTTCCTCAAAAATGCCATGAAAAGGCGTGACAAATCATGTGTTTCACAGGCCCCGAGCGAATCGGGGTGCTGTTGCAAGGAAGGTTCCGCCATGTTCGGCCCGCAGATGCTGAAATCCTTTGCCGCCCTGACGGCGCTTGCCCTGGTCACCTGGACCGGGGCCGCTTCGGCCGCCACCACCTATGCCAGCTGCTCGGGCGCGGGCTATGACATCTCGGCCTCGGTCACCGGCGCCGATGATTGCCAGATTTCCAGCGCCACCCAGGACCAGATGGGCAATCCCGACGCCCTGACCGTCAACGCCGACGGCGGCTTTTTCGGCATCGACACCTGGGAAGCCTGGGGCAAGCTGGACGAGAACGGCATGCTGGAAGGCGATGCCGCCAGCTTCGGCACCACCGGCAGCTTCGATCTGAGCGATTATTTCGAGGGTATGGTCGGGCAGGTCATGCTGGTGTTCAAATCCGGCGCCGGCACCTCGCTGGTCGGCTTCCTGTTCGATCTGGACGCAAACGGCATGGCGACGCTGGCGGGTGACTGGACGACGCCCTTCACCTGCCCGGCCTTCCACTGGAACACCGCCAATCCCGCCAACCAATGCGTGAACTTCCCCAAAAGCGCCCACCACATCTCGGTCTATGCCAATGTGACCCCGGCCCCGGTGCCGCTGCCGGCGGCCGGCCTGTTGCTGCTGGGGGG
>JBGSWJ010000272.1:0-9714 GCA_041752495.1 Rhodobacterales bacterium
TGCCGGGGTTACGGGGTTCGCGGACGGGAATTATCTGGCGAAGGTGTTCCGCCGCGAAAGGGGCATGTCGCCCCGCGCCTGCCGGGCGACGCGGGCCGAGGCGAACTGAGGGGATCGGGCGACCGAGGTCAGCGCGGGCAATATTCTTCGAAGAATATTGCCAAATTCCTTGGAAGGAATTTGGCGCTGGACGCCATCACGCGGCGAGGGATTGCAGCCAGGCGCGGTGCGGCAGGCATTGTGATGCGGCACGGGTGTATTCACTGACCAGTGACTGATGCGTCTGTCGCGCCTTGTCACGGGCCTTGGGGTCTTTGGCCATTTCGGCCCGGGCGGCATCCCGGTTGAGAAGGCCCAGACCGTCGAGCACCGGCACGTAAAGCTGTTCCTGCACATGGGCGAGGCCCAGATGCTCCAGCCCCGGGGGAAAGCGCGGGAAATCCTCGCGCGTGGGCACCTTGGTCTGCCAGAGCGCCAGACGGTCGCGGACCACTTGCGGATGGCTTTCGGCCACATCGCGCCAGAAGGGCGTGTCGCGCCGTTCGGTCACGTAATGCAGCCGGATGAAATCGCGGAAATCGTCAACCTGTTGGCCCGTCGCGGCGTTGTAGCGGTCGCGCCCGTCGGGCGTGCCGATCCAGGCCGACAGCATCATCATCTGCACGATGGTGCCGTGGATCGACGTCGCCTCGAGAGGTTCGAGGAAGGACGAGGACAGGCCAACTGCCACGCAGTTCCCGATCCAGGCGTCGCGCATCCGGCCCGCGTCGATCCTGATATCGTTGCGGGGGAAGATTTCGTAGCCCAGCGCCTTTTCAATCTCGGCCTTGGCCTGTTCTGGCGTCGTATGCGCATCGGAATAGACATAGCCCGCGCCATAGCGGCCCTGGGTGGGGATCCACCACATCCAGCCCGACCCTTGCGCCCAGGCGAGCGTACAGGGGGAAATCTCTTCGCCTTCCTTAAGGTCAACCCAGAAGGGCATCGCGCGGTTCACGGGCAGGACATCGCGGTAACTGATCCATTCGGCGCCAAGTTCATTGATCAGACGCCGCCGGAAGCCGGTGCAGTCGAGGAAGAAATCGCCTTCGACCCGCTGCCCGCTTTCGAGTGTCAGGGCGGTGATCCCGCCTTCGCCTTTTTCGACGCCTGTCACCTGATCGTCGATCACGTTGATCCCCTTGGCCTTTTTCCTGAGCCATGCGCCGACAAGTGCCTGATCGAAGTGATAGGCATAGTGGAACGGGCCTGCGGGGATGCGGCGGCCGTCCTTTTGTGCCACGGGGGCGCGGTCTTTCCAGAGGAGGTGCTGGAACAGATGCGCCTCGGCCACGGGGCGGCCCGCGGCGACGGCGTATTCGTCAAGCTTGACGCCCGGGGCGACGAGGTGGGGGTCGTCGATCGGGCCGTCATAGGTGTGGCCGACCCGGCGCCAGTCCTTGTGGCGGATGCCGAATTTGACCGTGGCGCCGGTTTCGCGGAGGAATTCCTCTTCGTCGAGTTTGAAGCGGCGGAGCATCTGGCGGAACACCGCGGTCGAGCCTTCGCCGACGCCGATGACGCCGATCTTGGACGATTCGATCACGGTGACGCGCGTCCCGGTGTTCAACCGGGACGCATCATCAGACAGCATCATCGCCGCCAGCCACCCTGCGGTGCCGCCGCCGACGATGACGATGTGCTTTGGCCATCTGGTTGCGGTCATGTCCAATCCCCCATCCTTGTCCCCGCAGCAAGGTCGGGTTCGGTGTTATGGAAATAGAGCAGGCTGGAGTGATTTACACCCGGGCCGGCTGGCGTCGAACCCGTGTTGCACCGCGCCAAGATGCCCATGGGCCAAAGGAAACGGCCAAGCACCTGCATCACTTGCCCCGCCAAGGGGCGAAAGCCGTCCTCCGTCATGATATCCGAAACCTCGACAATGATGGGCGCGCCGGGGCGGGTCACGCGGGCGACTACGCGAAACACGCGGTCCAGAAAACTGAAGTAGCCCGGGCCCATCGGATCATCATCAAGATTGACGGTGCAATAGGGCGGGCTGGTGAGCACGAGATCAACGGGCGGCAGATCATGGTCAGCCATCTGTTCGGCCGAGGCAGCGATAAGGCGCGACGGCGGGCGCAGGCCCTGACGCGCTACGTCCTGCCGGGCGGGATCTATCTCGAATCCGATGGCGCGGCGACCAAGTAATTGTGCAGCCGCAAGCGTAGTGCCAAAGCCTGCGAAAGGGTCAAGCACCCATCCCGCGGGCGGGCAAAGCGCCGCGATCACGCGCTGCGCCATTTCGTCCGGAAAGGCGGTCTCGCGCCCGGCGGGGACAGACCCGTCGAGCGCGAACCATGTTTGTGCCGCAAAGCCGTTGGGCGTCACGATGCCTTGCGGATGCCGACGCGGGCGAATTCGGGCAGCCAGTCGTCATGGGCGGCCAAAAGATCGTCGGTCAGTTCCCAGATCTGGTCGAGGTCCAGTTCTGCCGCCGTATGCGGATCGAGCATCGCGGCATGATAGATATGCTCGCGGTTTTCGGTCAGCAGCGCCTGCACGGTGAGGTCCTGCACGTTGATATTGGTCCGCATCAGCGCGATGAGCTGGGGCGGGATATCCTTGACGACCGTCGGCTGCAGGCCGTTCGAGTCGACCAGTGTCGGCACCTCGACCGCACAGCCATCGGGAAGCTGCGGGATGAAGCCCGCGTTGCGCACATTGCCATAGATCACCGAAGGTTCGCCCGTGACGACCGAGTTCATGATCTGGCTGGCATATTCATGGCTGGGCGAGACGGTGATTTCGTTCGCTTCGCGGTATTCCTTGGCCGTCTTTTCCCAGCGCGAGATCTGTTCGATGCAGCGCACGGGGTATTCGTCCAGCGGAATGCCAAAGCGTTCGATCAGGTCCGGCCTGTCGCGCTTGATGAAATAGGGGGTGTATTCGGCAAAGTGTTCCGAGGATTCCGTCACGAAATGGCCCAGGCGGGTCAGCATTTCATAGCGCACCTTGTTCGGGCAGCGGGGATTCCAGCTTGACGGCTTGGGATAGCGCCCTTCGCGGTAGCCCTTGAGTAGCGCGGGATAGAGATCCTTGTAGGTGCCGTCCGGCTGGCGGTGTTCAAAGTTCAGATAGAAGGCCATATGGTTGATGCCGCCCGCACGGTAGCGGATGTCCCCGATGGGGATCTCGAGGTCACGGGCCAGTTCCTCGGCCGTGCCTTGGACGGAATGGCAAAGACCAACCTGACGGATCGACGGGTATTTCGCGCCGATGGCCCAGGTGTTGATCGCCATCGGGTTCACATACTGGAGCATGATGGCGTTCGGGGCCACCTGCATCAGGTCTTCGCAGATGGACCACAGATGCGGGACGGTGCGCAGGCCGCGCATGATGCCGCCGATGCCCAGCGTGTCAGCGATGGTCTGCCGCAGGCCGAATTTCTTGGGCACTTCAAAGTCGGTGATCGTGCAGGGGTCATAGCCGCCGATCTGGAAGCAGACCACGACGAAATCGGCCCCGGCCAGCGCGCGTTTCTGGTCAGTATAAGTTTCGACCTTGGCCTTGACGCCCATCGTGCGGGCGAGTTTGCCGACGATGATTTCCGACTCTTCCAGCCGCTTGGGGTTGATATCCATCAGGCGGATCGTCGCGTCCGACAGTGCGTCGCGGTGAAGCACGTCGCCTGCGATGTTCTTGGTAAAGACGGCGCTGCCGGCGCCGACGAAGGTGATGACTGTCATGCTGCTATCTCGAATGCTGCGCGGACAAGCCGCTTGGTGTAGTCGGTCTGGGGGTTCACGAGGACCTCGGCGACGGGGCCCTGTTCGACGATCTTTCCGTGCTGCATCACCATCACGCGGTGGCACAGCGCCCGCACGACCTTGAGATCGTGGGAAATGAAAAGGTAGCTGAGACCCTTGTCGCGCTGAAGCTTGCGCAAGAGCTCGATGATCTGCGCCTGGACTGACAGGTCAAGCGCAGAGGTCGGTTCATCCAGAAGGATGAATTCGGGTTCAAGGGCGATGGCGCGCGCGATGGCGATGCGCTGACGCTGGCCCCCGGAAAATTCATGCGGGAAACGGTGGCTGATGGTGTCGGGCAAACCGGCATCCCGCAGGGCCTGCTGCATCCGGGCATAGCGGTCTTTGCTGTCCTTGCCGATGCCGTTGACGATCAGCCCCTCTTCGATGATCTGGCGCACGGACATGCGCGGATTCATCGAACTGAACGGGTCCTGGAAGACGATCTGCATGCGGCTGCGGTAGGGCTGCATCCCCTGCCGGTTCTTGTCCTCGATCCGGTCGCCCATGAAGGTGACGCGGCCTTCGTCCATCTTGATAAGCCGGATCAGCGCTTGCCCGAATGTCGTCTTGCCCGAGCCGGATTCACCCACCAGACCCAAGGTTTCGCCGCGTTTCAGGTCAAGGTCGAGGTTATCGACGGCGATCAGCGGGTGGTAGCTGCCCTTGAAGATGCCGCCCTTGCGCAGCATGAACTGCACCTTGACGCCTTCGCCCTTGAGGACGGTTTCCGGGCTGCCAGCCAGAGGGTTAGCCACGCCCTTGGGTTCCGACGCGAGGAGGCGTTTGGTGTAGGGGTGCTGGGGGTTGGTGAAAAGCTGTTCGGTCGGGCCGTCTTCGCGCACTTCGCCGTGCTGCATGACATAGACATGGTCGGCGAACTGGCGAACGACGGTCAGGTCATGGGTGATCAGGATCACGCCCATGCCGTATCTTTCCTTGAGCCCGTCGATCAGGTGCAAAATCTGCGCCTGCACCGTCACGTCGAGTGCGGTTGTGGGTTCATCCGCGATCAGCACGTCGGGGCGGTTGGCGAGCGCCATCGCAATCATCACGCGCTGGCGCTGGCCGCCCGACAACTGGTGCGGATACTGGTTCACCCGCGCCTCGGGGTCGGGCAACTGCACTTCGCCCAGGAGTTCGATTGCGCGGGCCCAGGCGTCTTTCTTGGACATCTTCTGATGCAGGATCAGCACTTCGACGATCTGGCGGCCCACGGTATAGACAGGATTCAGGGACGACATGGGTTCCTGGAAGATCATGGAAATCCGGTTGCCGCGCAGGCCCCGCATTTCCTTGTCCGACAAATGGGCCATGTCGCGGCCGGCGTAGTAGATATGCGTATCGGACGAAACGCTTGCCCGTTTGGACAAGAGCCGCATGACAGCCCGCGCCGTCACCGACTTGCCCGAACCGGATTCGCCGACCAGCGCCGTCGTCTTGCCGGGGTAGAGCCTGAACGACACGTTGCGCACGGCCTCTACCTCGCCCCCGTCCACCTTGAAACGGACGGCGACGTTCTGCGCGTCGATCAGCGGCTTGAGGTCGCCTTCGGTATAGGTCTGGGTATTCATCTGGCGCGCCTCAATACGGGTCAATGGCGTCGCGCAGGCCGTCGCCCAGCGCATTGAACGCGAAAACGGTGATCAGCACGAAACCGACAGGCGACAGGATCCAGGGGTATGTCCCGATGACCGAGAAGGTGCCGGCATCCTGCAGCATCAGACCCCAGGAGATCAGCGGCGGTTTCACCGCAAAGCCGATGAAGCCAAGGAAGGATTCCAAAAGGACGATCGACGGGATGCCCAGCGTGACGGACACGATGATATGGGACATGACGTTGGGCATGATGTGGCGGGTGATGATCCGACCATCGGACGCGCCCACGGCAAGGGCCGCGCGCACATAGTCCACATTGCGCAGCGCCAGCGTCTTGGACCGAACCTCGCGGCTAAGCTGCGCCCAACCAAGGCCCACGATCACAAGGATCACGAAAAAGATGAACACCGTCGGCGACGCCGTGGCCGGGATCAGCGAGGCAAGCGCGAGGTAAAGCGGCAGTTGCGGAAAGGCGAGGATGATTTCCACAAACCGCTGAAACCAGCTGTCCACCCGCCCGCCGATATAGCCACTCCCGATCCCCGCAAGCGTGCCGATAATAGTGATCAGCGCAATACAGCTAAGCGCCAGGGCGAGTGAAATCTGGCTGCCCACGATCCCGCGCGACAGGATATCCCGGCCCAGTTTGTCCGTGCCAAGAATATGCAGCGGGCTGCCATCAGCCACGCCGATGAAATGGCGATTCATCGGGATACCGAAGAACGTATATTCCCAACCCTTTGCAAACAAAACGATTTGCCGCGGATTATTGTAGTCGGGCCCGTTCAGCGGCTGAAAGGTGACGGGGTCAAGTTCGTCAGTCTCCACGATGGGAAAGGAGACAGGGAACAGCCGCCATCCCGATTCCGGCCCGTCTCCGGGGACATACCAGCTGATCTTGTCGGGTGGGACAAACGCGATATTGGGTTGCTTGGGGTCGACCGGGGCAAAGAAACTCGCAAAGAATGATACGATCAGCAACGTCGCCACAAGGATCAGCCCGAACATCCCCGAAAACGACCGCCGGAATCGCCGCCAGACAAGGCGGCCATAGCTTTGGCTTTCGTTGGTGCGGGTTGACGACCGGGTATCGACGCCTTCGGTATCGGTCAAAAGGGGTTTGTGGTCCGGTTCTGCCGGATCAAGCAGATCGCTCATCAGTCGTTCCCCACCCGGATACGCGGATCAAGTGCGACAAGCAGCAGGTCCGCGATGATATTGCCCACGATCAGTGTTGCGCCAAGCACCAGCAGCAGAGTCGCGGTGACATAAACATCCCCGATCCCCATCGAGGCGACGATGGCCGGGCCGACGGTGGCCAGACCGAACACGATGGCCACCTCAATCTCCCCGGTCAGCATGTAGGGCAGAACAACGCCCTGATAGGCCACCAGCGGGTGCAGCGCGTTCGGCACAGCATGGCGCATGATGACGGCGCTTTCGGACAGGCCCTTGGCCCGTGCGGTTTCCACATATTGCGCATTCAGCGTGTCCAGAAGGTTCGCCCGCATGACGCGCATGTTGTAGGCAAGCCCCCCCACCGTCGCGATCAGGATGACCGGCCAGACGTGGTAGATCAGGTTCCAGAGCTTGGCCCAATTGAAATCGAACCAGCCCAGCCAGTAATCCTGCCCGCCGTATTTCGAGGAATAGAAGCTGCCCAGTTCCTGCACGTTCATCTTGAACGCAAGGATGTAGATGATGATGAGCGCCAGCAGGAACCGCGGCACCGTCATCCCGAGGAAGGAAATGAAGCTCAGGATCGTGTCGGTCCAGCTGTACTGTTTCGTCGCGGCGATGATGCCGAACCCGATCCCGAGGAGCGAGGCCAGGATGTGGCAGGTCAGCGCCAGCGCGATCGTCGCGGGCAGTCGTTCCATCACGACCTGCGCCACGGGTTTGTTATAGAAATAGGACTGCCCGAAATCGCCATGGGCGACCATCCCCCAGATCCAGCGGAAATACTGGATATACATCGGGTCGTTCAGACCGTGCGTTTCCCGGTAGATATTGGCAGCGGCGTCCGCAGCCTCGATGCTCGCGTTGCCTTGCAGGATCGCCATGTTGCGGACGTAGTCTCCATAATCCCCCGGCGGTGCCTGGATGATGATGAAGGTGATCACGCTCATGATGAACAGAACGGGGATCGCCTGCAGGATGCGGATGGCTAGAAAGCGCAGCATTCTCTGGCCTTTCGGGTCGGCGCATACAGTGCGGTCGGAAAAGGGTCGGCCCCGAGGGGATCGGAGGCCCTGAAGTGTAGGGCGGGGTTAACCCCGCCCTACACAGGTGACAGATCGCAGGATCAGTTCGCGGTGACCGCGCCTGCCGAGCCCGGCGCACCGGGGATCGAGTCGGGATGCAGTTCATAGTCCTGCTGGGCATCTGCCGCCACGAACACGCGTTCGCGGTAGATGTTGTCTTCAGCCCAGTTGTACATGAAGATCGGCGCACCAGCCGGGATGTTCGAGAAGCGCTTGTTGATGATCAGCGCGCCCGGATAGGCGGTCAGACCAACGCCATAGACGTTCTCGGTATACACCTTCTGGTACTGCTTCATTATTTCCACACGCTCGGCCGAATCCTGCGTCGCGATGAAGGAGGAGACGAGGGTGTTCAGCTCTTCCTCGAACGGCATCAGGTTGAGCTCGCCCGCGGCGTTGGCAAAGTGGGTCCGCATCGTCTGGGGCCCGAGCGGTGCCAGCTGTTCGGTGTTCTGAACCACAGTGATGAGGTCAGACCCGTTGCGGAAGATCCGCCAGTCCCAGCCGCCCTGCAGACCAACCGAGTCCATGTCGTTGGACGACAGGGTGTTCAGTGCGACCTTGATCCCGGCTTCTTCCATCATGGCAACGATGGCTTCGGCAAGGTTGCCGTCGGTGGACATGTCGGCGTTGGTCAGAAGCGTGATCTGCACATCCGCCCCGCCCAGCGTATCGGCCGGGAAGTTCAGGAAGCCGTTGCCATCCGTATCGGCAAGACCGGCATTGGCAAAGTGTGCCTTGGCCGAGTCGAGCGAGTAGGGATAGAAGACGGTGGACGCTTCGTCATAGTAGGACGTCCCGGGATAGAGACCGCCCGGATACTGCGCCGTGAAGGGGCCCTTCACAAGGCTTTCGCCGATCCGCACCCGATCGATCGCCTGGGTCACCCCGATGCGGAAGTCGAGATTGCGGTTGAGTTCACGCACGGCCTGGGCACGTTCGTCAGGCTCGCCCCAGCCATTGTCCGAGAAGTTCATGTAGAGCGAATAGCCGATGGTGCGCGGACCAAAGGCCAGACGGGCCGGAGCCGACGGATCGGCGGCACGGCGGAGCGCCTCTACATAGTTTTCGGCCTGTTCGAGGTTCGAGAAGTCACCGGTCCCGGCAACGGCCTGCGTATCCCGGTCAGACCAGGTCGACAGGCGGTAGTGAACTTCGTTCAGGTAGGGCAGCTGGTTGCCCGCATCGTCCACCTTCCAGTAGTAGGGGTTGCGGCGCAGGACCACGATATCGTCAGGACGATATTCAACCGGCACCCAGGCACCCATGACCGGGAAGTTCATGTATTCAGGCGGGAAGGCCTGCAGGAAGGCCTCATAGCTTGCGCCGCCGAAGGCCGGGTGATGCGGCTTGAGCATATGGCTGGGGCCGGGGCAGAAGTTGCCATAGGCCATCGCATAAAGCAGTTGCGACGGGAACGGCGTGGTCACGTTGAACTTGAACGTGTACTGGTCGATGATTTCCAGCGTGGTGCCCGTGCCATAGGTATCCTGCGTCGCCGCCATCAGCGGGCTGACTTCGGGATCAATCACGACGTTGTTCCAGTAGAAATCGATGTCCTCGGTGTCGAACGGATCGCCGTCAGACCACTTGGCCCCCTCGATCAGGTGCACGGTGAGCGACATGCCGTCTTCGGACCATTCCCAGGACTTGGCAAGGTTCGGCAGCGGCTGCAGGTCGTCGGCGTTGATTTCGAACAGCGGACCGGTGCGGGTCAGACATTCGACCATCCCGATATCGATACCGCCCCAGCCATAGCTTTGACCGGCCCAGAAGTTCCAGCCTTCGGGACGGCCGCCGATCACATGGCGCATGACGTCACCATAGACGCCGATCCCGTCTTCGGTCGCGGCGGCGCTGAATACCAGCGGCTCGGCCGGCAGACGCTCGGCCACCGGCGGAAGCGTGCCGGCAGCGACGAAGGCATCCATATAGGCGGGCTGCTGGTAGGCCGGCAGCGCCCTGTACGAATAGACGTCGGCACGGTTCTTGAAGACGGGCTCGCCCTGCGCCTCGAACACGGGGGCGGGCGGCGGCGTCGTGGGCTCCACGATCTGCGCGAC
>JBGSWJ010000273.1:0-11144 GCA_041752495.1 Rhodobacterales bacterium
CCGCAAGGGGATGGCGCTGATGGCCGCGTCCCCGTCCCCCGCCAGAGCCGCCGACGACGACGAGATGTCGAGCGAGATGCTTCTGGCACGTATCCTGGCCTCTCTGGATGACGACAAGGCCGAAGAGGTCGTGACGATCGACCTGCGGGGCCGCTCGGACATGGCTGACTACATGGTCATCTGTTCGGGCCGGTCGTCGCGTCAGGTCGCGTCGATCTCGGAAAAGCTGGTGGACCGGCTGAAACAGGAGGCGCGGCGCGCGTCCCGGATCGAGGGCAAGGACACCGGCGACTGGGTGCTGATCGACACCGGCGATGTCATCGTCCACGTGTTCCGGCCGGAAGTCCGCGACTTCTACCAGCTGGAGAAGATGTGGATGCCGTCCGAGGCAGCCGCAGCCAAGTTCCGCTAAGTTCGATGCGCGTCACTGTCTGTGCTGTCGGCCGCCTGCGGGCCGGGCCTGAACGTGCGCTTTGCGACGACTATCTGATGCGGTTCGACCGCACCGGCCGTGCGCTGGGCCTTGGCCCGGCGACGATGGTTGAGGTCGAAGACAAGAAGGGCGGCGGCATGCCCGCCGAAGCGGCACTTCTGTCACGCGCGATCCCTGACGGCGCCATCCTCTGCACCCTTGATGAACGGGGCGAGGTTGTGACGTCTCCCACCTTTACCAACTGGCTTGCCATCTGGCGCGATCAGGGCCGCGACGTGGCCTTTGTCATCGGCGGCGCCGACGGCATCGACCCCACCCTCCGCGCCCGCGCCGACCGGTCCCTGTCCTTTGGCAAGATGGTCTGGCCCCATATGCTCGTCCGGGTCATGCTGACCGAACAGTTGTATCGCGCCGCGTCGATCCTCGCGGGCGCGCCGTATCATCGGGAATAGTGTGGTTCGCAAGGCACCGCTTTGTTGTTAGGCTCTCGGCATTTCAGATGCACAGGGCTTTCAGTCATGCACATTCGTTCCGTCTTCGTTGCCGTGGTCTGCGCAGCGCCCAATCTCTCTGTCGCCGATAACTTCGATTTACCCGGAACGCCGGGCACCCTTCTTGCTGTGGTTGATGGTGCAGTTCTGTTGCACAGCGCCCTTGCAAATTGCGCACCGGACACGCTTCCCCAGCCGGACGACACCAAATGGCCCGCCTTCGAAGCGGCGGTCATGGCGACGCTCAGCGCAAACAATCTCCCTGAATCACTCGTCGCCGAAGTGTCGGCACGATTCAATGCGCCGGTCTCGCCCGTGGATTGTGCGGCTGCGTCGCCACTCCTCGACCGGATTCCGCCTTCATTCGCAGAGGCAACCTGGAACCAGCTCTTTCACGATGCCTTTGAGATGATGAACTACCCGCTGCGGGACCCGCCCGATCAGGCCGTGCTGGAGGCTGTCTTCAACGAAGTTCAGACGGAAAGCCGACGCTGGGCTCCTATCCTGAAGTGTGCGGCCGTTTCCGATTTCAGGGAGTCTTTTGCCATATTGGCCCGGAAGTGGAACGAACAGACAGGACACCTCGAGGAAGCCATGTCTGCGGCAGGCTTCTCGTCGGACAACATTGACCTTGTCCTGATTGGAGCGAGGCTGGACCAAATGCTTCCGTCTCCGGACACGGACAGACTGGCTCTGCTTCAGTCATGCCTTTCAGACGAGGACTGGAACGAGACAAGACGGTTCGGGGTCAAGACCATGCCGCTCGCCGATGCCATCGCCCTCCTTCCGGGGGGATGATGACTTTACCGCCATGTGCACCGACCCCCAACACCGGTCGTTCACCTTGCCTGCCGCATACGCTAAGGGACAGGCATGGAGGAACGACCCATGACCGCACCCAAACCCGTAGCGCTTTGCATCCTGGACGGCTGGGGCAAGCGTGAAAGCACGCATGCCAATGCGCCCGCGCAGGCCAGCACGCCCACGTTCGACCGGATCATGGCGACCTGCCCCAAAGCGGAACTTGTGACGTTCGGCCCCGATGTGGGGCTGCCGCGCGGCCAGATGGGCAATTCCGAAGTGGGCCATACCAATATCGGCGCGGGCCGTGTTGTTGCCATGGACCTTGGTCAGATTGATCTGGCGATCGAGGACGGTTCCTTTGCGCAGAACGAGGCCTTGCTGGCCTTCATTGCCGCACTTCGCGCGTCGGGCGGGACTGCGCATCTGATGGGTGTGGTTTCTGACGGCGGTGTCCATGGTCATATCAACCACATCGTGGCCGCTGCCGGAACGCTGGCTGCGTTGGGCCTGCCGGTTGTCATCCATGCGATCACGGATGGCCGCGATGTGGCACCGTCCTCGGCGGCAGAGTTCCTGACCGACCTGATCCGACGCCTGCCCGCGGGCGTCCGTATCGGCACGGTCATCGGCCGCTACTATGCGATGGACCGTGATAACCGTTGGGAACGGGTCCGAACGGCCTATGACGCCATGGTGATGGCGCAGGGCGATGCCGCCGCCGATCCTGTCGCCGCGGTGCGCGAGGCACAAAAGACCGGCCAGACCGATGAGTTCATCCCGGCGACAGTCATCGGCGGCTATCAGGGGATGCAGGACGGCGACGGGCTATTCTGTCTCAACTTCCGCGCTGACCGCGCGCGCGAAATCCTCGCTTCAATCGCAATGCCGGGCTTTGACGGTTTTGTCCGGACCCGTGTACCGGCCCTGGCGGCCCGCCTTGGCATGGTTGAATATTCTGACGCCCATAACGCCGTCTATGCGGCGGTCTTCCCAAAGCGGGACATCGTGAACACCTTGGGCGAATGGGTCGCATCACACGGACTGACCCAGTTCCGCGTCGCAGAGACCGAAAAGTATCCGCACGTCACTTTCTTCCTCAATGGCGGCAAGGAAACGCCCTACCCCGGCGAGGACCGCAAGATGCCTCTCTCGCCCAAAGTCGCAACCTATGACCTTGCCCCCGAAATGTCCTCGGTCGAGGTCACGGATGCCTTCGTCGAGGCCATCGAAAAGGGCTATGACCTTATCGTCGTCAACTATGCCAACCCCGATATGGTCGGACATACTGGCAGCCTGCCCGCCGCCATGAAGGCTTGCGAGGCGGTGGACCGGGGCCTTGCCCGCGCCGTCGCCGCGCTTGAAAAGGCAGGCGGCGCAATGTTCCTGACAGCCGATCATGGCAACTGCGAAACGATGGTCGATCCCGTGTCCGGCGGTCCGCACACGTCCCACACGACGAACCTCGTTCCCGTTGCCGTATATGGCGCGCCCAAAGGCGCACGCCTCCTTTCGGGCCGTCTGGCCGACGTCGCCCCGACAATCCTTGACCTGATGGAACTGCCACAACCGCCCGAAATGACCGGGAGGAGCCTTCTCGTCCGATGATGCGGTTTGCGGCACTGTCCCTGCTTCTCTGGTCTGGTGCAGCTCTGGCCCAGGACAGTACGACTCCGGCCGAGGCTGCGCTTGCGGCGAAGGACCGTCTGCTGAGCGCCGCAATTCTTCTGGATACCGCAGAAGGCGCGGACGACCAGATTGCCGCCCTGACAGAAACGGTCCGCGCCTATGAGGACGGCCTTGTCGCCATGCGCGACGGCTTGCGCCGCGTCGCAATCAGGCGCGCCGCGATCCAAGCCGAACTTGCCGCCAAAAGCGATGAGGTCGAACAGCTGCTGGGTGTCCTGATGGTCATGGACCCCGAAGAAGCCCCTCTGCTGCTCCTGCACCCCTCTGGTGCACTCGGAACTGCGCGAGCCGGCATGATCCTCTCCGAAGTCACTCCCGCGATCCAAAGCCAGGTCACCGAACTCCTGGATCAGCTCAACGAACTGGCCGAACTGCAAGCTGTGCAGGATAGTGCATCCGACATACTTGCGCAGGGTCTGGACGGTGCCCAGCAGGCCCGCGCAAGATTGTCAGAGGCTGTGTCTGAACGCACTGATCTGCCCCAGAGGTTCTTTGAAGACGAAACTGCCGTGGCAACGCTCCTCACTTCAACTGATACGCTTGACGCTTTTGCAAACGGGCTTGGCCAGACTGTCCCCGATGACGTGTCCCCCGACGGCGCACCCGTTCTTGTCAAAGGCTCGCTGCCGCTTCCCGTTCAAGGCGAGATCCTGCGGCGCAGTGGCGAAGCTGACGCTGCAGGCATTGTCCGCCCTGGTATCGTCATTGCGACGCGGCCCCGCGCCCTTGTCTCGGCACCCGCGACGTCGACGATCCGGTACCGGGGCCCGCTTCTGGACTATGGCAATGTCGTTATCCTGGAGCCGGCAGCGGACCTTCTCATCGTCATTGCTGGCCTTGCCGAAGTTTTCGGCGACGCCGGGCAGGTCATCCCGGCTGGTACGCCAATCGGGCTTATGGGCGGGGAACAACCGGCTGTTGACGCGATTTTGACTGAAAGCGCGCAAACCGGCAGCGGTGCACAGTCGGAAACCCTTTATCTAGAGATCAGGGACGGGCAAGGTCCCGTCGATCCGGCAATCTGGTTCGCGCTGGACTAATAGGAAAACAGGCATGAAGAAATTTCTGGTGGCCGCCGTCGGCGGGTCGATCCTCGGACTGGTTGCAACCACCCAAATCGCGGGCCCGCTTATCGCGCAGGAAGCGTCGGAAAACGCCAGCGTCTATGAACAGCTCGATCTGTTTGGCGACATCTTTGACCGGGTCCGCGCAGAATATGTTGAAGAGGCTGATCCGAAGGACCTGATCGAAGCGGCCATCAATGGCATGCTCACGTCACTTGATCCGCATTCGAGCTATCTTTCGACCGAAGATGCCGAAGCGATGCGCACCCAGACGCGCGGCGAATTCGGCGGACTCGGGATCGAGGTCACCCAAGAAGAAGGCTGGGTCAAGGTCGTATCCCCGATGGACGGAACGCCAGCCGATCTCGCGGGGATCATGGCGGGTGACTACATCACCGATGTGAACGGCGAAAGCGTCATGGGACTGACGCTTGACGATGCAGTGGACCTGATGCGCGGGCCTGTCGGGTCCGAAATCGTTATCACCGTCGTCCGCGAGGGCATGCCGGAACCATTTGAAGTCTCAATCATCCTCGACACGATCAAGCTGACTGCCGTCCGTGCCCGCACAGAAGGCAGGTCCATTGTCCTGCGCGTGACGACCTTCAACGACCAGACCTTCCCGAACCTGACTGACGGGCTCAAGGAACAGATCGACGCGGCCGGCGGGATCGAGAACATCAACGGCGTCGTCCTTGATCTGCGCAACAACCCTGGTGGCCTGCTCAATCAGGCCATTTATGTATCCGATGCTTTCCTTGACGCGGGTGAAATCGTGTCCACGCGAGGCCGCGATGCAGGGGCGGGGGAGCGCTACAATGCGACAGAGGGAGACCTTATCAACGGGCTTCCCATGGTCGTCCTGATCAACGGCGGATCGGCCTCAGCCTCGGAAATCGTGGCAGGGGCGCTTCAGGACCATCGTCGCGCTATTGTTGTGGGAACTCAATCCTTTGGCAAAGGGTCGGTGCAGACCGTGATCCCGCTTCAGGGCGACAGTGCAATGCGGCTGACGACCGCCCGCTACTACACTCCGTCGGGCCGATCCATTCAGGCCCTTGGCATTTCGCCTGACATAATCGTCCAGCAGCCACCGCCCAAACCGGCCGAAGGCGACGACGCGACAGAGGAAACGCAGTACCGCAGCGAAGCTGATCTGCGCGGCGCACTAAACAACGACAGCCTTTCGGAAGACGAACTTCGTGTGATCGAGGCGGACCGGGCCCGGGCCGAAGCCGCAGCAGCCCTGCGGGAAGAGGATTACCAGTTGGCCTATGCCATCGACATTCTCACGGGATTGTCGGCACTTGGAACCGAGGTTGTTCTGAACCCCGATGCCGCTGGGCCCTTGCCCGAAGGCACCGCCGATCAGACGACGGCGCCGGTCGAAGAATGAAGCCATCGGCCATCTCCAAATTGCCATACCGCCCCTGCGTGGGGGTCATGCTGGTCAACCGAGATGGCCGTGTGTTTGTCGGACAGCGACGCGACCGTGATCAGGACGCATGGCAAATGCCGCAGGGTGGGATCGACAAGGGTGAAGATGCCCGGACAGCCGCCCTGCGCGAGCTTTGGGAAGAGACCGGGGTCAACGCCGATTTGGTCCGTATCGATGCGATGACGGAACGCCCAATTCCCTATGACCTTCCGCCAGAGATCGTTCCCACCATCTGGGGTGGACGATATCGCGGTCAGGAACAGACTTGGGTCCTGATGCGATTTCTTGGGTCCGATGACGAGATCAACATTGCGACAGACCACCCCGAGTTTTCGCGCTGGGAATGGTGCAGCCCGGATCTGCTTGTTCCCCGGATCGTCGAATTCAAGCGGTCCGTCTATGAACAGGTCGTCGCGCAGTTCAAGGATCTGATATGAAAAGATTTCTTCCTTTTCTGCTGATTACCGTGGCAACTCAGGCCCAGGCCCTGAAATGCCCGGAGCCGTCAGTGGCAAGCAGCTTCAGACAAGCCATGTCTTCGCCGGAAAACTACGTCATTCTGCGCGGCAAGTTCGATTTTGACGCCACACTTCTGCCCGGTGGGCCAGATGCGCGCGGCGACCCCAACCTGCCCGCTCCGGCTGCGTTGCCTGCCCGTTTCGTTGGACAGTCCCTTGTCGAGGACGGCTTTACGAATGACCTTGATATTCCCGTCACGTTGCAGCCCAGTTGCCTTGGTCCATGGTGCGGAACTATGACGCCCGGCCAAGATGTCATGGCATTTGCGACAACCGATGGCCGCGGGACCGTGACTCTCGAATTGAACCCGTGCGGCAAGTGGACATTTGCCGATCCCGCGCAACCGATGCTTGACGAAATGCTGGCCTGTATGACCGGTGGAGCTTGCACAGACGCTCAATGATCAGGAAAGGCTACGCAAGGTATACGCCCTTGGAGTGCGTTTTGTGTCAGTTGCCCGACTTCGGATGAAGCGGGCGATAGCCATCTTCGTCGAAAGCAAGTAGACTGCGCGCCTTTCTCGCAATCCGTAAGCGGTGTGCTGATCACACGGCGAGGGCACAGTTCCATGGGAGCAGGCCGTCGATCTTGCTTTGCTTGTGGCCTTGGACGATGGCGGTGAGCGTGGCTGACAGTCATGCCGGGGGGATAGACGCCGTTCATTTTGCAGGTTTCGATCAGCGAGGCGATGACGGCCCGGTCTCGGCTCCGGGCTCCGGCATCATGGCCTGCGAAGAGGGCGTTCTTACGGTTCAGGGCGATGGGGCGGACCCGTGTCGTGGACTTGGTCAGATCGCTTCCCGCACTGAGGAGCAGCCGTTCCATCTCTTCTTTGGAAGGCCCGCGATCTCTAGGTGCCGCATCGGACGGCTTGCGGACATCGGCCATCGGGCTCTCACGGATGAGGCCCCACTCCTTTCTTGCCTGTGTCAGCACATCTGACATGAGCACCATCTCCCGCTACACAGACGATGGGCTAACCTCTTTCAGGCGGCCCTCACGCGAGTTCCCCAAGTCTGAGGCCTTCAGATCCGTCAACGGGATCTTGGCTAACGGGTAGGTTTGGAATTTCTCCAGACGGATCTGCTCCAACCGCACTCAGCGCTTGGTTGGGGACACTTCCTTGGCGTAGCGGGCCATCACTTCGCCAAAGGTTAGCTTGCTCCGGACCTCGTCCTGATTGAGGATCAGATACTCTTGCCGGGCGGCCCGATCCTTGGCCTCGGTTTTCGTTCTGAAGACCTGAGGCATACGGACACCCTTGCGGGCCACCTCTGCCCGGAACCCCGTATAAAACTTTCGAATCGACTCCATGTTTACGCACCGAGCGTATTTTCTGCGCAAGAGGATGTCAGAAAAGGCCGGACATAGCCAAACAGGTGATAAGCACCCCGTGAGTATATCTTAGGAAATGCTTTTGTTTGTCTGCATTTCGACGACATCGGGGTGATTTAAGTGGTGCCCAGGAAGGGACTCGAACCCCCACGTCCTTTCGGACACTGGCACCTGAAGCCAGCGCGTCTACCAATTCCACCACCTGGGCAGGCCGTGTGAGGGCGTCGTTTAAGGGCAGGCGCCGGGACTGTCAACGCGATTCCCAAGGATTTTGCGCCTGTTCCGGTACCGCTTTGGCACCAACTCTGGCCCTTGCGTCGGGCAGGGAAACGATCCCGGAAAGCTGCGTTCATCCACGATCGACCCGCGCCGATTTGCGCCTTGTCTGGCAGGGGGCAGGGGGGTAAACCGCAGGCAACAGGACAAGGGACTTTCGCATGACCGGACTCGTGACCATTTTCGGCGGCTCGGGCTTTGTCGGCCGCTACATCGCCCGGCGTTTGGCCAAGGAGGGCTGGCGCGTCCGCGTTGCCGTCCGCCGCACGAACGAAGCGATGTTCGTCCGCCCCTACGGTGTTGTCGGTCAGGTCGAGCCAGTCTTTTGCAACATCCGCGATGATGCCAGCGTCCGCGCGGTGACCATGGGCGCAGACGTGGTTGTGAATTGCGTCGGCACCTTTGACGCCTCGGGCAAGAACAACTTTGACGCCATTCAGAATGAAGGTGCCACCCGGATCGCCCGCATCGCCGCCGAAGAGGGCGTGGCGCGGATGGTCCATATCTCGGCCATCGGGGCAAATGCGGATTCGGACAGCGCATACGCCCGGTCCAAGGCTGCCGGAGAGGCTGGCGTGCTGGCCCATATGCCAAGCGCGATAATCCTGCGGCCTTCGGTTATCTTCGGGACCGAAGACCAGTTCTTTAACCGCTTTGCCGGGATGACGCGGATGGGTCCGATCCTGCCCGTCGTTGGGGCCGAGACGAAATTCCAACCCGTCTGGGTGGATGACGTGGCGCAGGCTGCGGTCAAGGGTGTCCTCGGGACTGCGCCGGGCGGTGTCTATGAACTTGGCGGCCCTGATGTGGATACCTTCCGCGAGCTGATGGAACTCATGCTTCAGACGATCCGCCGCCGCCGTCTTGTTGTGAACATCCCGTTCCCGGTGGCCGGGCTCATGGCGTCTATGTTCGGTTTCGGGAATGCCCTGTCGCTCGGTCTTTTACCGATGCCCATCACACGCGATCAGGTGCGCAGCCTGAAGGTCGACAACGTCGTGTCCCCCGGTGCCCAAGGCTTTGCCGAACTGGGCATTGACCCCGCCGCGATGGAGAGCATCCTGCCGGATTACCTTTGGCGCTTCCGGCCTTCGGGTCAGTACAATGCGATCAAGGAATCCGCCCGGAACCTCAAGGCGTGACAGACTCGCCCACGATCGTCGCGCTGGTCCTTGGGCTGCTTGAGGGTCTGACGGAATTCATCCCGGTTTCCTCGACCGGGCATCTTCTTCTGGCTGGCCATTTCCTTGGCTTTGAAAGCAAGGGCAAGACGTTCGAGGTTGTGATCCAGCTGGGCGCCATCCTTGCACTCCTGTTGGTCTATGCCGGGCGTCTGTGGCAGGTGTTTTCAACCGCCCACCGCGACCCTGCGGCGTTCCGGTTCATCGTGGCGGTGCTGATTGCCTTCATCCCGGCCGTGGTCATTGGCCTCTTGGCCCATGACTTCATCAAGATGGTTCTGTTTGAAACGCCGATCCTGATCGCCATCATGCTGATCCTTGGCGGGATCATCCTTCTTTTCGTGGACCGCATGGCGACTGCGCCCAGGTACGACGATGCGATGGCCTTGCCGCTGGGCGTCGCGCTCAAGATCGGTCTGTTCCAGTGCCTTGCCATGATCCCCGGCGTGTCCCGTTCCGGATCGACCATCGTCGGCGGGCTTCTTCTGGGGACGAGCAAGCGTGCAGCGGCCGAGTTTTCGTTCTTTCTGTCGATGCCGACGATGGCCGGGGCTGTGGCGCTTGACCTTTACAAGAACCGCGACGTGCTGGATTGGTCCGACCTGAACCTCATCGCCATAGGCTTTGCTGCGGCTTTCGTTTCTGCCCTGCTGGTCGTCCGCTGGCTCCTTGGTTTTGTGAGCCGACGGGGCTACGCGCCCTTCGCATGGTGGCGAATCATCGTTGGAACGCTCGCCTTGGGTGCGCTTCTGATGGGTTTCTAGGCATATAGGTAACTAATACTGACCTATTATCGGCAGCAACCCGCAAATAATCATTCGCTACCGCTAACTTTCCGCAATATAGGTCAGCATTGCTGACTTTTATTCCCGAGCCGCTGCGCGTATGACATCGCACGCGAGAAAGTCGGAAGGAAAAGTGCCGTGGCCAAGGAAAAGATGCTCAAGTTTGTCACCGTGGCCCGGGACATGCCCGCCAAGCGTGCGCCCAGTCTGCGCCGCGAGGATTTCAACGAGATTTACGCCGAGTACGCCGAGGCCAAAGCCGAGGAACAAGCGGGCCGCTGCAGCCAGTGCGGCGTGCCCTATTGCCAGACGCATTGCCCGCTGCACAACAACATCCCCGACTGGCTGCGCATGACCGCCGAAGGCCGCCTGCAAGAAGCCTATGACCTGAGCCAGGCCACCAACACCTTCCCCGAAATCTGCGGCCGCATCTGCCCGCAGGACCGGCTGTGCGAAGGCAACTGCGTGATCGAACAGTCCGGTCATGGCACCGTGACCATCGGGTCGGTGGAAAAGTTCATCACCGATACCGCGTTCGAAATGGGCTGGGTCAAACCGATCCGCCCTGCGTTTGAACGGTCGGAATCCGTGGGCATCATCGGCGCGGGCCCCGGCGGCCTTGCCGCCGCCGACATGCTCCGCCGTCGGGGCGTGCAGGTGACGGTCTATGACCGCTATGACCGCGCGGGCGGGCTGCTGACCTATGGCATCCCCGGCTTCAAGCTGGAAAAGCACATCGTCATGCAGCGTATCGACCAGCTGACCGATGGCGGCGTCGAATTCGTGCTGAACTGCAACGTGGGCGAGGATCTGTCCTTTGACGCGATCCGGGGCAAGCATGACGCAGTCCTGATCGCGACAGGGGTTTACAAGACCCGTGACCTTGAAGCGCCCGGTTCGGACGCTGCGGGGATTGTGCGCGCCATCGACTATCTGACCGCATCCAACCGCAAAAGCTTTGGCGACGAAGTGGCCGAATTCGACTCGGGCGAGTTGAACGCCGAAGGCAAACGCGTTGTCGTCATCGGCGGCGGCGACACGGCGATGGACTGCGTGCGCACCGCGATCCGGCAGGGGGCCGTTTCCGTCAAGTGTCTGTACCGGCGGGATAAACTCAACATGCCGGGCTCCA
>JBGSWJ010000274.1:0-4542 GCA_041752495.1 Rhodobacterales bacterium
GGGGGCGGCTTGCGGTGCGGCGCCCCAGGGGCCGGCCATCCCCATTCCCATGCCCATCCCCATGCCAAGGCCCGCGCCCATCCCGCCGTTGGGGTTGGCGGCGGCGGTTGTCATCGCTTCTGCTGCAGAGAACTGGGTGAACTTGTGCAGATCGCCAACGATTCCCATCGAGGTACGCTTGTCGAGCATCTTTTCGACCTCTTCGGGAAGCGAGATGTTCTCGATATAGAATTCGGGGATGGCGATGCCGTAGTTTGCAATGGTGGGCGAGATCGCGGTCGTGACCAGCTTGCCCAGATCGGCGGTATTGGCGGCCATGTCGAGCACGGGGATCTGTGATCCGGCAAGGACGCGGCTGACTTCCTGCACGATGATGTTGCGGATCTGCATGTTGATTTCGTCGGCGGTGAATTCACCGTCGGTGCCGACGATTTCCTGCATGAACTTGCCGGGGTCGGACACGCGCATGGAATAGGTGCCAAAGGCGCGCAGGCGGACGGGGCCGAATTCGGGGTCGCGGCACATGATGGGGTTCTTGGTGCCCCATTTGTTGTCGTTGAAACGGGTGGTCGAGACGAAATAGACCTCGGATTTGAAGGGCGACTTGAAGCCGTGGTCCCAATGCTGAAGCGAGGTCATGATCGGCATGTTGTTGGTTTCGAGCATGTAGAGGCCCGGCGTGAACACGTCGGCCAATTGGCCTTCGTGGACAAAGACGGCGGCCTGACCTTCGCGGACGGTCAGTTTCGCGCCGTATTTGATTTCATGCCCCTGCCGTTCGAAACGCCAGACCATCGTGTCGCGCGTGTCGTCCGTCCAATGGATGACATCAATGAATTGGCCGGAGAGGAAGTCGAGAATACCCATGTGTCAGATTCCTTTCACTTAAACGGGGCCGTTCAGGAGTTCGGTTGCGATCTGGCTGGCGATCGGGGCCGCCTCGGCCGGACTCATGCCGGGGGTCAGGCGGGGATCATACAGCATTTTCAGGAGGAATTCGTCATGCGTCGTGAGCAGGGCGAATTCGTCATCGTCGTTGAAGATCGAGGGGCGGGCCTGAGGTGAGTCATTGGCAAGGCCCATGCCCTGCGCCAGTTCTTCGTGGATGCAGGACAGGCGGAGGAGGTCGGGGTGTTCGCCACGGATGACGGCCACGGCCTTGGTATAGGTCGGGCTGGTGCCTTCCGAGAAGGCGATGACGAGGCAAAGGGTCGACCGCGGCATGTTGAGGAAAGCGCGGACCGAGGCGTCGGCAATACCGGGGACAAGCGCACGCAGATCGTCGCCATAGGCGAGGCGGTCATCTTCGTTCAGGAAGAGGACGCTGAAGTTCGGGTTCACGGTGGTCTGGCTGATGGGAACGCCGGTCAGGCGGGACAGGCGAGCGGCATAGGCCGACACGCTCGCACGGTCGCGGTCGCGCTGGGCGGCGGGGATCGTGTCACCAAAGGACACGTTCATGCGGATCGGCTTATCCCAGCGGCGCAGGCGGCTGATCGTCGGGTCGCTTTGGGTGGTTTCGCCCCCGGGGGCGTATTCGTCATAGAGCGCGATGCGGACGAAATCGCGTGACAGCATGACGTCGGTAAAGGGGGTGTCCGGGCCGCCGCCGTCGCCGCGCAGAAGGCCCTGAGTCAGCAGATCGTTCTGCAGTCGCTGGTAATAGACGCGCAGCGCCTCGGACTGGGCCGAGGGGGCGGGGATGACCGGAGGGATCATCTGCACCTCGGGCTCGGGCACTATCGGTTCGGGCGGGGTCTGGACCGGCGGCGTTTCAACCGCCGGTTCGCAGGCCGCCATGGCGGAGAGGGCAAGCAGCATCGCTGCCTTGCGCCACCTTGACCTCGTGCCTGCCACTTGCCGTTCCCCTGTCTTCTGGTCCGTCGCCCGTTTTCAGGCGCCGGTTGCCCCGCCGACGGATTCCCCAAACCCGGTCGAGCGCGCCTTGGCCGAGGCCAGCGTGTCTTTGAGTTCAGCTTCCATCTTTTTCAGTTCGATTTCCGCCGCCACGCGCTTGCGCTTGCCTTCGTCGGCAATCTGCAGGCTTTCGTTGATCGTGGCGATCAGGTTTTCGTTCGCGGCCTTCACCGCTTCGATGTCGAACACGCCGCGCTCCATCTCTTCGCGGATGACCTTGTTCGCGTCACGCAGGTTTTCGGCGTTGGATTTCAGAAGCTCGTTGGTCAGGTCGTTAGCCTCGCGCACCGCGTTTGCGGCGTCCGAGCTGCGCTGGATCGTGACGGCCTGGGCAAGCTGGGTTTCCCAGAGGGGCACGGTGTTGACGAGGGTCGAGTTGATCTTGGTCACAAGGCTCTTGTCGTTTTCCTGCACAAGGCGGATCGACGGGAGCGACTGCATCGTGACCTGACGGGTGAGTTTCAGGTCATGGACACGGCGTTCCAGATCGTCACGGGCAGCGCGGATGTCGCGCAGTTCCTGAGCGCGCATGACGCCCTGATCCTCAGGGGCGGCCTGCACTTCGGCTTCTTTGGCGGGGATCGTTGTCGTATCGAGTTCTTTCAGCTTTTCTTCGCCAGCGGTGATGTAAAGCGCAAGTTCATCGTAGAAGGCCAGCGTCTTGGTATAGAGCAGGTCGAGGGATTCGATGTCCTTCAGAAGCACGGTTTCGTGCTTGAGGAGGTCGTCGGTGATCTGGTCGATCTGGGTCTGCACTTCTTCAAAGCGGGCGGCCCATTTGGCGACGGGGGCGGCCTGTCCGGTGATCTTTTCCCACAGGGACCGTTCGCGGCGCACGTCGAGTTCGTCGACCGAGAAGCCCCGGATGGCCGAGACCATGGAGCGCAGGCTGTCGCCGGCGGGGCCCACGTCCTTGTTGCGGACGCCGGCCAGCATCGACTGGCTGATGACCTGCAGTTCGGCCTGCGCGCGCGACCCGAAAGAGACGATGGAATTGGTGCTCGACATATCGAGTTCGGCCATGCGCTTGCGGATTTCATCGGAGGCTGCGGGCGAGGCATCAGCCAGTGTCACCAGCGCCGTCGAGGGTTCCGGCAAGAGCGCCGATGTCACTTTTTCTACCTCGGCGAGGGCCTGGGTTGCAGCCTGACGTACATCTTCTGACATGACTTTACCTTTCCTGATCTTGAACGGGTCGCGGCCCTGATTATTCGGATCTTACGCCTTCACGCTGCAACCGGTCGCGCAGCACCTTGATTTCGATGTCCATATCGGTTTTCCCGCCTTCAAGCAGCTTTTCTGTCCGGGCAGAGAAATTGGTTTCAAGGTCGGTCAGGAGCGCCTCGTAGTCGGCGCGCGCCTTTTCGTCCTTGGTGCGCTTGTAGATGTCCACAAACTTGACGGTCGCGTCACGGGCGCCCATCAGATAGACGGTCAGGAACTTGCGCGCCTCGGTCAGGTCGCGGGGGTCTTCCTCAACCGTGCGGATCATCTTGCGGGCCAGCGCCTGAAACGTGGTGACGCGTATGTCGAGAGCGCGGTCATTCAGCGTCGAGATGTGATCCTTCATGGCCGACAGGTAACCTTCGGCCTCGTTCACGACGCGGGCCACGCGGTCCTGCTGGAAGGTGTCGATGCCCTCCATCCGCTTGTCCCTGAGGGGGTCGATGCCGAAGGCCGCGACATGCAGCCCTGCGGCGATCACGCCGTAAATGACCGAACCCACGATCCCGTTGTCGCCGGTCCATGCCGTCAGCGCTACGCCGATCCCGGTCAGTGCAGAGGCCAGCATCTTGCGCGGCAGGGCAGGGCGGCGGGCGACGGTGCGCGCGTTATAGGCGGCTTCGGCCCGCAGGCCGTCCCGCAAAAGCCATGCGGCGAGTGTCAGCGTGCCTGCCGCGACGAGGCCCACGGCCAGCGTCAGCGGTTTGCCGAAGGACAGAAAGGCGATCAGGATCGGCGGAACGAACAGAAGGTTCGCCTTTGCCCCGGCCGCATCGACGGCGCGATCTTCGGCCACGGCATCGCGGACGACGTCAGGGGGGGGCGGTTTGCCGTCGCCGCCGGGGCTGTATTTGCCGCCAAAACGTTCAGCCATTGACGGCCCCCAGCCAGCCGGTTGCCACACCGACCATCAAGACGAGGAGCAGGATGTAGGCCACGGTGCGGAAGGTCGCGGGCATCGTGTCTTCCTTCTTGGGCGCGGGCTGCCCGCCCGCCGGGTTCAACAGGTTAAGCACGGATGCGATGGCAAGAACCGCCGCCGAAAAGAGAAGCAGGAACAGGATCAGCCGTGTCATTGCGCATCATCCCCGAGCGTCTGTGACTTCACAATAGGAAAGGCGGGCCCTGATTGCGAGAGCGGGGCGCAAATTGTGCCGCTTTTGCTTGCGGCAGATGACAGGTGGATGACCCTTGGGCAGGGGACGGGACGGAAGTCCGGCATGGCGCGGGCGATCCTTTGCAGTCACGGGGCAGTGACAGGGGATCACGGCCCTGCCTGTCCCGCAAGGGATCAATCGGGGAGGATATTCCCCCCCGGACTAACTCTTGTCAGGACCCTTGCGGGGGCCTCGGGGTGCGCCCTTGGGCGGGCCGTCGCGCCGTGGACCATCGCCGCGCGGC
>JBGSWJ010000275.1:0-1804 GCA_041752495.1 Rhodobacterales bacterium
GGTCCCCGCACGGCCAATTTCGCACAGGCCTTTCTCCGGCGGATCTACAATTTTGCCATTCGTGAAGAATGGACCGAAAGGAACCCCGCACAGTTTCCGATGCTGTACAAGATGCGGCCGCGTGAGCGCGTCCTCAGTGAATCCGAGGTCCGGCTGTTGTGGCGACAACTCGATCTGGCTTCAACCGGCGCCGGGCCGGGCATGTCAGAACCAACCGCTATCGCCCTCCAACTCTGCCTCAGCACGCTGCAGCGCGCTGGTGAAGTCTCGGGACTCCACACCGACGAGCTTGATTGGACAACCCGCTCCTGGCTCATTCCGGCCCAGCGCTGCAAGAACCGGCGCGCGCACCATGTGCCGCTGTCTCAGATCAGCCAATTGCTGATACTGCGCGCGCTGTCGCGATTGACGGCGACACCTGCGCTCCAGGACCTCGCCGCACCCTTGCCGGCGGCGATCGCAGCCTACCGAGGCTACCTGTTTCCTGCTGCCGACGGACTTGGCCCGTCAGACCGCCGCGTCGTATCGCGCGCGATGAATCGATTCTGCGCAAAGCTTGGCATCAATGACGCCACGCCTCACGACCTGCGCCGGACCGGCGCAAGCATGATGGCGTCAGAGCGGTGCAATGTTCGCGGAGACGTCATCTCCCGCCTGCTGAACCACACCCCGCTCGGCCCGCCCGTGACACAGATCTATAATCGCTACGACTATGCGCCTGAAAAGCGCGCGGCGCTCGAGGCCTGGTCACAAACCATCCTCATGATTGCGGCAGATACGCCCCGCATGTGACCCTCGATAGGGTCTGCGCGGAGATCGGATATCCGAACGCCATCCACAGTAAACAAGGCAGCGAGTTTGTCTCACGCGATCTCGACCTGTGGGTCTATCAATACGATGTTGCGCTGGATTTTTCCCGCCCCGGCATCCCGACCGATAATGCCTCATACGAGTCGTTCAATGGCTGCCTGAGGGCGGAGTGCCTCAATGAGCGTTGGTTCCTGACGCTCCCCTTCGTATTCCACAGCGCGCCAGAGAAGGTGAGTCTCGCCTCGAATTTTCACGAACACCTCGTTCAGGATCATCGCCATTGCTTGACTCGACGCATAGCCTCGGACCTCCGCTTACGGATCTAATCTGCGACGTATGTCCCGAAGCGATCGCCCCACAGGCGTACGCTTTCGTGGCAGGAATCTTTGCCGCGCTCGTGCAGAAAGTCCACCACATTTCGAAGCGCCAGAGGAAATCGGATTTACTTCAGCACGCCGAGTTTGGATGATCTCGGGCGAGGTCTTCAATTGGCGGGAGGGGTCCTTGCTTATTTTTCGAGGCTGCGCTGCTCGTTCGGCCAGATCAAGGTCGCTTCTCCTGGCATCACCCTACCATCTTTCCCACAATCAATTCCGGGTTCCCCAGCGCTCGATCGTCTTGTTGTCAGGCCAAACGTCAATTGAGTCACCGAATGACGCGGTGGCCGAATCGACTCCGTCCGGCAAACGCCCTCCATTGAACTTCGCAATTTCCCAGTTCCTTCTGCGCACCAGCCCATTCAACTTCACGCCACCAGATTTATTGTATTTTGCCCAGATCCCGAACGCTTGCAGTTCGTCGCCACCATTCAGATGCCGGACTACTGACGATTTCGCGAATTGTTCGGGTCCAACATTAGATCATCGGGCCATTATTCTGCAACATAGTTTGCGGCCTTGAAGAAGTTCCAGCATTCGTTGGGCGTGAAGAGCGCGCAGATGTCACCGATAGCGTTTGTGAGATCTTCGAAAGTTCTGGCAGCCGCTGCCCTCAG
>JBGSWJ010000276.1:0-3280 GCA_041752495.1 Rhodobacterales bacterium
CAGCCCCGGCAACCCTCGACATGGCCGCCAAGCGCGGACGTGCGACACAGCTCGATTGCGGACATCACGCGGCGCTCTACTCGACCGAGATGGCCGTCGTGGGCCTGAGCATAGGCAGGGCCGTGGCGGCGGAAGATCTCCGCCACCTCCAGTGCGGGGCGCATGAAGCCGCCCTCAGCCGGGCGGCACCACCTCCAGACTCAGTCGATCGAGCGGGCTCTGCGTCTTTGCGATCGTCGTCGTGGCAACCTGCGTGTAGCGGGCCGTGGTCGACAGACTGTTATGCCCGAGCAGCACCTGGATGATGCGGATATCGACGCCGCTCTCCAGCAGATGGGTGGCGAAGCTGTGCCGGAGCGTGTGTACGCTGACCTTCTTGGTCAGTGCTGCCGCCTTGGTCGCGGACCGGCAGGCGGAATGGAGCACCTGCACGTCGACCGGCTTGTCGCCGCGCCCGGGGAACTATAGCGCGACAATCTGAGTGAGACCTGCGCGTCAATCTGGATGAGATTCTACGTCGCGGTGTCCGTGATGGTATAGATGTGATTGTCGCTGGCAAGCTCCGTTTCAGATGTTGATTGACGCTCCGCGACAATCTGTGGCGTGTTGTTGATTGTCGCGAAGGCGGCGGGCCGTCCGCGGGTTCGCTTTGCCTCCATAGCGCTGCGCCGCCGAAAGCTTTCAACGTTCATCTCGAAGATCGTGGCGTGGTGGACCAGCCTGTCGACTGCGGCGAGCGTCATGGCAGGGTCCGGGAAGACCCTGTTCCATTCGCCGAAGGGCTGGTTCGCGGTGATCAGGACGGATCGTCGCTCGTATCGTGCCGAGATCAGTTCGAACAGCACACTGGTCTCGGCCTGATCTTTGGTGACATAGGCGAGATCATCGAGAATGAGCAGGTCGTACTTGTCGAGCTTGGCGAGTGCGGCCTCGAGTTGCAATTCGCGCCGCGCGACCTGCAGTTTCTGGACCAGATCGGTTGTTCTTGTGAACAGGACGCGCCAGCCGTTCTCGATCAGGGCAAGGCCGAGAGCGGCCGCGAGATGACTCTTGCCGCCACCCGGCGGGCCGAACATCAGGACGTTGGCGCCCGTGGCCAACCAGCTGTCGCCTGCGGCCATCGCCATGACCTGCGCCTTGGAAATCATCGGCACAGCCTCGAAGGCGAAGGTGTCGAGGGTCTTGCCCGGCGGCAGATGCGCTTCAGCGAGATGACGTCCGGTCCGGCGGTTGGCGCGCTCGGCCAGTTCGTGTTCGGCGATGGCCGCGAGGAAGCGCGCAGCAGGCCACCCCTCGCGATCGGCTACTTCTGCGAACTGGGGCCAGAGGGTCTTGATCGTGGGCAGACGCAACTCGTTCAGCATGATGCCAAGACGCGCTTCGTCGATGGGATAGGCCGTCTTCATGCCGTTTCTCCCATCCAGGCGGCCGGGGCGACAAGCGCGTCATAGCTGTCGAGGCCAACCTGCTGCACCGTGACGGTTGGCAGAGCCGATGGGTCAGGACCAAATTGCCTGCGCAAGGCAACGGGATCGGGCAGTTGCCCGGCATCCAAGACCCCCTCCAGTTCCTCGGCCAATTCCCGTTCGCAGCCACGATCATGCGCCAGCGCGAGCAGCTCGACGGTGACCTTGCAGGCCATCTTCTCGGGTAGATGGGCAATCAGCACCTCAAAGGTCCGCCGATAGGCCGGGCGCGGGAAGAGCTTGTCGCGGTAGACAAGGTTCAGCAACGCCATCGGCTTGCGGCGCAGGGAGTGGATGACATGGTGGTAGTTGACCACCTGATCGTGCCGTCCATCGGAATGGGCACGCCCCCTGGGCAGCGTCATCAGTTGCGTGCCGCCCATGAGGATCTCCAGCCGGTCGTCGTAGAGCCGGACCCGCAGCCGATGACCGATCAGGCGCGATGGCACAGTGTAGAACACCTTGCGCAGGGTGAACCCGCCGGTGCTGGAGACGGTGACGACGACCTCCTCGAAGTCTGTCGTGCGGTGGGCAGGCAAAGCTTGCAGATAGGTTCGCTCAGCCGCGATACGCTTACCTTGGGCTGCGTTCCGACGCCCGACGATCTCGTCGATGAAGGCACGATAGGCTTCGAGGTCCGCAAACTCTGCGCTGCCCCGCATCAGCAGCGCGTCACGGATTGCCGCCTTGAGATGCCCATGGGCGCTCTCGATCGAACCATTCTCGTGTGCCACGCCGCGGTTATTGCGCGTTGGCGTCATCCGGTAATGGGCACAGAGAGCCTCATAGCGTTTGGTCAGGTCCTGCTTCGCGTCCTGGTCGAGGTTGCGGAAGGCGGCCGAGAGGCTGTCGCTGCGGTGCTGGTGGGGCGCACCCCCCGCCGACCACAGGGCGTTCTGCAATCCTTCGGCCAGAGCCACGTAACTCTCGCCGCCCAGGATGACATGGGCATGCGCGAAGCCCGACCACGACAAGCGGAAGTGATACAGCATGTGGGCCAGGGGCTGACCGGCAACCGTGATGCCAAGCTCCGACATGTCCGTGAAATCCGACAGGCCCAGCCGTCCCGGTTCATGCACTTGCCGGAAGATCACGTCCTGCTCTGCGCCATGCAGCGCGCGCCAGGACCGGATCCGGCGCTCCAGGGTGCGCCGGATGCCCGGCGACAGTTCGGGGTGGCGCCGCCGCATCTCGTCGAAGATCGTCACCGGGCGCAGTCCCGGCGCTTCCTTCAGAAGCGGCACGACCTCGGTCGCAAAGATATGTTCCAGCGGGTCGGGACGTCGCCGCTCGCGCGGCTGCACCGTCTGCGAAGGAAGGCGCGGATCCTGTGCAATCCGATATCCGGTAGAACGGCTGATATCCGCCTTGGCGGCAGCAACCTCGATGGGGTGGTCCTGTCTGAGCTTCATGAAAAGCCTCATCTGTTGATCGGTTACGTGGCGGCCCGGCACAAAGGGGTTCTCCCTTACAGAAAACCACCAGCGTACCGGACCGACCGCGATCACAGACACATATGAAATGCGCACCGCGGCGGGTGTGCGCCTCCGGTCGGGCTACGCCCTCCCTCCGCCACACACCCGCCGCGGCGTCTCATCCAGATTGACGCGGAATCTCATCCTGATTGTCGCGCTGCACTCCAGCCTGCGGCTTGACGGAATGCGGTTCAGATAGCCATAGATGAACAGCTTGAGAAGCACCGCGGGGTGATAGCCGGGCCGACCCGTCCGCGCGGGTTCCGAACGGGCGAAGCCAAGACCTTGTAAATCGAGCTCTTCGACAAAGAAATCGACAACGCGGACAAGGCTATCCTC
>JBGSWJ010000277.1:0-1771 GCA_041752495.1 Rhodobacterales bacterium
GGGCCAGCGCATTGTCCGGCACAATCCCCGCGCCCACCTCGTTCGACACGATCACGACCGGCGCCGGGCAGGCATCAAAGGCCGCGAACAAACCCGCCTCGGCCTCTGCCATCCCGGCCGCGTCCGGCTCCGGTTCTGCCAGCATCACATTGGTCAGCCACAGCGTCGCGCAATCCACCAGAACCGCCTCGTCCGCCGTCACCCCAGCGAGCGCCAAGGCCATGTCCAAAGGCTCCTCCACCGTCCGCCAGCCGTGGCCTTCCCGCATCTCCCGGTGCCGCGCCACCTTGGCCGCCATCTCAGCGTCCCAGACCTGCGCCGTGGCGACATAGACGGGCCGCAGCCCCGAATCTGTCACCAGCCCCTCGGCAAATCCCGATTTGCCCGATGCCGCGCCGCCTAGGACCAATGTGAGTCTTTGCAAGGGCATCTGTGCATCTTTGTTTGATCCGGTCTGCTTCCCCCTGCGTAACCAATCCAAACAAAACGTGAAAGGGCTGCCCGACCGCGGAAGGCCCGATGACATAAAAGGGGGTTTAACATGGCGCTCGATGGTTTCTCGGATCAGACGTTCTCCCGCAAGGCCATGAAGGCCGAATTGTTGGATGCGGAAACGGAATTGCGGCTGGCCTATGCGTGGCGCGACCAGCGCGACGAAAAGGCACTTCACCGTCTCATCACCGCCTATATGCGCCTTGCCATCTCCATGGCAGGCAAGTTCCGCCGCTACGGCGCGCCGATGAACGACCTTATTCAAGAGGCGTCCCTCGGCCTCATGAAAGCCGCCGACAAGTTCGACCCTGATCGCGGCGTGCGCTTCTCGACCTACGCCGTCTGGTGGATCAAGGCGTCGATCCAGGACTATGTGATGCGCAACTGGTCGATGGTCCGCACCGGCTCGACCTCTTCGCAAAAGTCGCTCTTCTTCAACATGCGCCGCGTCCAGGCCCGGCTGGAGCGTGAGGCGGCAGCCGAAGGCATCACCCTCGAAGGCCACGAACTCCGCCAGATGATCGCGACCGAGGTGGGCGTGCCCCTTTCAGACGTCGAAATGATGGAAGGCCGCCTCTCCGGCTCCGACTTCTCGCTCAACGCCACCCAATCGTCCGAAGACGAAGGCCGCGAATGGATCGAGGCGCTGGAAGATGACGGCATGCAGGCCGCCGAACGCGTGGAAAACAGCCACGACACGGATACGCTCCGCCAGTGGCTCCTGACCGCGCTCTCCTCGCTCAACGACCGCGAACGCTTCATCGTGCGCGAACGCAAACTGCGTGAAGAGCCGCGCACGCTCGAAAGCCTTGGCGAAGAACTCGGCCTGTCGAAGGAACGCGTCCGCCAGCTTGAGGCGGCGGCTTTCGGCAAGATGCGCCGCAACCTTGAATCCCAATCGCGGGAAGTCGTCAACTTCCTGCTATGAAACGCTTCCTTAGTGCGGGGTTGGCCCTGTTCATCGCAGGGCCGGCCGCCGCCGACATGCCTTTCCCTGATGCGGCGGGCCATCCCATCGTCATCATCGGCGAAATCCACGACAACCCCCATCACCACATGATCCAGGCCAAAACCATCACGGCCATCGCCCCAAAGGCCGTGGTTTTCGAAATGCTGACCGCCGATCAGGCCGCCCGCGTCACCCCAGACAACCGCGCCAATCTTGCCGCCGTCGTGGACTGGGCAAACTCCGGCTGGCCCGACTTCGCCATCTACGCCCCCATCTTTGACGCCGCAGGCGACGCCGTCCTCTACGGCGCCGCCGTCCCTCGCGACCTCG
>JBGSWJ010000278.1:0-5336 GCA_041752495.1 Rhodobacterales bacterium
TCAGGGTGCTGCCGGGGGCGCGGCGGATGTGGCCTGCGGGCGCGACGGGGGCGGGGGCGATATCGGCGAGCCGGGCATCCAGAAGATCGCGGGTCATGTCATCGCCAAGCGCATCCAGCGCGAGTGTTTCGAGCGAGTCGAATGTGATGGTCTGGGTGAAGACCGTGCGGAACGGGGTGGCATGGCCGGGTGTTTCGCTGATCAGCGTCAGGGGAAATTCGCGCCCGACCCTGTCTACCGATGGCATGACGACCCCATGCACGGGGGCCACCCCGGCGGTGCCCGCCGGGAGGGCGAAGCGCCAGACCGGCGCGCTCATGTAGCAGTCCTGATAACGGGGTCCGAGGGTCTGGCGCGCGGTCACCATCAGCTCCTGCAACCACTGGTCCCAGGCTTCGACGAAATCCGCGGGGGCGCGGATCCGGAAGAAGTCACCCAGGGCTGGCATCTTTCCAAAGGCACCGCACCCCCCCGGCATCAGAGTGATGAGGGGCAGACAAAGGTGGACAGGGCCCCCAGATCGAAGGGGTTGATGACCGAACTTGCCTGCAGATCGAACATCGCAAGCCGCCCGCCGACCCGGAACACGAGCCGTTTGCGGTCAGGGACGCTGGTGGCGCGGACTTCGGCGGAATCGAGCAGGCGGAACCAGCCCCATGACCCGTCTCGCACGAGCACGTTCTCCTGACCCTCGACCATGGGACTCATCCCGATCTGGGCGGCGGGGACGGTTCCCGGCCAGGTGACCGTGGTGGGAAGGGGCTGACCGCCACCTTGTTGCAGGCTGACGTTCTGGCCGTCGATTTGCAGAGTGACGATGGTTGCGTTCGGATCGAGTGAATAGGGCGTGACCTGGAAGGTCACGGCAGGAACTGGCCCGGCGGGAAAGAAGGCGTCGCGGATTTCTGCGGCGGACTGGAACTGGGCCAGCACCTCGGGCGAGATGCCAAGGTCGACACCGTTATCCACCTTCCAGGCCCAGGGCCTGCTGCGGGTATCGACAAGGTTGATCAGGTTGTCGTTGAAGAAGGTGTTGATCAGCCCCTCTGGCCCGAAAAGCTTTGCAAAGTCCTGGATCGAGACTTCGCCAGCGGCCGCGCGATCAAAGGGATAGCGTCCCTTGATGGCCTGTTCGCAGAACGGCAGGACCTGGGCCTGCCAGGCGGCGTTGATGCCCGCGCGGGTGCCGTCTGCCGCAATGCCCGAGGAGCCGGTCGTGACCTGCTGCGCCCAGCGTTGCAGGGGGCCCTGCACGAGAGAGGCCTCTTCGCGGAACTGCTGGAGGGCTGTCGCGCTGTTGGGATCGGTGGTCGCGATGCCGCCGTTGATCGCCATCCGGTTCAGCTCCTGATAAACCGCGACGAGAGATGCGATCAGCCGGTCGAGTTGGGAGGGCTGCTCGTCGACGGACAGGACAAGTTGTTGCAGCCAGTCGAACCTGAGTTCGACCGTGGTGCCGGGGGGCGGGGGCGGCGGTTCCCCGACGTCTGCGGCGGCGCGGCTCAGGGTATCGAAGACATCGGCGGAATCCGCACTGAGCGTGCGCCGGAAATCTTCGACCATGTCCGTGCCGAGTTCAGTCCCGACAGCGGTCGTGTCGATGGTGCGGTCTTCGGTCAGCCGGGTTTCGCTGGCGACTCCGATAAGGATGTTCTTGATCGGCGAGGCGGGACCAGAGAGCACGTTGGTCACTTCGACCGCGTGGCTGAGGGATTCCAGCGGGATGATGTCAAGATCGCCAAGGATGCCGTCATACTGGGCGATATAGTCGGTGTAATAGAGGTCGAGCACGTCACGCGTCAGTGCATCGAGCGCGCCTTGCGTTTGTTCCGCCTCTCCGCGCGGACCAAGGACCCAGCTTTCGTTCTGGATGCGTTCGGCGACGCCCAGGGCTTCGTTCAGGAAAACGTCATGGAAACCGGCATAGGTGTAGATGCCGGGGATGCCTTCGGTCAGCGGCTTGCCCGAGGAGCGGACGAACACCCGGCTGACCGAGGGGCCGCCGGCCTCGGTGATCCGCCATTCAGGCAGTTCCCTTGCGCTCGCACTGTTGATGATGCCCTGATAGACGCGTTCGGCCAGCTGGGTTTCCGACAGGATGCCCTGCACCTGATCGACAAGCGGGCCGTTCAAGGCGATTTCCTGCATCGGCTGACTGAGCAGCGCGTCCAGATGGGTCATCAGATCGGTGCGCAGCGGCGCCCGTTCGTCGCCCGGATAGGCCGAGATTTCCCAGTCGGCGGCCATCCATTGCTTGACAAGGTTGGTGTCCATCGGCCCCTGAAGGCCCAGCATCAGATAAACCTTGAGCCCCGCATAGAGCAATTCGGGGTTCTGCATGTTCCCCTGCAACTGTTCCTCGAGTCGGAGAAGGAGCCGGGGCAGGAGATACTGGTTCAGTCCGGCGCGATAGGTCTGGCCCGCTTCGTTTGAGAGGGAGGTTCCCTGATAAAGGCCCCAGGTCATACGGGCCGGCGGGTCGAGCGGGTCGGGTCGGGTTTCGTCCACCTGCGCGGGGATCGGGTTCACGGGCAGATCGCGCAACTGGTTGAGCGCGGGGACCACGGCCACAAGATCGGTATCTCCGACCGGATTTCCGGGGATCTTGGTGGCTTCGCCCTCGAAAGTGGCAAGGCCTGTCGAAACCTCGGCCAGAAGCGTCTGGTTGCCAAGGTAGCTGCGGGCCCAGAAGGCACCCATTGTCAGCGCAAAGACGACAGTGGCCGCAATGGCGATTCGGCGGGACCACTTGTAACGCCGTTCGACCTTGTCATCGGCCGAGACAAGCCCCGCTTCGGGAAAAACGACCTGTTCGAAAAGGCGGGTAAGGAAGAAGGAACGCCCGGTGCCGCGCCCCGAACCGATGGCCTGACGCCCGATGCCAAAGGTGCGGGCCATATTCATCATCAGGCGGTCGATGGGCGTGCCTTCCTGCGTGCCCGAGGTGAAATACACACCGCGCAGCATGTGGCGCTGTTCAAAGCGGTTGTCCTGAAACACCTCGGCCAGGAAGGATTGTGCGACCCCGCGCAGAGAGGCGAACTGGCTGGGGAAACCTGCGATAAGGCTGCGCCGGTGATGATCCGTCTCGGACTGCATCTTTTCCAGTGATTGCGCATTCAGCTGCGTCAGAAGCGCCGTGAATTCGGTGTCAAAGGCCGCGACGGGAGAGGATTCGCCCTTGGCCGTGTCAAGCGGCAGGGTAAAGCCCCAGACCTGTTCGCGGTCCTCCTTGCCCAGATCTTCGAAGTATTCGGTAAAGCCTGCGACAAGATCGGCTTTTGTAAAAAGCACATAGACCGGGAAGCGCACGCCCAGCTTGTCGCGCAGTTCGTGGAGACGCTTGCGGATGGCGCGGGCATGGCCTTTTTGGGTCAGGTCATCCTGCATCGACAGGTCAGACAGGCTGATGGCGATGATCGCGCCGTTGATCGGCTGCCGGTTGCGGTTGCGTTTCAGCAGCGCAAGGAAGCCAAGCCAGCCGGCATTGTCGGATTCCTGGTCGCTTTCCTGCGTCGTGTAGCGGCCGGCCGTGTCGATCATCACGGCGTTTTCGGTGAACCACCAGTCGCAGTTCCGCGTGCCGCCGACGCCGCCGATGGCGGTCTTGCCGAATTCGTCGGCCAGCGGGAATTGAAGGCCGGAATTGACAATGGCCGTCGTCTTGCCGGCGCCAGGGGGGCCGATGATGACATACCAGGGCAGTTCATAAAGCGTCTTGCGACCGGTCTTGGATTTTCGCAGGGCCGCCAGGGCGGTTTTCAGCTTGTCCTTCATCTCGGCCATTTCGGCCTTGACCGCTTCGGACTCGGGGCCCGACTCGGGGGCGGCGGCCTCGACGATGTCGCTTTCCAGTTTCTTGTTCTTGCCGCGACGGTTCAGGTAAATGATGAGCATCGTCATCAGCGCAAAGAACCAGATCACGCCGATAAAGATCGCCCGCCCCATGACACCGTCAAAGGGCCGGAAGTTTTCATTCCCAAGGTAGGGGCTGAACATCCAGACGCTGACCGACAGGATCAGCGTGATGAAGAAGATCAGCGAATAGACCGACCGGAAGGCCAGTCGCATTATTCTCCGGAACATCAGGACGCTCCCTTGACGAGCAATATCTCGATCCGCCGGTTCTGGGCCCGACCTTCGGATGTGGAATTGTCAGCGATTGGTTCGGAATCGGACCGGCCTTCGGCCATGATCCGGGATGGATCCCCGATGACTTCGTTCATCAGGCGCATAACAGCGGTGGCGCGGGCCATCGACAGTTCGGCATTGTCCTTGAATCGGCCCGAGGTAAGGGGGACCGAGTCGGAATGGCCCGCCACGATGATGTTGCCGGGCTGATCCTTGAGCGCCTCGGCGATGCGGGCGATCAACGGTTTTACATCGTCCTTGAGCACGTCGGAAGCAGATTCAAACAGGCTCGCACTGGGCAATGAGATCATGCGGACGGTGACGGTGTTCGCGTTTTCGAACACTTCGACCTTTTTCGCCTCGATATCGGCGGCAAGAAGGTCGGTGAGCCCGGACATCTGGGCCACTTCCTGTGGGGGCGGTGCTGGGGGCGGCGGAGGTGGCGGGGCAGGGCGTTCGAGCGTGACGACGCTGTCGATGTCGATTGTGGCGAACTGTTCTGACACGACTGTCGCGTTGCGCCCGAGAAGCCAGGTCAGAATGCCAAAGGTCAGCATCAGGATCAGCGCTGTTGCACCAAGCGCGATCCAGACGGGTTTCCAAACCGAGAGGGCACGATAGGGCCGGTTGATCCCCTTCCAGTGCGGCGAAAGATCGTGTTCGACCGCGCCGCGCTGACCCCGGATGATCCGCGCGAGCGAGTTGCGGATCTGGAGATGCTTGTCGGACCCGCCGTTTTCGATCCGCAGCCGCCCTTCGAATCCGAGCGACAGGCACATGTAGATGAATTCGAGCATGTCGATATTGCCCGCCGGATCCTGTTCCAGCCGGGCCAGCAGGTCGTAGAAGCGGTCACCGCCCACGGTTTCGCGATGGAAGGTTGCGACCATTGATTGCAGCGCCCAGGACGATTGCCCGCCCCAGGGCGTGTTGAGCACCACGTCATCCAGCGTCGCGCAAAGCGCATAGCGGGCCACCTTGACCTGCTGCGCATCGATGCCCGCCTTGAGGGCCGCGTTTTCGAACGACCGCACCTCGGCCATCACCGCGGTGCGGAGTTTGTCGGGGTCCATGTGCTGGGCGCGGTTGCGGATGCGGCTGATCAGCGAAAAAAGCGGAGTGGCGAGTGCTACAAGCTGGTTCATGCCGGTCAGGGCGATGCCGGGTCCGCTGCCGCCCTGCGGTTTGGCCGCGGCGGGCGGGAC
>JBGSWJ010000279.1:0-9610 GCA_041752495.1 Rhodobacterales bacterium
GCTGCGTCGTCTGGCTTGCGCCGCCTGTGCCCTGGCTTGGCGCATCCGGGGATCGCATCCACTGGCGGCGCAAGGCGGGCTACCCCGCTCTATGGCATTCCCTCGCGGTTTCTGCGGTTGCGAATACAATTCCTTGCGCGAAAGCGCCCGTGCCGCATGCCGGGCAGATGAGGTGCCGAGAGTCCGGAATGGTCGGGCAAGGGCCAGGGATGGCTTGCGCCACCGCGCAGAGGCTTGTATCTGGCTCCCGGAACGGGTGGTTAGCTCAGTTGGTAGAGCGTCTCGCTTACACCGAGAATGTCGGGGGTTCGAGTCCCTCACCACCCACCAGATTCCCACGAAAATGTGCGGCGCGGTATCGTGGAGGATTACCGTTATGTGATCCGATTGCTGACCCAGGTCCAAACTATCAGTTGAATTTGGTGCCAGAGTGGTTAATTCCGGATAACGATGTTTGTGACCAGAAAGTGTCGGAATCAGGGCACTTTGCCATATTTGAAAAGGAGTGGGGATATGAAGAGAGCGGGTATCGGTGCAATTCTACTTATGGTTGCGGGCTTTTCTTCTCCGGCCCATGCGCAAACTGCCGGTGTCTGGAGCGTGAGTGGCGACAAGGTCATTCTGACCGCCGCCGACAACAGCAGTGTCGTCACCTTTCAGTGCAATGCTGCTGCGGGCGCGATGTTCGTAACGGCCTCTACCGGTGCCGGCGTGGCGCCCGAGCGGGTGACGGTGCGGGCCAACAACGGAACAGCCTATTCGGTGCCGGTCCGGGTGCGGGATGGCGTGCTGGGCGGTTCCGTTCCGATGAACCTTGTTAATCAGGGTGGCCGCCGTGCGGCGGAAACGCTGGTGGTGACGATGCCGCCGTCGGATCGCCCGACGATCATCGTGGATGTGGTGCCGCAGTTCACCAACCTCGTGGCGGGTTGCCCGACACTGTAACGCGGGGGGCCTGACGCCTCTGTCATGGTCTTTGATGGCGCGCGGCTGGAAAAGCTGCGCGCTTTTGCTTTATGGCGGAGCCCCGTGTTCGGATCTGTGCGCCGGCGCAGGGTAGCACTTCGGTTTTCGCTATAGGGAACGGCGGGCCATCCCGGGTACTCTTGTCACAGCCGCAGAAGGAGATCCGAGATGAGCTGGAACCCCGCCCTGGACCCGGACATTCCCATCGGGGATGCGGTTGATGCCATCGAGACGGTGATCGTGCCCCGAGCGCGCGATCTGGGCGGGTTCGAGGTGCGGCGGGCGCTGCCTTCGGTGGCGCGGCAGATGGTCGGGCCCTTCATCTTTTTCGACCAGTTCGGCCCGGCCGAGTTCCTGACCGGCAAGGGCATCGACGTGCGGCCGCATCCGCATATTGGGCTGGCCACGGTCACCTATCTGCACAGCGGGCAGATCCACCATCGGGATTCGCTGGGCACGGACAGCTGGATTGCCGGGGGCGATGTGAATCTGATGATCGCGGGGCAGGGGATCACCCATTCCGAACGGATGGATGACCGGGTGCACAATGTCCCCGTGACCCTGTTCGGCCTGCAGACCTGGCTGGCGCTGCCCAAGGCGCAGGAGGACCGGCCTGCGGCCTTTCTCCATGCTGCCAAGGACCGCCTTCCGCTGCTTGAGGGAGAGGGCAAGACCGTCCGCATCATTCTGGGCCGTGCCTATGGCGAAAGCGCACCCGTCGAAACGCCGTCCGAGATGTTCTACCTTGATGCACGACTTGACCCCTTTGCCGCGCTGCCGCTGCCCGATGATCACGAGGACCGTGGCGTCTATGTGCTGCAGGGCGAGGTCACGGTCGCGGGGCAGGATTTTGCGGCGGGCCGGATGCTTGTATTCCGTCCGGGCGACCGGGTGAGCCTGAAGGCCGGTGGGGCGGGGGCGCGGCTGATGCTGCTGGGCGGCGCCACGATGGACGGGCCGCGGCATATCTGGTGGAACTTTGTCGCCTCTTCGAAAGAGCGTATCGAGGCCGCGAAAGAGGCGTGGCGGGCGGGGGACTGGCAGCATGGCCGCTTCAGCCTGCCACCCGGGGATTCGGGTGAATTCATCCCCTTGCCGGACCGGTGAAACTGGTTCCCGATTTCTGTCCCTTCGCGCTTGACGGGGGAAAGGACACTGCATAGAAGGCACCACACGTCCGGTGGGATCACCGGTCGGCAGTCTGCGCGGTTGTAGCTCAGTTGGTTAGAGTACCGGCCTGTCACGCCGGGGGTCGCGGGTTCGAGCCCCGTCAACCGCGCCACTGCTGTCCCTGATCCCCCTCCGAACGCCAAGCGCGGTTGTAGCTCAGTTGGTTAGAGTACCGGCCTGTCACGCCGGGGGTCGCGGGTTCGAGCCCCGTCAACCGCGCCACTTTCCTTACATATCAGATATGTCACATGTATCTTTGCGCTGCCCTGTGTCATGTACTTCCTGACACCACGGGAGCAGGCGCTTGAACTTTATCGACCAGACACCCTTTTACCTTTTCCTTGCAGCGGCCCTCACGCTGGGTTTGGCCCCCTTCGTACCCGAGCCGCATATCGTCGAAAAACTGCGCATGCTGTTCGCGGGCGAATTGCGCGCACCGATCGACATGTTCGATCTTTTGCTGCACGCAACGCCTTGGGTTCTGCTTGCCGTCAAGCTGGGGCGGATGCTGATCCTGCGCTGACTACTCAGCAAGTGCTGCAAGGATTCGCGCCCAGCTGCGGATGCCTTTGTGAAAGCTGCGAATTTCGTACTTTTCGTTCGGCGAATGGATCAGGTCGTCGTCCTTGGCAAAGCCGAGTAGCATGGCATCCATGCCCAACACGGTCTTGAAATAGCCTGCGACGGGGATTGACCCGCCCGAACCGACAAAGGCCGCAGGGCGGGGCCATTCCGCTGACAGGGCGCGGCGGGCGGCCTCGAATGCCGGGTGGGTTGTGGCCATGGTGCTGGCCGGACCGTTGCCGTGGGGGTGGAACTCGACGGTGCAGTCGGCTGGAACCATCGACCGGACCATCGTGCGGAAACTTTCCCGCAGGCGGGTCGGGTCCTGACCGCCGACAAGCCGGAAACTGATCTTGGCCCGCGCCTGTGACGGCAACACGGTCTTGAACCCGTCGCCGGTATAGCCGCCGGTGATCCCGTTGACCTCGCAGGTCGGGCGGGACCAGAGCATTTCAAGGACCGAACGGCCCGCTTCTCCCGCAGGAACGGACAGCCCCGCATCACCAAGGAATGTCTTGGCGTCAAAGCCCAGATCCTCCCACTGGGCGCGGAGCGCATTGGAAAGCTCGGGAACGTCATCATAGAAACCCGGCACCGTGATCCGGCCCGTTTCGTCGTGGAGCGACGCGATGATCCGGGCCAGCACGCGGATCGGGTTGATCGCGGCGCCGCCATAAATGCCCGAGTGCAGGTCCATCTTCGGCCCGGTGATCACTACTTCCTCACCCAGCAGACCGCGCAGCATGGTCGTGATCGCGGGCGTGTCGTGGTCGAAAAGGCCGGTGTCGCAGATCAGAGCCACATCGGCCGTCAGTTCGGCCGCATTGTCCCGCATGAAGGGGACAAGAGAGGGCGAGCCTGATTCCTCTTCACCTTCCAGAAAGATCGTCAGGCGGGCGGGCAGGGTGCCGTGGACGGCCTTCCAGGCCCGGCAGGCCTCGATGAAAGTCATCAACTGGCCCTTGTCATCGGACGACCCCCGCGCGCGGATGGCGGGGCCTGCGACGGTGTCGACAATCTGCGGATCGAACGGGGGCGAGGCCCAAAGGGCCAGCGGATCGACGGGCTGGACATCATAGTGGCCGTAGAAAAGGTAGTGTTTGCCTTCGCCCGCATGGCCCACGACCATCGGATGACCGGGCGTCTTGCGGGCCGAGGCGTCAAAGCCCAGCGATTGCAGATCGGCAACCAGCCAGTCGGCAGCCTCCGCCACATCTGCCTTGTGCGCCGGATCGGTCGAAATCGACGGGATGCGCAACAGCGCCTGCAGCCTTTCGATGGCGGCGGGCAGATCGGCGTCGATACGGGCCAGAACGGGATCAAGGGACATGGGCGCTCCTGCAGCGGAATGGGTTGGGGCGACAGTATCCTTGCGGGGCGCACTGTCCAGCCATGGTAGCACCCTGTGCAAATCTGTCGTGAGGGCGTCAATTTGTAGCGTATTGTCCGGCGGTGTCGCGGACTATATGACCGTCCCAAAGGGGTGATCCCCTGCCCAAGGCCTGTTTGAAGGAACTGCCCCGTGGACTATGCTGCCAAGCTTGATGCCGCCATTGACCGCCTGCATGTCGAAGGGCGCTATCGCACCTTCATCGATATCGCGCGCAAGAACGGCCAGTATCCGCATGCCACGTGGCACCGTCCCGACGGGACCGAGGCACCGGTGACCGTCTGGTGCGGCAACGACTATCTGGGCATGGGTCAGCACCCGGTGGTTCTGGCCGCGATGCACGAGGCGCTGGATGCCGTGGGCGCGGGATCGGGCGGCACGCGCAATATTTCGGGCACGACAGTCTATCACAAGCGGCTTGAGGCCGAACTGGCCGATCTGCATGGCAAGGAAGCGGCGCTGCTGTTCACCAGCGCCTACATCGCCAATGACGCCACGCTCAGCACGCTGCCGGTGCTGTTTCCGGGCCTCATCATCTATTCCGACAAGCTGAACCATGCGAGCATGATCGAAGGTGTGCGCCGCAACGGCGGGGCCAAGCGCGTGTTCCGCCACAATGACGTGGCCCATCTGCGCGAGCTGCTGGCCGCCGATGACCCCGCAGCGCCCAAACTGATCGCCTTCGAATCGATCTATTCGATGGATGGCGATTTCGGGCCGATCAAGGAAATCTGCGATCTGGCCGAGGAATTCGGCGCGCTGACCTATCTGGACGAGGTTCATGCCGTGGGCATGTACGGCCCGCGCGGTGGCGGTGTGGCTGAACGGGACGGGCTGATGCACCGGCTTGACATCATCAACGGGACGCTGGCCAAGGCATTCGGCGTATTCGGCGGCTATATCGCGGCGTCGGCGCGGATGGTGGATGCGATCCGGTCCTATGCGCCGGGGTTCATCTTCACGACCTCTCTGCCACCCGCTGTCGCAGCCGGGGCTGCGGCGAGTGTTGCCCATCTCAAGACCGATAGTGCGCTGCGCGAACGCCATCAGACGCAGGCGAAGATCCTGAAACTGCGGCTCAAGGGGCTGGGTCTGCCGATCATCGACCATGGCAGCCATATCGTGCCGCTGATCGTGGGCGACCCCAAGCATACCAAGATGCTGTCAGACATGCTGCTCGAAGACTTCGGCATCTATGTCCAGCCGATCAACTATCCGACTGTGCCGCGCGGCACGGAACGGCTGCGTTTCACGCCCTCGCCGGTTCACGGACCGCGCGAAATGGATGCACTCGTTAAGGGTCTGGACAGCCTTTGGTCGCATTGTGCGCTGAATCGCGCCGAGCTTGCGGGATAAGGTTTTCTCGGGTCGCATCGCATTTTCGTGTATGCTAATCGCATCGTAAGGGACCTGCAGATTCTCGAATCATAGCAGGGCTCCGGGGGCAGACGGGCAACAGGACAACTGCATGATCGGGCGGGGCTTTTGGCGCGCGAAAGCGACCGAAGAGGTTGAGGCCAAGGGCTTTGACGCCTTCGAGTTGCGGCTGGGCGACCTCATGCGGGGCGAACGGGCGACCATGGGCAAAAGCCTTCTGGACGTCCAGCGCGAGCTGAAAATCAAGGCCAGCTACATCGCCGCGATCGAAAACTCTGATCCCACATCCTTTGATACGCCAGGCTTTATCGCGGGTTACGTGCGGTCTTACGCGCGTTACCTGAACATGGACCCCGACTGGGCGTTCGAGACCTTCTGCCGCGAAAGCGGATTTGCGACCGCGCACGGCATGTCGGCTGCGGCGTCGTCGGTGAAACCCACGCGGGAAGAACGCCTCGCGGCTTCGGGACTTGGCAAGGACATCTTCGCCTCGTCGGCCACGCCATTCATTCCGGCGGGCGACCGGTTGTTTTCGGGCATCGAACCGCGTGCTGTGGGCTCGATCCTTGTGCTTGTCGCCCTTGTCGGCGGGCTGGGCTATGGCGGCTGGTCGATCCTGCAGGAAGTGCAAAAGGTCCAGTTCGCACCGGTCGAACAGGCGCCGACCGTGGTGGCCGATGTGGACCCGCTCGCCGGTGGATCGCGCCCCATTACCGAAGAAGGCGAACAGGTGGCTTTTGAGGCCCCCTCGACCGAGGCGCTGGACCGACTTTACCGCCCCGAGGCGCTGGAAGTGCCGATCATGGTCGCCCGCGACGGGCCGATTGCCGCGCTGAATCCCAATCAGGTCGGCACACTGGCAAGTGCTGCGGGAACAACCTCCTTGCCCTTCACCGCGCCGGTCAGCACATCGGACAGCGGCGTCGAAGATGTACTTGAAACCGTTGTCGCCGATGCGGGGGCAGATGCCACCCAGCAGACCCCGATGGTGCAGGTCACCGAGGGCCCGGTGCCCGAGTTGCAGCTTGTTGCCGTCCGCCCGGCATGGGTGCGGGTCAAGGCGGCAGATGGGTCGGTTCTGTTTGAAGGGATCCTGAACGCCGGAGACACGTTTGAGGTGCCGGTGACCGAAGAACCCGCCACGCTCCGCGTCGGGGAATCGGGGTCGCTTTACTTTGCGCTGAACGGCGTGGCCCATGGCCCGGTCGGGCCGCGCGGCACGGTCACCGCCAATGTCGCCCTGTCGCCCGAGGCGATTGCCGGGACCTATCAGGTGGCCGATCTGTCGGCTGACGCCGATCTGGCGCAGATCGTGAAGGTGGCACAGGCCGAAACCGGCCCAGAACCGTTGCCGCAGCCGGAAATCGCCCCCGCCGAATAATCCCATGTGACGGTTGTGGCAGGACGCGGCGCAGCTTAGGTTCGCGGCAAAGCACAGCGTTTCCGAGGCCCCCATGTCGCACAATCCGATCCGTCCCTGGCGCAATATCGACAGGCGCAAGTCACGTCAGATCATGGTCGGGCGGGTTCCCGTGGGCGGGGATGCACCGATTTCGGTGCAGACGATGACCAACACGCTGACTACCGATATCAAGGGTACGCTGGATCAGGTCATCCGCGCTGCCGAGGCCGGGGCCGATATCGTCCGCGTGTCCACGCCGGACGAGGCCTCGACCCAGGCGCTGCGCGAGATCTGCCGCGAAAGCCCGGTGCCGATCGTGGCCGACATCCATTTCCACTACCGCCGCGCCATCGAGGCTGCCGAAGCAGGCGCGGCTTGCCTGCGGATCAACCCGGGCAATATCGGGGACGCGTCGCGTGTGCGTGAAGTGATAAAGGCCGCGCGTGACCACGGCTGTTCAATCCGGATCGGGGTGAATGCAGGGTCGCTGGAAAAGCACCTGCTGGAAAAGTATGGCGAACCCTGCCCGGATGCGATGGTGGAATCGGGCCTCGATCATATCAAGCTGTTGCAGGACAACGATTTTCACGAGTTCAAGATTTCCTGCAAGGCGTCGGACGTCTTCCTTGCCTCGGCGGCCTATCAGCAACTGGCGGATGCGACGGATGCGCCGATCCATCTGGGCATCACCGAGGCGGGCGGGTTCGTTTCGGGCACGATCAAGTCGGCCATCGGGCTTGGCCAACTGCTTTGGATGGGGATTGGCGACACGATCCGTGTGTCGCTGTCGGCCGATCCGGTGGAAGAGGTCAAGGTCGGGTTCGAGATCCTGAAATCGCTGGGCCTGCGGCACCGGGGCGTCAACATCATTTCCTGCCCGTCCTGCGCACGGCAGGGGTTTGACGTCATCAAGACCGTCGAGGCGCTGGAAAAGCGGCTGGAGCACATCAAGACGCCGATGAGTCTGTCGATCATCGGCTGCGTGGTGAACGGGCCGGGCGAGGCGCTGATGACCGATGTGGGCTTTACCGGCGGCGGGGCCGGGTCTGGCATGGTCTATCTGGCGGGCAAGCAAAGCCACAAGCTGTCCAATGACCAGATGATCGAGCACATCGTGGAACAGGTCGAACGCAAGGCCGCAGAGATCGACGCCCGCATGGCAGCCGAGGCTGCAGAGTAGGGCGCTATCAGACGGAGCGCCTGCGGCGCACTGCTTTTGCGCAAGAAGAAGGGGGGCTGTCTGCCCCCCTGCCGCCTGCGGCGTCACCCCCCGAGGATATTTGGAACCAGAAGAAGCTGGCGGCCTAGTCCTCGCGGACCTGGGCCACCACCTGCTGCATCTGCGCCAAGGGCAGGTAGCCGCGCAGCATCGTGTCTTGGACAACGAATGTGGGCGTGCCGGAAATCTGCATCGACTGCGCCAGCGCACGGTTCTGGTTGATGACCTCGGCCACTTCGGGTCCGTTCATCCGGTTCATGATCGGGGCGGGGTCAAGGCCAAAGGTATCGGCAAGTCGCGCCAGCACATCGGGCGTTATGTCGCTGCGCAACGTCATCAGTGAATCGTGGATGACCTTGTAGGTCTCGTCGCCGTGGATCTGCTGGACGGCAATGGCGAACTGGGCCGACATCGTGGATTGTTCGCCAAGGATCGGCAGTTCCTTGACGATGAAGCGGATATTGCCATCGGCTTCAAGAAGCTGGTTGACCTCTTCAAAGGCACGTTTGCAGTAGCCGCAGCGGTAATCCATGAATTCGACCAAGGTAATGTCGCCGTCCGGATTACCGCCGACATAGGAATAGCCATCATTGAACAGGGCTTCGGCGTTCTGGGTGGCAAGGGCAACGTCGGCCGCTGCCTGCGCGGCCTTGTCGCGTTCGTCGAGGACGGCAATCGCCTCCATCAGCACTTCGGGATTTTCGATCAGGTAGGCCCGCACTTCGGCGCGGAAGGCCGCGCGTTCTTCGTCCGTCATGGCGCCCAGATCCAGTGCTGCAAGCGGTGTGCCGAGGCAGAGGGCGAGGGGCAGGGCAAGGCGCAGGGACATCACGGACTCCGGGTTCTGGTCTGGCGGACTTGTGCATATCCGGGCGGCGCTGCCAAGGCCCCGTGAGGGTGGGATTGACGGGAAGCCTTCTGGACGGGCAGAGGATAGGTGAGGGGCAGGGGCAAACTCAACCCCACGGGCCCCTGCTGTCCTTTTCGTGATAGGGCGGCTGGGCGCAGACAGGATCGGGCTGAAGGGCATGGCGAAGGCAGTGGTGCGGTGGATCGGCTGGTGGTGTGCGGTTTGGCTGAGCGTCCTGCCTTTGGCGGCGCAGGAGTTTTCGGGACTCGCGCGTCTCGATGTGACCCAAAGCGCCGTCACCGATGTCGAAGAGGGCATCGCTGTGACGCTTTACATGAGCCAGCCGGTACCCTGGCGGGTCTTTACGCTGGACAGTCCCAAGCGGCTGATTCTGGATTTCCGCGAGGTGGACTGGCGGGGGGCCACGACGGAAGGGCTTTTGCAGGCTCTGGGCGCGAATGATCTGCGCTTTGGCATCCTGCGGCCCGGCTGGTCGCGGATGGTGGTGGATCTGGCCCGCCCGATGATCGTGGACGAGGCCGGGATGACCGTTGGCGATCAGGACGGGACGGCCACGGTGCGGGTGCGGCTGAGGGATGTTTCGGGCGCGGAATTTACCGCCGCCGCCGGGGCGCCGCCTGATCCGGGCTGGGATGATGTTGTGGCGCTTGA
>JBGSWJ010000280.1:0-2968 GCA_041752495.1 Rhodobacterales bacterium
GCCCCCTCCGCCGCCGCCCCGCACGACAACGCCCGAACACAGGCAAGACACCGTCCCTGATGGCAGCCCTCCGGAGGGGGCGCTGTCCCCGCTGCTCACGCAGCCCCCCGAGGTATTTGGAAGACAAAGAAACATACAAGACAGGGTTCACCCCGCCGCGCTTCACCGATGACCAAAGTGCCAGACCCAGACCGGCGGCGTAGGGTGCGCGTGTCGCGCACTGCAACCCGGGTCCGCCGGTTCAGGGCGGGGTTTCCCGGCCACTCCCGCGCCTGGAGTCAGGATCGCCCGATCCGCCGTTCCCCATCCGCCCCGCCAGACCGGCCGACCGAAGCGATGATCGCCTGGCACAGCACCATCGCCGGTACCTGACTGCGGAAATGGCCCAGCCGCGCCTCCTTCACAAACAGGGCATGTCGCGCCAAAGGCACCAGCGGAGACAGCTCGTTATCCGTGATCGCCAGAACCGTGCGACCCGCCGCTGCCGCCAGTTCCGCCGTCTCGATCGTCTCGCGCGTGTAGTCGTCAAAGCTGATGGCCAGGATCACATCCTCGGGCCCCACGGCCTGGACCTGCTGCACCCGCATGGCCCCCAGATTGTCAATGAGGAACGCCCTTTTGCCCACGGCGGCCAGCCCGTAGAACGAATAGGCCGCGACGCCAAAGGCCCCCCGTCCCCCTGTCACATGCACCGCCGCCGCCCCCCGGATCGCCGCAACCACGGCGGCCAGCGGGGCTGCGCGCTGATCCTCGACCATGCCCGACAGGCTGCGATAGGCGGAAGAGGCAAAGACCTCGAGCACGCCCTGCGGATCAGACAGGTCCAGATCTCCGTCCGCCGCCTTGTCCGAGATTCCGCGCAGCCGGTCGGCATAGTTCAGCCGTGGCCCCACCAGCCGCGACCGGAATACCGCCTGCAGTTCAGAAAATCGCTCGAACCCCAGTTCCTGCGTGAACCGTGTGATCGCCGACGGCGGCACGCCCGCGCCGCGTGCGATCTCGACAATCGTCAGGATCGCCACATCCTCGGGGTTGTTCAGCACGAATTGCGCCACATCCTGCAGCCTTGGCGGCAGGCTCGCCCGCCGCGCCTTGAGCAGTTCGACCAGCGCCGGATAATCCAGACGGTCCGTATGAGGATCGCGCATTCTTTCGCCTGACATGCTGCCTGTCCCACTGTCACGCCGTTCCCCCTGCGCTGGCAAGATCGCTCTGCCGCCCCCGCCCGAAATGACGGCAAATCATGCACCGCCTGCAACACAGCCTCCCGTTTCCCCGCCCGGATAGGGGCCCTATCCGTCAGCGTTTCGCTCAGGACGCGCAAATCCTCTCCTTCGGGTTGACTTTGACCCGCCATTGAACAAGGTCCGCGCAACAGCACCAATGAGGTTTCATCATGCGCATCGCAATCATCGGCACCGGCTATGTGGGCCTTGTCTCGGGCGTCTGCTTTTCGGATTTCGGCCACGATGTGACCTGCGTCGATCTGGACCCGCGCAAGATCGCCAAGCTGAACGACGGCATCGCGCCGATCTACGAACCGGGCCTCGAGGCGCTGATGGCCCGCAACGTGGGGGCCGGGCGGCTCCATTTCACCACCGATATCAAGGCCGCCGTCGCCGGGGCGGGGGCCGTCTTCATCGCGGTCGGCACGCCCTCGCGCCGGGGGGATGGCCATGCCGACCTCACCTATGTCATGGCCGCCGCCCGCGACATCGCCCAAGCCATGACGGGCTATACCGTCGTGGTCACGAAATCGACCGTCCCCGTCGGCACCAACGCCAAGGTCCGCGACGTCATACGTGAAGCCGTGCCGGGTGCTGATTTCGATGTCGCCTCGAACCCCGAATTCCTGCGCGAAGGGGCCGCCATCGACGATTTCATGCGACCGGACCGCGTTGTCGTCGGCGTCGAATCCGACCGCGCCGCTGCCGTGATGGCCGAGATCTACCGGCCCCTGTTCCTGCGCGATTTCCCGATCGTCACCACCGATCTGGAAAGCGCCGAGATGATCAAATACGCGGCCAACGCCTTCCTTGCGACCAAGATCACCTTCATCAACGAAATCGCTGCCCTCTGCGAACGCGTGGGGGCCGATATCAAGGCCGTGTCCAAGGGCATGGGCCTTGACGGCCGCATCGGGAACAAGTTCCTCCACGCCGGCCCCGGCTATGGCGGATCGTGCTTTCCCAAGGATACCAAGGCGCTGGCCCGCATCGGCCAGGATTTCGGCGCGCCCATGCGCATCACCGAAACCGTCATCGCGGTGAATGAAGATATCAAGCGCCGGATGATCGACAAGCTCTCCGACCTCTGCGACGGCAGCTTCAACGGCAAGACGGTCGCGGTGCTTGGCGTCACCTTCAAGCCCAACACCGACGACATGCGCGATGCACCGTCCCTTACCATCGTGCCCGCCCTGATCGGCGGCGGCGCCAAGGTCCGCGTCTGCGACCCCAAGGGCCAGCACGAGGGCGAGGCACTCCTTCCCGGCGTCACCTGGATGGACAGCCCCTATGATGCCGCCAAGGAGGCCGATCTCCTTGTTGTCCTCACCGAATGGAACGAATTCCGCGCGCTGGACCTGTCCCGCCTTGCCGGGTCGATGACCACCGCCCGCATGGCCGACCTGCGCAACGTCTATTCCGCTGATGACGCAGGCAAAGCCGGCTTTGTCGCCTACGATTCCATCGGGCGCGCGCCGCTGGCGGTGTAGGGGGGGGCTCTGCCCCCGCCTGCGGCTCCCCCGAGGTATTTGAGAGACAAAGAAACCGGGGGACAAGCAGGGTGTTGGCGAACAGCCGCCCGGACCCTATCGTCATGCTGCGCAGGCTTTCAGGCAGGATGACAATGACACCCAACCCCAACGGCTATGGCTGGCGCCCCGGCCATTACACCGCCGCCTACATCACCGAACCGCTCACGACCGACGGGCGCGCCGCTGCGGCCCTCTGGTCGCGCGCACCCC
>JBGSWJ010000281.1:0-15331 GCA_041752495.1 Rhodobacterales bacterium
GTCCGGCACTTCAAACGCCGGAAAGGGCCAGTTCATCGCCACCCGCGCCGCTGCCACCTCATCCACCCCAAGCGGCGAGCCATGCGTATCCTTGCTCCCCTGCTTGTTCGGCGCGCCAAAGCCGATCAGCGTCTTGCAAGCGATCAGAGACGGGCGCCCCTCCGCATTGGCCGCAGCAATCGCCTCCGCAACCGCCTCCTTGTCATGCCCGTCAACCGCCTGCACATGCCAGCCCGCCGCCGCAAACCGCGCCAGCTGATCGGTCGAGGTCGAAAGATCCGTTCGCCCATCAATCGTGATGCCGTTGTCATCCCACAACACCACCAGCCGCCCCAGCCCCAGATGCCCGGCCAGATCAATCGCCTCGTGACTGATCCCCTCCATCAGGCACCCATCGCCGGCGATCACATAGGTCCGGTGATCGACCAGATCGTCACCGTAACGCGCATTCATCATCCGCTCGGCCAGCGCCATGCCGACCGCTGTGGCAATCCCTTGCCCCAAAGGCCCGGTCGTCGTCTCGATCCCCTTGGCGTGGCCGTATTCCGGATGCCCGGCCGTCCGGCTGCCCAGCTGGCGAAAGGCACGGATCTGGTCCATGCCCATATCGTCATAGCCCAGCAGATGATTGATCGCATAGACCAGCATCGACCCATGCCCCGCCGACATGACGAACCGGTCCCGGTCGGGCCAGCGGTGATCCGACGGATCGACCGTCATGAAACGGTTGAACAGCACCGCCGCCACATCGGCCATGCCCATCGGCGCGCCGGGATGGCCGGAATTGGCGGCCTGCACGGCATCCATCGCGAGCGCGCGGATGGCGTTGGCCATGCTGTCCTCGATGGTCACGGAAAGTGGGGCGTGGGCAGTCATGTCAGGGCCTCAGGCGCGTTTGGATTCATGGACAAGGCGGATCACCATCGGCGTGAAAATCAGCTGCATCGCCAGATCCATCTTGCCGCCGGGAATGACGATGGAATTGGCGCGGCTCATCCACGACCCGTGGATCATCGAGGTGAGATAAGGAAAATCGATCCCCCGCGGATTGCGGAACCGGATCACGACAAGGCTTTCATCCGCCGTGGGAATCCACCGCGCGATGAACGGGTTCGACGTATCGACGACCGGCACCCGCTGGAAATTCACATCCGTTTCAATGAACTGCGGCGTGATGCAATGCACATAGGCATGCATCCGGCGCAGGATCACATCCGTCACGGCCTCGGTCGAATAGCCGCGCTGTGCCTTGTCGCGGTGGATCTTCTGGATCCATTCAAGGTTGATGACAGGCACCACCCCGATCTTGAGATCGGCAAACTTGCCGATCTGAATGTCTGGAGTCGAAACGGCCCCGTGCAACCCTTCATAGAACAGCAGGTCCGACCCTTCCTCGAACGGGGCCCAGGGCGTGAAGTTGCCGGGCGGGGTGCCCCACCGAGCGGCTTCGGCATCGTCATGGATGTAGTGGCGGGTCTCGCCCTTCCCGGTCGCTCCGTAGGTGCGGAAGATTTCCTCAAGTTTGGCCAGTTCATTGGCATCATAGGAAAAGTGGGAAAAGGTCTGATCCCCGGTCGCCTTGCGCTTGTCCAGTTCGGCCTTCATCGACGCCCGGTCGTAGCGATGGAAAGCATCGCCTTCGATGGCAACGGCGGTAAAACCCTCGCGGCGGAAGATCTGGTCAAAGGTCGATTTGACGGTGGTCGTGCCAGCCCCCGAGGAGCCTGTGACCGAAATGATGGGATGTTTCTTGCTCATTCTGGGTTCCGGGCGGATCAGTTGCGGAAAAGGCCACGCGTGCCGAACAGGGCCGAAACCTCTTGTTCTGGCAGGTCGTGATAGGCGGCGACACGGTCAACCTTGTCAGCCGTGCCAAAGACAAATGGCGTTCGGGCGTGCAGCGATGACGCGGTCTGTGTCAGGATCGGGTCGCAGCCATCCGTGGCTTTGCCCCCTGCTTGGTGCACGATCATCGCAATCGGGGCACATTCGTACAACATGCGCAGGCGGCCACGTTCATATCCCTTGCGGGTGTCGGACGGATACAGAAAGATCCCGCCCCGTGTCAGGATGCGATGCGTCTCGGCCACCAGCGACGCAACCCATCGCATGTTGAAATTGCGGCCGCGGGGACCAGTGTCGCCGGCAACGCAATCGTCGATATAGGCCCTGACCGGCTTGAGCCAGTGACGGTAGTTCGAGGCGTTGATCGCAAATTCGCTGGCTGTCGCGGGGATACGCAGGTCCGGATTGACAAGTACAAAGGTCGCCGTGTCGGGATCAAGAACATAGGCCCGGACGCCTTGCCCAAAGGTCACGATCAGCGCCGTCTGCGGGCCATAGATCACATAGCCCGCCGCAATCTGCTCATCCCCCGGCCGCAGGAACGACGCCTCGGGCGATGGCAGGGCAGGGGTGATGGAAAAGATCGTCCCGATCGACACGTTCACATCGATATTGGACGATCCGTCCAGCGGGTCGATGGCCAGGGCGAATTGCCCGTCCCCGTCCATCGGTAGGACATCGTCCTGCTCCTCGGACAGATACCAGCGCAGCCCGGTGGCCCGCAGCGCCGCCACAAAGGCCTCATCCGCCAGCACATCCAGCGCCTTCTGCGCGTCCCCATCCGCATTCTCGCCCACACCGGCGCCCAATGTCTGGCCGATCGCTCCCCTCGCTATGATCCGCGACAGATCCCGCGACACCGTGCAGATCGCCCCGATGATGGGCAAAAGGGCAGGGGGAATGCCTTCTTCTGCGATGATCCGGGGTGACATGGTATCAGGCTCCTTCTGGTGTCCCGACTCGTTGGGATTGAGTAAGCGCCGTTTGACCTGTAAAGAAATTTAAGAATGTGAAAGCACGATTTAAGGAAATTGAATGAAGCGCCTGAACGCTCTGACATTCAAACAGCTCCGCGCGCTCGAGGCGGTGGTGGCGACCGGGTCCATCACCCAGGCGGCCAGCCTCCTCGGCCTCACGCCACCCGCCGTCCACACCCAGCTTCGCCTGCTCGAAGACAACTTCGGCTGCGCCATGCTCGTGCGCGGCGGTCAGCCTGCCTTTCAGCCGACGCCCGAAGGTCAGGCCCTTCTCGACGCCCATCACAAGGCCCAGTCAGGCTTCCGCATGGCGATCAACCGGATCGAGGCGCTGCGAAAGGGGCTCGCAGGCCATGTCGTTCTTGGCGTCGTCAGCACCGGCAAATATTTCGCCCCCGGCCTTGTCGCCGACCTGCTCCGCGCCTTCCCCGATATCGACGTGACGCTCAGGGTCGGCAACCGTGAAACGATCCTGTCAGCCCTGGATGAAAGCGCCGTCGACCTTGCAATCATGGGCCGCCCGCCCCGCGATCCCCCCGTTGTGGCCTTGGCGATCGGCGATCATCCCCATGTGATGATCGCCCCCAAGGGCCACCCCCTGACGCTCTCCGGCCGGGTCCGAGCCGAAGACATCCTGTCCCAGCGGATCATCGTCCGGGAACAGGGATCCGGCACCCGGATCCTGACCAACCGCTACCTCGACCGCATCGGCGAGGGCCGCCTCTACGAGACGACCGAAGTCGAATCAAACGAGACGATCAAGCAGGCCGTCATGGCAGGCCTCGGCATCGCGATGATCTCGCTCCACACCGTGACCGAAGAACTGCGCGCCGGGCGTCTCGCGATGATCGAGGCCGAGGATCTGCCCATCATCCGCAAATGGTATCTCCTGCACCGCCAGGACCATACCATGACGCCCGCCATGGCCTCGGTCCGCGATCACATCAGCAGCCGCAACGGCGCGTTCCTGCCAACCCTCTAGGCAATCATCAGACCAGCATTCGCCTTTCCAATGTTGAGTATTGCCAGCCCCTCATGGACCCCGCAGCGCATCCTGTGTCACAGTGTACTTGTCCGGACAACTTGCAACGACAAAATTGCCCCCATTGTCCGGGCCTTGTAACCTATGGTTGTATGGACGTCTGGTTTCGTTATTCTGGTTGTTCCATAGCCGTGGCCATTCTGAACGGCCAAAGCTGTCGGGATCGCCGCATCGCTGCGCTGTATGGCAGCAGGTCGTTCCGGCCAAAGGAAGTGCGGAACGGGCGTTGATCCAGAACAACGAAAGGAACGGAAAGGTCTGTTCTTATGTCGGGCATGGCTCAGCTCAAAGGCTTCGTCCCCCTCTGCAGCAGGGGTGGAAGCCAAGCCCCGTCAGGCCAAAGCCGGGCTGGGGCAGAAAGTGGAAGGGCCCTCATAGGCTGCACCTATGGTGCATATTGGCAGGCCCTATTTGTAACAATGAACGTCGCGTGAGACGATAAGTAACCAATCGAAAGGATTGATCATGCACATCTCGACAAGGTTTGCCCGCTTTGGCGGAACAATGGTTGCTGCTTTCTGGCTCGCCGCTCCGACCCTCGCACAAGACGCCGTCGAGCTTTGGCAAACCACTGGCTTTGCCCTGCCTGAATCGGTGCTCTGGGATGCCGGGACGGGTCTGTTCTACGTCTCCAATATGGGCGCCGACCCGATGGCCAAGGATGGCGACGGCTATATCGCCACGATGGACGCCTCGGGCACAGTGCAGAACATGGCCTTTACCACCGGGCTCGACGCGCCCAAGGGCATGGGGGTCAAGGACGGAACGCTCTATGTTTCCGACATTGACAGCGTCAAGGCGATCGACCTCGCCACGGGCGCCGTCACTGCGACCTATCCGGGGCAGGGTGTGGCATTCCTCAACGACATCACGATCGGCACCGACGGTACGGTCTATGTCTCTGACACCTTCGGCAACGCCGTCTACAAGATCGAAGGCGAAGGGCTGGCACTCGTCGCCCAGGATGCGGGCCTTGCCGGGGCCAACGGGCTCATGCCCGGACCTGACGGCAAACTTCTGGTGGCCAATCTCGGGGATATCTCGGGGGGCTTTGAAAACATTGTCCCCGGCTGGACCGTCGTGCTTGATCTGGCCAGCGGTGCCATTGAACCTTACGGCGCCACCGAACCGCCCGGGGTTCTTGACGGTATCGTCTCAGATGGCAAGGGCGGCGTGATCCTGACCAACAACGGCGCGGGAACCGTGCTTCACCAGATGCCGGGCGGCGCGCCCACAGTCATCGCGACTATTGCCTCAGGCGCGGCGGATCTGGATTATGATGCCCAGAACGGGGTCATCGTCGTGCCGATCACCCCCGAAGGCCGTGTTGTCGCCCTTAAATGGTCTCCGATGTGAGAAACCTGTAAATGGTGAACGGATGAGTAAGCTGCAGACAAGCGTTCACGCCTTCGGACCGAACGGCGTGGACATCAAGTTTCGTCAGCTTGAAATTTTCCACGGCGTTGTCATCGCCGGGACGATCACCCGGGCCAGCCACCGCGTCGGCCTGAGCCAGCCTTCCATCAGCCAGCAGCTCGCCAAGCTCGAGGAACAGCTTGGCGCGCAACTGATCGAACGCAACCGCACCGGCACGGTCACGCTGACACCGGCGGGCGAATTCTGGTTCAAGCACGCCGAAGAGATGATCCGGCAGATGCAGGACAGCCTGCGCGAACATGAACAGCGGTTCCGCCACGGCACCGTGGTCCTGCGCCTTGGCATCACACCCGCGCTCCGCGGCGCCTTCGTGATGGCGGCAGCCAAGATCACGATGACCGAAAACAACTTCGCCAAGTTCGAGGTGATTTATGATCTGAACTCCAACGCGCTGTTCGAACAGCTGCGCATGCACAAGATCAACGTCGCCATCCTCGCGGCCGAGGTGATGGGGCCCGAGGCCGCCAACTTCGCCGTGGGCGATCTTTACACCGAAAACATCGCGCTGGCCGTGCCCACGACCGTGACAGACGATGAACTGCGCTATGCCTTCTCGCCCGGCGCAGAGGCATCGCGGATCCGGCCGGAACTCCTCCGCTATGTGGAAATCGACAGCGCGGTGCCCACGCGCGGCCCGTCCGACGACTGGTATCGCATGTATATGCCGCATGCGATGGCCACGTTCGGCGCGCCCAGCTTCAATGTCGCGGCCTCCTTCGTTGCCGAAGGGCTCGCCACAGCCCATCTTCCGGTCTCGACCGCCTCTTACCTGCCCCAGTCGATCCGCAGCAAGCTGCGCCTCTACAAGATCAACGGCATGTCACGCCGGATCGTGCTGGTGATGCGCAAGCACCTGCTGACCCACGGCGCTTATGCCCGCATCTTCCGGGGCATCGTCGACTATTGCCAGACCGATTTCACCCATCACATGGTGGAGTTGGAAACGCCGGGCATCGTGCCCCCGCACGAGACAAGCCCCCCGATGCCCGCAACCCACGACTAGGCCGCCCCCGCCGGGGCGGCCCGGCCATGCAGGCGGGCAATCTGTGCTATCGGTATTTCCAATGGCCAAACCGGCTAGCCTTGCCCCGAACCACCACGGAGAAGTCATGCGCGTCTGGCAAGTCCTCGTCGCCCTCGGCCTGATCCTGTCTTCAGGCCTCGGGCTCCTGATCATGTCGGGCAACGCCCGCGGGCTCCTCGCTCCGCCGCTGCAGGCCAACCTTGTCGTGCAGGACTTTCCCCTGCCACCCGACATGGGCGTCGATCCCACCCTTGTCGCCGAATTCATGGCCAGGGAACTTCAACAACGCCTCGATCAGGACGTGGCAATCCGCCTGACCCTGCCCGAAGCGTCCCTGAACAAGGTCAAGGACATCGTCCTGCCCCGCCTGATGAATGTCGTGGCCGTCCAGTCCATGATGGACGGCGTCCCCGAACTCAGCGAACTTCTGGCCATGGGTTCGTTCCGCCGGACAGTCAGCGGAACAGTCGTCACCACCGACGCCGCCGCAGATGTCGCACTCACCGTCCCGGGCGCCCTTCTCGCCTCCATCGATGGTGCGATCGCCGATATCACCACCACATCCACCGGCATGACGGCGCTCTCGCTGGGCGAGATGGCCCCCGGACAAAGCCATCAGGTTGTCATCTGGCTCGACGAAAGCACCATCTCGCTCGACCTTGGCCGTTCCATCCTTCTGGGCGCCGCCGATGGTCAGCGGGGCCGCGTCCTTCTCAGCGGCGATCAGGGCTGGTTCGGCGCCGATGTCGAATCCCTGCGCTGGGGCCGCTGGCTGATCGGCGGCGTCCTGGCCGTGGTCCTTGTCTTCGGCATCGCCAGCCTGATCCTTCCGCTTCTGGGCAGCCGCAAGGCGCTACACCGTCACCCGAACCTGCGGCCCACGGAACAGTCATGACAAAACGCCCGCCGGAACCGGCGGGCGCTCTCCAGAACATTTACAAGACCGGAGCCGCGGATCAGGGCGGCTTGCCCGGCGTCACCGGCGCCTCTGCCGCACCAAAACTCAGCATCGACGCCTCGAACTGGAACACCCGTTCGCCCACATTCGATGACCCGCCCGGCCTGATCTCGGCCGTCCCCGCCTCGATCTCAAGCGCCAGCGTCTCCGACGTCTCCTCGGGCAGGGCCTCCTCGCTGTCGACCGTGCCCTGCACCTCCTCGCCCTTGGCAATATCCCCCGTCGCCTCGGCCAGCTTGATCTTCAATTCGTCCGAATATGGCAACTGATAGGCGCGCGGCTGTCCCACCGGATAATTCTCCTCGTCCAGGGTCTGCAGCCACAGAAACACCTTGCCCTTTTCCCCCTGCAACAGGTTCGGTTCTACGACCTGCGCCCACAGCAGCATGAAGTTTGACGGGATCGGCCCGTCCGACGGCAGGCCCCGCAATTCGCCCACACCGTGAAACGTCAGCGGGATCAGCGCGATCGTCGCCACCGTCGCCAACCCCTTGAACACCCAATGCAGCCGCGACAACAAAAGCAGATAGGCCAGAAGCGTCGCCACGAGCGCATAGGCCGCCGTCAGGGACAGAATGTTGAAGGTCATTGTTCGATCACCTGCCCGGTTGCCGCGTCGATCTGTCCGGGGATTGCAGGGGCGTCCCCACCGCTGCCGGGGGCCTTGCCGCCTTCCCGCGTCATCGCGACAAGACTTCTCGGCTCATTGGTGACATTGATAACCTCGCTCCCGTCGAGCGTGAACCGGACAGCCGTCACCTCATCACCCGTCCCACGCAACTCCAGCGTCTGGTAAAAGATCACCTCGACCGTCGGGTTCAGCTTCTCGACCTTGACCTCGACGGGCAGGGGGGCCGACCCATTGGCGATGTAATGCACGACATTGACGATGTATTCGCCGTCCTGCAGCCCCCGGAAAGCGATCGTCTCCTGGTTCAGCGGGTTCGAGATCTCCTCGTTGTTCAGAAGGATCACATCCTTGAACATCCCCCGGTCATCCCGCTCCAGATGCATCAGCCCGGCCTCGCGCTGGTTGTACCAGACGATGTTGCCGGCCGGGTCCATCACATAGGTATCCACGTCATCGGGATTGTTGTCGGGCCATGTGACCGTGATCATCATCTCGGCCTTCGGGTCGATCTTGCCCTCGTCGGCAGGCTTGTTGATCATCGCGAACGAAATGAAGAACATGAAGGTGATGGCCTTCAGCGAATTGAACAGCAGCGCCGAGAAGATCTCGAACTCCGGCTCCTGCTCTTCTTCAAACATCGCGCTCGCCACGGGCCAGAAGGGGCAGCAGGGACACTTCGGTAAAGCTGACCGTGGTCTGGCTGATATCGGTCACCAAGGCGTCGGCGATATTGTATTCGATCCGCAAAAGGATGCCCCCGATCAGCCCCGCAATCGTGGTCAAAAGCGACACGGCCATGCCCGCGATCATCTTCTGCAACGCGCCGCGCAGCGTATCGACGTCGAAATTCGACAGATCCCCCATCGAATTCAGCATCATCACAAAGCCCACCATCGTCCCGAGCATCCCCAGCTTGTAAAGCAGGTCCGTCCCATAGGTCCCGATCTTGGTCCGGCGCCGGAAACTCGCCCCCAGGCTCATCATAAGAAGGTGCGCATTACCCTCCACTTCCGACGGATGCTCGCGCGACCGGATCACATCGGCCACGAAACTGTCCACCAGCCCGCCACCCCGTGGCACCTCGGGCGCGCGATCCATACGGGCCAGCTCGGCCTTCCACATCATAGCCCGCCGGTATTCCCGCGACAGTTCCAGCAGGATCCACAGGCAATGGCCCGAAAAACCCACAAACAGCACCGCAATCAGCACCGTGATCCGCGAACGGTCCGCCGCGAAAAGGTAGGTCAGCAGCCCATAGTCATAGGCCACCACCGACCCCACCGCGACCAGCGCGATGAACAGCGCCCATTTGAAAACCGCATCATAGGCCCCGTCGCGACCCGGCGTCAGGATGGCATCTGCTATCTGCGTCATCTTCCGTCCTATCTGAACCCGCCCGGGGTCTCGCGCAGGCGAAACACCCAAGGCTCTTCGAACTGTGCACCGATCTGCCATAACCCGACGCTGGCCCCGATCGCTTCGGCCATCTGCGCCAGGTAGGCGTCGGTCTCTTCCTCATAGGCCAGCGCAAAGCCGCCCTTGACCATCTCGGCGTTCAGATCCTGCCCCCCGCTTTCACAGACGCCAAAGCGGCGGCCAAAGGGGTCCGGCTCACCGTGGAAATAGCAGACCACCTCGCCTCGCCCGGCCAAAAGCTGCAACTGGCGAAAGGCCACATCGTAACAGCCCCAAAGCTCGCCATTCAGCCGGCAGGTCTGCCGCCGTTCGGGCGCGTCGATCCCCCACAAGATCACCCGCTGATTTCCGATCTTGATGATGTCGGCGTCGATCACCTCGGCCGTGCCCCGGATCTCGGTCGCATCGGCCTGCGCCATCGCAGGCCCTCCGGACAGGGCCGCACCGACCGCCGCCATTGACAACACCAATGTCCAGAATTTGCGCAAGCAAAGGATGCGGTCTGTATCAGAAGACATCAATGAACCTTTTCGACGGCAGGAGTGACCAGGAATGCGGAACGTGCTCGCGGCAATCGTGGCAATCACGGCAAGCCCGGTCTTGGCCGATCAGGTGGCCGACCTTATTGCCGGAACGCTCACCGAATGCCGGGGTTGCGACCTGCAGGGCGCGGATTTCAAAAGGGCCGATCTTGCGGGCGTCGATCTGACCGGCGCGATCCTGACGGACGCGTCCTTTCACCGGGCCAACCTGCGCGGCACGATCCTGTCCGACGTGACGGCTGTGGGCACCAATTTCAACCTTGCCGACCTGACCGAGGCTAAAATGACCGGAGGCGACTTCATGCGCGCCATGTTCTATGGCGCACAGATGTCGGGCGCGGACCTTTCCGGTGCCAATCTGACCGAGGCGCGGATGCAGACCGTGCGCCTGACCTCTGCCACGCTTGCGGGGGCGGTGCTTGACCGGACACTCCTGCGCGATTCGACCGCCAACAACGCCGATTTCAGCGGCGCATCCATGCAGGAAACCAACCTCAACCGCGCCCAGATCGGCCGCAGCACCTTTGACGGTGCCACCATCAGCTATGCCGGCTTTGTCGAAGCCGAGGCCAGCCGCGCCACCTTTGTCGGCGCGACCATCACACAGACCGATTTCTACGGCGCCAACCTGCGCCGCGCCATCGTCACCGACGCGAACATCACCGCCAACCGCTTTGCCACCGCAGCCACCCGCGAGGTCAACTTCGACATGGCCAAGATGAGCGGAAACATCATGGCCGATGGCCGGGTCCAGAACTGACCTCATGGCGCCGCCGTCGGGCTGTAGGGAGCCAGGATTTCCTCAAACCGGGTCTGGCTCTCGAAATAGCCGATGTTGACCTGCTGGGTCTCCTGATTGGTGGCCACCTGACCCTTCTTGCGCAGGTAACTCGCCTCGACGGCAACATTGGTCGTGCCGTCAGGTGAATGCCCGGTGCAGATCTGGTGGATGAACTCGTCCCCCACGGGCAATTCACCGTCCTGCATCGGGACATCCACACAGTCGAGCGTCCAGCCGCCGAACTGCGCCTTGAAGTTGTTGATCAGCGTATAGGCCGTCCGCCGGGCCAGGTCCGAAATGCGGTCATCCGTCACGATCCTGCGGCCCTGCACGATGCCACCTGCATCAATCAGCACCGACACGATGACCGGATGGGCATAGACCGACGTGCCCCCGCGCAGGAACTGGTACTCCACCTCCAGCGCCCGGGCGATATAGTCCTGTTCGTCGTCATTGATGAACTGGACCTCGAACAGACCCGAAGGCTCCGGCAGGCAGAATGCGAAATCCTGAAACGACGCAAGCGACTGCCCCGACGGCCCGCCCGCCGTCCCGCAGGCGATTTCGGCGACCTTCTTGTCAGGCAGCTCACTCGCCGGCTGTCCCAGCACGACATCCCAGATCGAATAGACCGGCGCGATCTGCTCCTGCGCAAACGATCCCGGTCCAGGCAGGCCAAAGCCAAGTCCGGTGACGAGAAGAAGGGCAGGGCGTGTCCACTTGCGCATCTCGGGCCTACTCCATCCCCGCACAGGCGGCAGCCGACGGGTTGTCATAAAACGCCGCGCAGTCCGCATATGTCGGCTCGCCCCGCCCGATCACATCCGCCTCCAGAAAAGCCACGACATTGATCACATCCCTGTCGCTAAAGGTCTTGCCGCGCACCGGCGCCGACCCCGGCTCGAAATCCGTCAGAGCCATCCCGAAACACCGGCCATCCCGATAGGCGGCCCGGTCGTGATACGGCATCGGCGTCCCCGGACGCCCGCATCCGATCGTCTCGATCAGGCCCGCCGTATCCAGCCCCGTCTCGCGCAGGTTCGGCCCCACCGGGGCCTGCAGGTTGGTCCCCGACTTTCCGTCCCCGGCCCAACCATGGCAATTCACGCAATACCCGACCGAACGATAGACAACCCTGCCACGGTCCGGATCCCCGGCGGTCGTGCCCGCCTCCTGCGCCATCCCGGCAGACGCACCCAGCGTCGCAAGGGCCAGCGTCAGGATTGTCAGGGGGACGGCCACGGCATGGCTCAAGGTCATGGTATGTCTCTGATAAGGCGTGTCTGTCTGGCAGCTGTGCCGGGCACCACAGGCGCCGGGCAGCAAAAAAATGCCGGGCGACCAAGGCCGCCCGGCATCGTCTCATGTCAGATCAATCAAGTGCGAAGACCCAGAGCATGTTGGCCGACTGAATGTTGGCCAGTTCCGGAGCCAGGCCGCCGCCGACGCCCACACCGCCGCCCAGGATGGCAACATACTGCTTGTCGCCCACAAGGAAGGTCATGGGTGCGCCCTGAAACGATGTGCCGACATTGATCGACCACAGTTCCTCAAGCGTCGTGGCGTTATAGGCGGCCATGGTGCCGTCCATATGCCCGGCCCAGAGCAGGTCGGCCGAGGCCATCACGCCACCATACATCGGATAGGTGGTGGCATGCGTGGCCGCGATCGCGCCCGTGGCCACGTTGACCGCACTGATGGAACCCGTCTGTTCGCCGCTGTTCACACCCGAACCACCGGTAAAGATGTTACCGGCCGTCACGTCTGCCGCAGCGACTTCCCGCACCGCAAGGTCCGAACAACCCTCGATGCCAGCCGCATAGGCAATGCCAAGGTTGGGGTTATAGGCCGTCGGAAAGAAGTTGGTGCCGCCCTGGATGTTCGGGCAGGTCGTCGCCGTGTCGCCAGCGCGGGTAATGGCCCCTATCGCATAGGTCTGCAGCGCCGCTTCCGGGTTGTATTCCAGCGGTTTGCCGGTCTTCGGGTCAATCCCCGCCGTCCAGTTCAGGTTGCTGACATAGGCGACCGAGTTGATGTAGGCCCCGTTTTCGCGGTCCAGCGTATAGAAGATGCCGTTCCGGCCAAAGTGGGCCAGAACCTTGCGGTCTTCGCCATTGATATTGGCGGTCAACAGCAGCTGCGGGCCGACTTCGTCATAGTCCATGTAGTCGCCCGGCGTGTACTGGAAGTGCCACTTCAGTTCGCCGGTATCAACGTCCAGGGCAACGGTCGAGTTCGTGTAAAGGTTGTCACCCGGCCGGTATTCAGGGTCATACATCGGCACCGGGTTCCCCGTGCCCCAGAAGATCGTGTTCGATTCCGGGTCGTACGAACCCGCAACCCAGGCCGCACCGCCCCCGGTCTTCCAGCAGTCCGGGTTTCCGGTCTGTTCGCAAAGCCAGGTTTCAGATCCCGGCTGGCCGGGCTCGGGCACGGTATAGAAGCGCCACAGTTCCTCGCCGGTCTCGGCACTCAGCGCGGCGATCCAGCCCCGGGTTGCCCAGTCACCATAGGACTGGCCGACAATGATCTTGTCCCCGATGACCTGGGGCGAGTTGGTGAAACCTTCACCCGGCTCGGTGGCCACCTGAACATCCCAATTGACGTCACCCGTTTCCGCGTCACAGGCCACAACGCGCCCGTCGTTCAGCACCGTGATGACGTTGTTCCCCGACAGGGCAAGCCCCCGGTTCGCCAGAAGGATGCCGCGGCTCGGGTCCTTGTCGATCCCGGTGTCGCAGATCCAGACCGGCCGCGCGGCGATGCCGTTCGACAGATCGAACTTGTAGGGCGTGCCCCACGGGTCCGAAACATACAGGAACCCATTGTCGGCCAGTGGCGTTCCCTCCATTGAACCGATGCCGAAACCGGCCGGTTCAGAGCCACCGATCGGCGCCGCCATCACAACGCGCATCCCTGCAACGTTGCTGGCGTTGATCTGGTCCAGCGATGAATACCGGTTCAGATCATAGGACTTGCCTACCATCAGCCAGTTACCGGCCTCGGCTTCGGTGCCGGCCGCCATCAGGCGCTCCGGCGTGACCTGGGCCGTGGCCATTCCTGCCGCACCGGCGGCAGTGGCCGCAGCCAAACCTGCTATAAGATACTTTACTTTCATGTCGTGCCTCCCCGCACTTTGATCGACAGTGAACGGTCGTGGGGCGATGTTGGCACCATTGCCTGATGGATATTCCTATAAGCAATATTGGTCGCTCAATGCCCCCGGCGACCCCGCAAATGGCACTTGACAGCCCTTGAAAATCAGGGGGTCAGGTCCCCGTCGCCTTGCGCCCGCTGCGCGAAACGAAACGCGCGGCCACAGGGGCATCCCCCCGGGCCGCGCCGGTTTGGCATCAATCTCTTGTCACACCCGGCGGGCGCCCGAACAGCTCCGCCAGCAACCCGTCACAGTCCGTGCCGGGGCGCGGTCACTTTCTCCACTTCCGCACGAACAGGAACCGCACAAGGCCCAGCGCAACCAGCGCCACCCCGGCATAAAGCGCCAGCCAGTATCCGGGCTGCAGATCCGATTCCATCCGCACCTTCCGGTGCGATGTGGGGTCGGTGTATTGCGACCGGCCGATGAACTTCATGTCCATCCCCGTCGCCCGCATGTCCCCGATGAAATAGGCCAGCCCCACCGCAACCAGATAGGACAGGCCGATCAGGATGATCAGCACCGCCGCCAGCGGCAGCCTGACCGGCCCCAGCTTGATCGTCGCATTCACGAACAGGCTGACCAGTAGCGCCAGCATGGCCACGCAGAAATAGACATAGACGAACGGGGCAAAGAAGGCAGGCATCTCGTAAAGCGCCGGGTCAGCCCCCATCCGGACCTGCCCCACGGCCTCGATCCCCCAGGGATGCAGCACAAGGTCATCGGTCCCCTGAATGACGGCGATATCCGCGATCCACCAGGGCTGGAAGAAGGAATAAACCATCAACGCAGCAGCAGCCACGACCAGAACGCGGAATATCCACGCCCCCGGGCCACCGCCAAAATTCCATCTTGCTTCAGTCTGTGTCATTGTCCCTCGCTCCCCGCGTCGTTTTTTTGGGCCCGCTGATCCTGTGGATTTGCAGCGATTTTTGCCCCAGTTCCCTGGCCGCTCGCCCACAAACGGTAACAGGGCCGTTTTCCGGGGGTCAAGCTGCGGGCAGGCACGGCAGACCTGTCGGGGCAGGGGCCGCGGCCCCGGTCATGGTCAGCAAGGAACGCATCGCTCGTGCCTTCCCCACCGGCCCCGCTCCCTTTGCCGCGCAACTCCAGCCACCGAATCTCTATGATTTTCAATCATCTAACAGTTTCCCCTCAGCGAATCCTCCGACAAAGGATCACATCTTTCCCCGCCGCGATGACCAGTGATCCAGCACGCCCGACGCCGCGACAACTGCCCCTGGTACGGACCCAATCTGGTATATTGGAAAAGCGAATAGTGCGGGGCAGGGGGGCCAAAAGCACCTGATCCCGTGCCGCCTCTGCATGAACCCGGTTGCAAGACCCGACAACGCCGCAAAGGGCCCGGCCCCGGCCTTCGCCCGCTCCCCGAACGCGATTCTCCGCCCCGATTTGTCCGGACAGATTCGCCCGGCCTCACTCCGGCGGCGCGCCCGCCGGTTCCGCCTTGGCCCCGGTCAGCGCGATATAGGCGTCGGTCAGCGTCCGTGCCCCCGTCTG